>NZ_JAWPOL010000006.1:0-157402 GCF_033391095.1 Vibrio sp. Vb0667 | reverse complement strand
CTGTTGCTGTTGCTGTTGCTGTTGCTGTTGCTGTTGCTGTTGCTGTTGCTGTTGCTGTTGCTGTTGCTGTTGCTGTTGCTGTTTTAGCTTTTCTTCTACAACCGATAGGTTTTTCTTCGCGGCTTCAAAGTTAGGCTTTTCCTCTAGCAGTTTTTTATACAAATCAGCCGCATCTTCTAATTGACCATTTTGAGCGAGCGAGTTGGCGAGGTTATAGCGGCCGTTAAGGGAGGCATCATGAGAAAATGCTTCGATAGCGGCTTCGTAGTCACCTTTTTGATAACTGGCGGCTCCTTTCCAGCTTGGGTTTGTAAATAGGTTTTGCGCCTGTTCATACTCACCTTGCTTGTATAGTTCCGCTCCTTGTTGGTCGGCATTTAAGAACGGATTAGCTTCTGCATGCGGTGTCCACGTTACTGGGACTACAGCCGCAACTACCATCCAAATCAGGCCGCGTCGAAACAGTAAAGCCGCAGGAAGAAGTAACAACGGCAGTAACCAAAAGCCACTGTTGAGACGAGAATCAGTTTTAACTTCTTCGCTTTGGGTCGCAGAAAGCTGGCTACCAATGTTATTGGTAAAGGCCGCGATGTTTTCAACATCACGGTTGGTGTGCTGAATAGGAACAAATAGACCGCCAGTCTTATTCGCTAGCGTTTGTAGATTTTTCAGATTTGTTTTCGCTACGACGGTAGTGCCTTGTGCAGTTTTTAGCAGAGAGCCATCGGGCAGCGCGATAGGCGCACCGTTAGGAGTCCCGACGGCAAGAACAGAAATGCGAAACTTTGTACCTTGGACTAAATCTAACGCGCGAGACAGCTCTGACGTATCAAGATCATCCGCTAACACGATGATATCGCCTTGTTGCGTGCCGGCTTGAGAAAACTGGTTGATCGCAAGTTCAATCGCGGCAGGCAGGTTTGCTCCTTGAAAAGGCATCAGCTCTGGTGACAAATTTTCGATAATGCCAGCAAGCGTGCTGGAATCAGTTGTCAGTGGACTTAAGTTATAGGCATCGCCAGCGTAAGCAATAAGTCCAGTGGCTCCCTCTTTCCATTTTGGCAGCAAATCGAGCGCCTTATAACGTATTTGTGCTAGCCGATTGGGTTTGATGTCTGTAGCAAACATAGAGCGAGACATATCAAGTACCAAGATACGGTTTTGGTTTAACTCAAAGCTTGGTCGAGCATTGGACTGCCAGCTTGGCCCCGCTAATGAAATGCAAGTTATTGCCCAAGCTAAACCCCATAGAGTGAAGTAATGCTTAGACTGTGTGTTTTGTCCGAGCATCCGTGCTAGGTGAGGGGCAATCAGTGTGGACTTTTGGGCTCTAAATTTGTGATTAAGCAAGAGTGCGATAGGGATCACGATGAGCCCCAAAAGCCAATAAGGATTGAGGAAAATAAACTCAGCCATGTTTTCTCCTTAATAGGAATAACAATACCGATAATACAAATGCAGCGCTTAATGGATATGGAAACCATTCAGACTGTGGGCGCCAAGTTTGTGTGTCGCTAGATACGGGTTCTAGCTGGTTGATGGTGTCATAAATCTTTTCGAGCTCCCCCGTATCTCGCGCTCGAAAATATTGTCCACCTGTCACCTCTGCCACTTTAGTCAGTGTTTGTTCATCTAAGTCGGCTGCGGTGTTGACTTTGCGAGTCATGAAAAACTCTTTCACCATCATTTCACCAGCGCCCACGCCCACGGTGTAAATAGTGGCGTTGTATTTTTTCGCAATTTCCGCTGCTTCTAGCGGCTCGAGCACCCCTGCAGTATTGCTGCCGTCACTGAGCAAAATCATGACTCGTTGCGGAGCATCACTGTCTACAAAGGTTTTTGTGCCTAAACCAATACCATCACCAATGGCGGTTCGTTGACCAACCAAGCCGATGACGGTTTGATTAATCTGCTGCATGACGGTTTTGCGGTCTGCAGTGAGTGGTGTTTGCAAATAAGCATGGTCGCCAAACAAAACAACTCCGAGACGGTCACCTTTTCTCTTTGCTACGAAATCAGACAGAACTTTTTTGACTGCTGTGAGGCGATCGATATATTCGCCGTTGAGTTCCATGTCTTCCTGCTGCATCGAACCGGACAGATCGACGACTAACATCAAGTCCCGATACTTGGGTTGGAATTCAACGGGATCGCCAAACCAAACTGGACGCGCACAAGCGACGACAAGAAGGCCCCAGATCGCGATTGAAAGTGCTTTTTGCAGCGCTTGCTTAGGCTTGCTGCGATTCTCATTGGTTGGTAAGTACGCCAATTTGATCTCGGCTTGTTGAGATTCTTGTGGCAGGAACTTGTATACCAGCCAGGGGATGGGCAACAAAAACAGTGCCCACCACCAGACAAATTCAATGTTTAGCCATTGGGCAAGAGCGGCTATGAGTGTTTGCTCAGTCACGGTTATTTGCCTTTTTCTTTGGTGGCAAAGCGTAGGTTATCCAAAAGACACAATCGTCTACCAAGCTTTGATGCTGCCCTTGGGAGGAATTCTGATATAACGCTTCTTGCCACTGATGTTGTTTGTCTACGAATCGAGTCTCTTTGGTATGGCTATCGAGAAATTCATACCAAGCGATTCCGGTTAATGGTGCGATCTCTTCACGCGGAAAGTAACTCAATGCTGCCTGGCGCAATATTTCCAGAGCAGAAGAGGGGGTATGAGGCGCGGTAGGTTGAGTTAAAAGTGTTAATGCTGTCTTTTTTGCGCGTAAGTGTTTTTTACGCCATCTCACATAAAGACAAATGCCGAAAATGAAGAGCAAGGTAGCTGCAAGCACCACCCACCATCCCCAAGCGAGCGGAAACCAATCCGGTGCGTTTGGCAAAATCAAAGGTTCAAGGTCTAGGCTTTGGTTGTTTGTTGTCATTATTATTACTGCTTAATAAATACTGCTTGTCAGTTTGTTAGCTTAATTGTGAAATTAAGGGCCGGCCACTTGATAGCGTGTTAAATGGAATTGCTATTGAATGGCATTGCTGCTTAATGGTTTCTTGATGTTGGGTAAAGTGGCTTTCGAGTTCTCTTCGTTGTCCTTTAGAGCCAAAGTTAAACCATTGACTATGCAGCCCATCCGAAGCTTTCACTTGACCTCTAAAGTCTGTTTCGCCTCTTTCTAACGGATCATAAAACTGAACAGCCCTTACGCTATTGTGTTGTTTGAGTCGACGTAGTTGTGCCAGTTCCGTTGGTGTTACGTGGGCAAAATCACTGAGCATAATCAATTCGCTGCCTTTTGGGGTTAGCGTATGAAGTGTCTCCAATACTTGTGCATACGGTAGTGTACGAGTGTCGTTGCTTGCAGTACGAGTTACTTGCGCATTATGTATGTCGACTATGGCGTTAAGAATCCGCAGCCCTTGTCTTTGTAAAGAAGAGGGGCGAAATTCAAGACATTGATGTCCGTCATCAATCACTGCGCCGATGCGATCTTTTTTAGCTAGAGTTAGCCAAATTAGAACACTGGCAAAGTGGGCCAATTGAACGGATTTGAGTACATACTTAGATCCAAAATGTAGACTAGAACTTAGATCAAGATAAAGAATGACCGCTTGCTCTTTATCTTCTGCAAACAACTTCGTATGTGCTTTACCGGTCCTAGCGGTGACTCGCCAATCAATGCTGCGAATATCGTCGCCAGGTTGATATTGGCGCACCTCCATAAAATCCATACCTCGCCCTTTTTGGCGACTGGTATGGTTACCACTCATCTGCGACCAGAGACTCTGTGCTGGTGGTAACCAACGTACAGATTGAGTGCGATATTGGAGCAGCTCTTCAAGGGTTAATGTCACCCCATTCGCATGAGGTGGTAATGAATGTGTAGCGGACATATCACTCACTCGTTTATGCACTGCCAACAAGGTTTAGCAGTTTATCGATGACCTGGTTTGCCGTAATGCCTTCAGCTTGAGCGTGGTAACTCAATAATAAACGGTGGCGCAGTACCGGATAAGCCATGGTTTGAACATCTTCCGGAGAGACAAAATCACGACCAGCAAGCCAAGCGTGCGCACGTGCACAGCGATCAAGAGCGATGGTGGCACGCGGACTCACACCCATTGACAACCACTTGTCCAACTCAGTGTCATATTTGTTGGCTTGACGTGTCGCCATAACTAAACGGACGATGTACTGCTCTATCGTTTCCGCCATATGAATATCCAACACTTCTTTACGTGCGGTGAATATATCTTGTTGGCTTAACATTGGGCGTTCAACCTTTGCTTCGCCTTTTGCTTCTCCGCGGTTAATACGCAAGATAGATAGCTCATGCTCCGCATCTGGGTATTCCACTTCTAAATGCAATAAAAAGCGGTCTAGCTGCGCTTCAGGAAGGGGGTAGGTCCCTTCTTGCTCTATCGGGTTTTGAGTTGCCATAACCAAAAACAACTCTGGCAGCGGGTAGGTATGACGACCTGCTGTGACTTGTTTCTCTGCCATTGCTTCAAGCATTGCCGCTTGTACTTTGGCTGGCGCACGGTTTATCTCATCCGCAAGAATAAGCGAGTTGAAGATAGGACCTGATTGGAAAGTGAATTCTCCGGTTTCGGGACGGAAGATATCGGTGCCGGTTAAATCGGCTGGCAGCAAATCAGGGGTGAACTGAATGCGGTGGAAGTCGCCTTCAACACAGTCTGAGAGTGATTTTACTGCACGGGTTTTTGCTAACCCAGGAGGGCCTTCAACTAAAATATGCCCATCCGCAAGAAGCGCAACAAGCAGTTGCTTTACCAGATCTTGCTGTCCGATGATCTGCGACTCTAAGTATTGCTGAAGAGTTTCGAAGTTAGATTTATGCATGCTTTGGACTCTCGGTATCCATGTGATTTTCGTGTTGAGTATTGGTCATTTTCCATGTGAAAAAAGTTCCAACGCTCTATTGCAATTTATCTTTTCAATATTGGGACGCTACAGAGAATTGCAAGTACGTGCTATCTCTGAAAGTGCTTATTTGACAGTGTGTTACATTTATTTTTCATAATATAATGAGAAATGCCTCTAGTTTTGTACATATGAGCCGATAAAGATTCCGTGGTGTGCGTGTCATGAGATATGCACCTGATTCCCCTTGTGGGGCCAATAACAAGTGATTCTTTTAAAAGGTCCGAATATGTTGAAACTTCATTCCTTGAGCATCAAACAGAAGGTTGTACTTGGCATTACGTTTGCTGTTCTAGCATCAACAATCATTGTTGGTGTTATGGCTCAGCGTCATGCGAGAGATGTATTGAGCCATCGTCTTATTGACATCGAGCTACCTGCGATGTTGCAGCAAATCAATACCGAAATTGACCGCGAAGTTGTCGAAATGCAACAAGCGGCAAAACAGCTGGCTACAAACGAATTTATTGTTGAAGCCCTATCTAATACAGACCGTGATCCGTCAGTAGAAGTTCAGTTGGTTCAGCAGCTCAATAACGTTAAATCACAGTATGGTCTTAATGATGCGTCGGTAGCGAATCGTCAAACGGCATATTACTGGAATCAAAACGGATTCTTACGTCAACTTAACCGAACGCAAGATGCTTGGTTCTTTGGATTTACGTCGTCTGGTCAAGAAACGTCCGTGAGTGTGTTCCAAGAGGCAAATGGCGAAGTGAAAATGTTTGCCAATTTCCAAGATCTTAATGGTACATCAATGTCAGGTCTCTCTAAATCTATGGGAGACATGGTTGCTTTGCTCAATGGGTTTAAAATTGAAGATACGGGTTACGTGTTCCTCACTAATGAACAAGGCCAGATTCAAATACACCGCCAACAAGGTAAGAACCAAACTTCTATCACTAAACTATTTGGTAGTGACGCAAGTGCGCTGTTGAACAAAAATAGCTTCAACCTAATTAATGTGGAGTTTGAAGGGCAGGATACTTTTGTTTCTAGTTTGTATGTTCCTTCAATGAACTGGTTTGTTATTGGCGTGGTTCCCGTTGATGAAGTATTCGCAGACCTTAATGCGACAGCTAAAAAAATGCTGTTTACGACCATCATTGTTGCCGTTGTATTCATCCTCATGGGCGTATGGTTGGCAAACAGCATTACGAAACCAATCCGACTGATTGCCGATCGTTTTACCGACCTTGGGCAAGGTGAAGGCGATTTGGCGCAGCGTATTGAAATTAAGGGTAATGATGAAATTGCTCAGCTTTCAAAAGGCTTTAATGGATTTATTGAGAAGATTCATGCCACGATGAAAGAAGTTGCTTTAACCAGTGGCTCATTAAGTCAAGCGGCAGAAAGTGTGTCAACGAAAGCAACATCCACACACGACAACAGCCAAGAGCAGCGTGATCAAACCATTCAAGTAGTTGCAGCTATCAACCAAATGGGTGCGACCATCAGTGAAATTGCATCGAACGCTGCTACCGCTGCTGATACGGCAAATCAGGCTTCAGATAACACTCAAACTGGTCGAGAAGTTGTGATGAAAGCAAAAGAGGTGATCAGCCGCCTAGCCGATGATGTTGAAACAACCAATATTGTTGTTACGCAGTTGGCATCGACAACCAAAGATATTGGCTCGATTCTGGGTGTAATTCGTGACATCTCTGAACAAACGAATTTACTTGCGCTAAACGCTGCAATTGAAGCTGCTCGTGCTGGTGAGCAGGGACGTGGTTTTGCGGTTGTTGCTGATGAGGTAAGAAACCTAGCTTCACGCACGGCTGATTCTACAGAAGAGATTCAGCGCATGATCAATCAGCTTCAAAGTGACGCACAAGACGCGGTAAGTGCTATGGAAGCGGGCAAAGCGGTCACCATAGAAGGGGTTACTTCTACCGATGAAGCAGTCGAGGTATTAATCAGTATTTCTGAACGAATCACCGACATCTCTGATCGTAATACACAAGTTGCAACGGCGACGGAAGAGCAATCCACGGTGGTGCATACCATTAATCAAAATATCGAAGAAATCAACGCGATAAATGAAATGACAACCGCGACAGCAGAAGAGTTGGCGGATGCAAGTCGCGATCTTCAAGCGCTCTCTTCTCGTTTGGACAAGATGGTTGGTAGCTTCAAGTTATAGAGTTGGATAGAATAGGCGAAGTTTAAAAGTTCAATCATTAATTTTAGGTAAGTACTATGAATGACTTCGAAAAAGAACTAGAGCAAATTTCTCAAGAAACCGCTCAGGAGCCAGAAGTAAAACTGCCGTCGCTAGAAGAGCAAAAAGCGATCGTCGCTGAGCTGAAAAAGCTGGAAGCGGAAGGTAAGCTGACGCCAGAAGTGTTAGAACAACACTTTGGTAAGTTTAACCAAAAAAACGCAGTTCCAATCCACTAAGTTAGGTGGTGTTTTGCCTCTAACGTGCGTGTTTAAATCACCTGCTCAAACACAAAAAGGGAGTTTATACTCCCTTTTTTAATGTCTGAAAAATGCTAATACCTCTCACATACTTGCCACTTAAAAATTATTGACACTTCAATGAGTTATTAATTAGTACTAGTGATTTTCATACTTGACAATACTACCGCTCTATCTAAATCTATTGCGTATTTCAATAAAAACGACCAAGGGAATGCGATCAGGATGGAGCAGCAAAAAAAAAGAAACGTTATTTTAATCACGGAGGGAAGTCTACAGTCATCTCTGTTGAAAGATGTATTGGAGACCAAACTCGGTATTAGTGTTGCTCTAATCACGCCAGATAATCTGATTCACGGAGTGTTACATGAATCTCTTGCATCAGCCATTATTGTTGATTGCAGCGTGATCACGGATGAAATTTTTCGCCGTTATGCGGAGTTTAAAGCGGCCAAGCAGAAAGACACGCTTGAAATCTTAATTAATTGTGAGCAATCCATATCGACAGAAGATCTCTTTGCTTGGCGTACTTTGGCCGGTATTTTCTATACCTCTGATGATATAAAAACGTTGCAAGTTGGTATTGGTAAGGTGCTTCAAGGAGATATGTGGTTCAGCCGTAAGTTTTCTCAGCAGTACATTACTTACCTTCGTCGACATTGCAAACCTATAAATAAGAATGTTTCCGCTATTCTGACCAAACGAGAGCAACAAATAATTACCTTTCTTTCCATGGGGGCGTCCAATCAACAAATCGCCGAACAATTATTTGTCAGCGAGAATACGGTAAAAACGCATTTACATAATATTTTCAAGAAGATTGATGTGAAAAATAGAGTTCAAGCACTTATTTGGGCAAAGGAAAATATTTCAGACAACTCGTTAACGGTGTAATGCTATTGCAATATTAGGTTGCCTAATTTAGTAAACTCTTAATAATTTCTGTGACCTGAATGTGTTAAAAGTGTTTCTTTTATGAGAAACACTTTTTTTGGTTCTCTTTTTAATAACTTTAGAATTTAAAAAAGTAGCAAATAACTTTACTCTGTGAACTAGCACTTACATATCAAACTAAGTGCTGACGATTAACTACTAATTTAAGAATGTTAAGTCACTGAAAGTATGAGAAACATTATGGAACAGTATATGGAAAAGCCTGAAATCCTAATGCTCACTCAACAAAGTTTACAGAGTGAAAACTTTAAGGAAATGCTTTCTAAAAATACAGAAACTAAAATAACGATCATTGATACTAAAAACCCTAGTTATCATGAACTCATTCCGGAACGCTACTTTTTGCTTGTTGATTTTTCAGTTGAGATTCCTTCCGAAACTTTAGTTTATTTAAAAGATAGTAATAAAGTGCTAGGAACTATAATGCTTAATCTAGGTTATGACTTAGACACAGAAGAACTCGCTTCTTGGCCTCATGTAAAAGGTATATTTGGTCCAGGAGATTCAATGGACAAGGTTTGTCAGGGATTAAAAGCAATAATAAAAGGGGATAATTGGCTGTCTCGAAGATTACTTGATCAGCTAGTAAATTATTATCGAGGCAGAGAAGTAAATAGCATTATCGAACCTGCTATTGAGGTTGAGCTTACTCGGCGTGAAGTTCAGGTTTTAAAAATGTTGAAAGAAGGTGGTTCAAATATGGAAATCGCTGATTCTTTATTTATCAGCGAGCATACTATTAAATCACATCTATACAATATTTTTAGAAAGTTAGAAGTAAAGAACCGTACGCAAGCTACAAGTTGGGCTAAGAGAAACCTGTAGTACTAGTATTAACTTGCTGTAATAAAAAGAAAATACTCTATAAAGTACTAAATTTTATATTTATTATTAAAATGTCAGTCTGAAATATCATCCCATATTCAAACTTATTCCTATTCAGTTGACTATTAGACTTCTCATGTCGTGACGAATCTAGTCAGACGTGGAACAGAAGGTCTATTCAATTAATAAGCTAAGAGGGAATAAAAATGAGCGCAAGTGACAATGACACGTATTTAGGCGATGCAGGTGTAAATAACCAATTTGCTGATTTCGATGGCGGCGATGATTTGTTTATCGGTTTTGGTGGTAATGACTCGTTTGTTGGCGGTGGCGGTAATGATTATGTGATCGGCGGCGACGGCGACGATCGCCTAACTGGTGGTGCTGGAGATGACATCCTTAGGGCTGGTACAGGAAACGACTACCTCGGCGGTGGTACCGGTAATGACTTGCTGTTGGGTTTGTTGGGTGACAATAAATTAAATGGTGGTGTCGGTGAAGATATTCTTGTTGCTGGTTCTGGTGACAACGTTTTAGTTGGCGGCAGCAATGGCGATAAGTTTGTGTTCACGGATAAGTTTGGTGGCCATGGCGAAGCCAAAGTTGTTGATTTTACCATTGGTGAAGACTCTTTGCACATCATTAGCGACTCTGTCACTGACTTTGGTGATTTAAGCTTTAGCTACGATGCAGTTGGGAATGCAGTGTTTACCGATGGGGCTGATCTAACAGTGAAACTTATTGGCGTGACTGAAACTGACATCAACACCTATGGTGCAGATCTGTTCGTAATCTAAACGACTGAAAATAACTCTGGATGGGAATTAGTTTGCGTGGCTCTGCCATGCTGAGGTGAACTAATCGGACACTCTAGAGCGATTTGAGGTTACCTTAAGCTAGGCGCTAGTATTTCTGGCGCCTACAATTTTCACGTTAAACGGAAGTAGTCGTGCAAAAAACGGTTTTCAAAGAAGTGAAACAAAAACTATGCACGCTTGCGGGCTTGCTGATCGTTTTTAGCCTTTTTATCAACTTATTGGTTCTCTCGATTCCGTTGTACATGCTTCAAGTGTACAACCGAGTGATATCCTCCTACTCAACCGATACTTTATTCTTGCTCACTGTCATCGTAATTGTCGCGCTGTTAACCATGTCCATCATCGACATTGCACGAGCACAAATGAGTAAATCTTTTGGTTATTGGATGGATACAAAACTCTCCGCTTTCATGCTCAAGCGCACGATTCAATATCAATCACATACCGGGAAGAGTTATACCTCGCAAACTCTGAGAGACATTCAGAACATCAAAAGCTTTTTGAGCAGTCAAGCACCTTATCCACTGTTGGATGCGCCCTGGACACCGCTGTTTATTTTATTTGTGTATTTATTGCACCCGATACTAGGTCACATCGCGTTACTTGGATCTATCGTATTGTTTAGCCTAGGTCTACTCAATGAGCTGATGACGCGTAAAACAATGCAAGAGAGCGAAGTCAGAGCGATTTCTCATATCAACAACGCAGAATTAGCCACGCAAAACTCCAATTCAATTCTCGCAATGGGGATGATGAATGCATTTTTAGAGAAGTGGCAGTCGCGCGTGAGTGAAGTGAATGTGCTTGAAGAGCGAGTTGCAGGTAAGTCCATCTACATGGCTAACTTTTCTAAGTTTGTACGTGGCTCATTACAGATATTTTTACTGGGAGGTGGTGCATGGTTAGTTATCCAACATGAGATAACGGCAGGGGCGATGATCGCGAGCTCCATATTAATGAGTCGGGCATTATCGCCGATGGAGCAGGCGATAGGCACGTGGCGAAGCGCGATGTCTGCTAAAGGCGCCTATAAAAGGTTGAAAGAAATCGATGCGATCGTGCGCCAAGATGAATCAGATATGCCACTGCCTAAACCAAAAGGACACTATGAGCTTACCGGACTGGCCTATCGCCATCCTGGAGCAACCGAACCAGTGCTCTCATCGATCAGCTTATCGATTCCTCCGGGTGTTGCTGTTGGGGTGATTGGCCCTTCTGGTACGGGTAAATCGACGTTTGCTCGGCTGTTATTAGGTACGGTTAAGCCATTAGCGGGTAAAGTGACTCTTGATGGAATGGAAGTCTCCGTATGGGCATCTGAAGATCGCGGCGTGCATTTTGGGTATCTCGCTCAAGAGGTGGAGTTATTTCCTGGCACAATTCGAGAGAACATCGCGCGCTTTAAAGAAGAAGACCCCGCTAAAGTCATCAAGGCGGCTCAACTAGCAGGATGTCATGAATTAATACTCAAGAAAAACAAAGGCTATGATTGCATTATTGGTGAAAATGGCCGTGGTTTATCTGGGGGGGAAAGGCAGAGAATCGCTCTTGCAAGAGCCGTTTATGGCGACCCATCTATTGTGATTTTCGATGAAGCGAACGCCAACCTCGATGGTGAGGGAGAGGCTGCGTATCAACGTTTGATTGCCCATTTAAAAGCACAGAGTACAACGATTATCGTCATTGCCCACAATCCGAGTACGTTACGACAAATGGATAGGCTGTTGTATTTGGCTGACGGCCGAGTCAAGTTATACGGCGCTAAAGATGAAGTATTAAAACGTTTGATGGGCGAAGAAAGAACAGATATCCCAAGGGTAAGAAATGAGCAATCAACTGCCAACCGTTAATCAGAGTTCTACCGAGATCGTATATCGTTTTAGCCCCAAAGCGAGACTAAGCTTTCGAAAACCAATTTTACTCGGTGTGGTGACCTTAAGTGTTTTTCTTGGAGGCCTTGGCTACTGGGCTGCAACAGCCAAATTAGAAAGTGCAGCGATTGCTTATGGTGATTTGTCAGTTCTCACTAAGCGACAAGAAATTCAGCATTTAGAAGGCGGTATTATTGAAAAGCTATATGTACAGGAAGGGGATTTAGTCGAAAAAGGTCAGTTATTAATTCAACTTTCTAAGCGTCAAGCTATGGCTAAGTTGGATTCGTTAAGTGGTCGTTTTATCCATACTCTAGCAAAGGAAAACCGTTTAAGTGCGGAGCTTGATGAGCTTCCAACGATTGTATGGTCTGATGATCTTGAAAGCATTCCCCGTGTCGATATCGTCCAAGAAGCACAACTGGTTCAAAACAAGATCTTTGAAGCGAGAAAGCGATTCTTTGACAGTAAACTGAGTATCATTGAGCAGAGTATTTCTGGAGCAAATTTAGAGCTTGAAAACCTTCAGCAAACCAAAGTGATTGAGACGGAACGGCTCAACTTTATTGCTGAAGAAATAGACAGTAACCAAGCCTTGGTGCAAAAAGGTTTCTCGGGAAAATCTACTTTACTTCAACTCAAGCGCTTAGCAGCGGAGGTGAGAAGTACCTTAAGCCAGTTAGACAGGCAGTCGCTCACCGTTAGAAAAAGGTTAGATGAGAACCTAGCGCAAATTGAAGAGTTGAAGCTTGAAAGGCTGAATGAGATTGTCGAGGAACTACGAAATACCAAAACGGAAATTGTCGCAATTCGGGAAGAATATCGCTCCGCTCAAGATATTGTCGCAAGAACAACGATCAACGCACCTATTTCTGGTCGCGTAGTCAACATGCAAGTGTTTACCGAGAAAGGTGTGATTGGCTCGGGTGAAACGTTACTAGAACTGGTCCCGCAAGACGATAAGTTGTTAGTCGAGGCTCGTGTTAATCCTCAGGATATTGATTTAGTGAATCCAGGCCAGCAAGCGCATGTTCGTCTGACCGCTCTGAATGCACGGACGTTGGCACCTTTAGACGGTACTGTGCTGACGATTTCTGCCGATAAGCTCTCGCAAGAAAACCAAGAAGATTTTTATCTCGCTAGAATTGCAATTTCACCGGAAGATGTGACAAAACATCGTTTAACCTCAGGCATGAATGCCGAAGTGCTTATTTTATCTGAGCCACGAACGCCATTGAGCTACCTAATAAAGCCAATTACAGAAAGCATGAATCGCGCCTTTAGAGAGGAGTAATTTCAAAAAGACTTGAGTGAGCACGGACAACAGACAAAATAATTTGTTATCGTTAGCTGTTACTGGGCCGTATTTTTATTCGAGGGAGCCGTGGAATGGAGAAAGTGCAGTTAGTTGTCGATTTTCTTCTCACTCATAAATTGATTTTTACCGCACTGATCTTTGCGATTATGTGGTTAATTCGTCGTGCAATTTTATCGATGATTCGTGGTGATCACGCTTTTCTCTCAGAAGATCAGCGTAGTTGGATGTCCAGAACTAAAAATGGCACCTTCGCTGTTACATTACTGATTTTATTTATTTTATGGCAATCAGAAATTAACGAGTTTGCTCTGAGTGTAACGGCGATTGCCGTTGCCATTGTAGTGGCATCCAAAGAAATCATTTTGTGTTTTACGGGTTCGATTCAAAGAGCAAGTTCGCGTTCTTTTCGCGTTGGAGACTGGATTGAGGTCGGAAAGTTGTGTGGTGAAGTGATTGAGCACAATATGATGGCGACGGTGATTCAAGAGATCGACCTGCATCACGGGCAATATCATTACACCGGCAAAACAGCGACATTGCCTAATAGTATGTTCTTTACCTATCCAGTAAAGAACCTCAACTTCATGAAGCGGTACGTTTACCACAACTTTTCTGTAGTGGTGAAAGACTTCGTCAATTTGTATCCACTGTTACCGATTTTAACTGATAAAATTGAAGAACATTGCAGTTACTTTGCTGATGTTGCACATCGTTACAATGCGATGATTGAAAAACATGCCGGTGTTGACCTTCCTGGTTCTGAGCCACATATGCATATTTCTAGCAACATTAATGGTGAACAAATTCTGCACGTGATGATTTTCTGCCCAACCGATAAAGCGAACCACTTAGAGCACTTAATTCGTAAGGACTTTATGGAACTTTATGAGCAACGTTTTCCTGTAGTGCGAGAAGAATAGAGCATCGTACTTCGCCTTTCATTTCAAACCCCGCTATCAAAATAGCGGGGTTTGTTTTTCTTAGCGTATTTTTAGGCTGTAACAATATTCCCAACTTAGCTGAATTTACTCTTCAGCATTAAAAATAGGAAGTAAGTGCTGCCTATAATAGCGACCAACGTGCCAGCTGCGACCTGACTTGGATAAATAGCGATTTGTCCTAGCCAATCTGCCCACAACATTAGGGTTGCGCCAATTAAGGCACCGACACACAGTTGCTCTTTCACTTTTCTTGCTCCTAACATCATCGCCATATGGGGAGCGACCAAGCCAACAAAAGATATTGGACCAACTGTAGCGGTAGAAAAGGCGCATAACAAAGCAACGATGGTGAGCATAAGCGTATTGGCTACGGTAGGGTTAAGCCCTCGTGCATTTGAGAATTGTCGCCCGATGGAAATTAGTGTTAGCCAACGAGAAATCGAGAATACAGCGGCAAGCAGAACTATTATGGCCAAACATAGCATCAGTGCGGTGTCGGCTGTGACTCGATAAATTGAACCAGTTAACCACAATAAAATTTTGTAACTGTCACCAGAACCTTGAGCTAGCGAAAATTGAACGAGGGCTTCTAGTAGTGCCGTTAGCGCGATGCCGGACAACACGAAGTTAGATGGATTAAAATGGCTTCGTTTACCGATAATCAGCAATAACATCAATACGGACATACTTCCGAAAAAAGCGATACCCCAGCTAAATGCGGAGAGAAGCGACCCAGCGATGACTCCTGTCGTAATAATGGCAAACGTGGCTCCGGAAGACACACCGAGAATATCGGGACTTGCCAGAGGGTTGTAAACTATGCGTTGCAAAATGATTCCGGCAACGGATAGAGCAATACCGACAGAAAGTGCGGTTAACATGCGCGGCCAGCGCAATTGCCATTGGAACTCACCTGGCACAGACCATTGAATTCCGTTTATACCATGGGTAACGAATGAGTAAGCTAGAATCCCAACCAGACTGAATAGCGCAATGCTGCATACCGCGCGTTTAGAAAGCGCCGTTTTTCCTTGGCTCATTGAAAGGTTAAGTTGATCGGTTGCCGTCAGTTTTTTACGAGTAAACCAAATTAAAGCGGGAGCGCCAATAGCTGCAGCCGCTACGCCGCTAGGAATGGTTTCCTCTAACCATAAGCTCAGCGAGATAGCGGCAGAGTCTGTGATGATTAGTAGCATTGCGCCCAAAAGCATGCTGCTGATCAATTCGTCGCGCGGTGTTCTTGCTCCCATCGCTCTGGCAATATTGGGTGTCAGTAATCCGATGAAGCTGATAATGCCAACTGCGGTGATTGAGGCAGATACCAGCCAAATACCCATCACCATTAATGCACCAAACGTGGGTAATACCGCTAAGCCTCGGGCTGCTGCGCCTTCTTGTCCTAGTTTCATTAAGGTCAGAATACGTGGTGCGACGATCAAAATTACGATTGCGATAGCGCAGCGAGGTAATAACCACTCAAACCAATCCCAGCTGTATTGAGAGAGGTCTCCTGCTCCCCACATAAAAATATTCTGTGCGAACTGGGCGTTTAAAATAATAATGGCTGTGGCGATAGAACCAAGCAAGATATTGATCACCATCCCCGAAACGACCAGCGGCAAACCTGTCATATTACGCACGCCGGCAATTGATACGATCAGGCCAAACGCCACTAAAGCCCCCATCATTGCGGCTAATGCAGAGTAATCGGCTACCCAATCGACGAACCAAATGTTTACCACGACTAATGCAAGCCAAGCACCAGAAGAGGTGCCAAGAGTCAACGGCGAGGTGAGGTTATTCTGCGTTAATTGCTGCATTAAGCTGCCGGTGAGACCAAGCATGGCACCAACAAGCAGGGTCATACTTAACCTAGGAAGCTGCGCTTGCGTAAAGAATACGTCACGAAACTCGGTTGCTACCTCTGGTTTTGTTAATAATTGCCATTGTTCGAAAAGTGATAAATTAGTATCAATTTGTAGGCTAAAGACGCTAAGTAACGTAATCAGCGCCAGATAACCAATATAATGTTTCGTTCTCATTGTTCTGGTGCCAACTCTATTAGACTGTCGGTAATCGCTTCAGCGGTGTATTGCAAAGACATGGCACCGCCATACGCCCACACTGCTCTGACTGAATTTACCCGCTGCTTTTTCACAAACGGCATCGCTTGCCAAAGTGGCGACTCTTTCAGTTTTCGTTCTTCTGGGAAAGGCTGTACGTAGAGAACGTAGCTGTTTTGAAGGCTC
This sequence comes from Vibrio sp. Vb0667, assembly GCF_033391095.1. Taxonomy (NCBI): domain Bacteria; kingdom Pseudomonadati; phylum Pseudomonadota; class Gammaproteobacteria; order Vibrionales; family Vibrionaceae; genus Vibrio; species Vibrio sp. Vb0667. The sequence goes on along the minus strand of NZ_JAWPOL010000006.1, from coordinate 141,105 downwards.
TGAAGCCGATTGATTCGATCTTGCTTTACTCCCCACGCACGTGGGTCCTCTTTAATTGGAGCCTGTAATCCCAGTTTTCTAACCACGTAGTCAGTGGTGGAGTTTTCGGTTGCAAGTAATACAGTATTCGGGGTTGAAAATCGCATCACAAGAACGCTGAGTGGAGAAGAGTAATAGTGGCGAATTCGCTGGCGCATCTGCGCAAATGAAGCATCTAATTCTGCCAGTTTCTGTTCAGCAAGTGCCTCTTTATTGAATAGCTTGCTGAGCGTACGAAAGTGACGAATGGCCGTTTCAGCTGCGGCCTCATTTTCAGAAAAATTAGGTAAATAGATTACCGGAGCAATTTGTTTGAGTAACGGAATCAAGTCTTGCTGTGGAGACGCAGCAAGAATGATATCTGGTTTTAAACTGGCTATTTTTTCTAAGTTGGGCTCTGCTCGGGTTCCAATATCTTCAATTGACTTTGGTGCGGTTGGATTGACGACCCATTGGCGGTAGCCTGGTAAATTTGGGGCTGCGATTGGTTCTAAGTTTAGCGCCAAAACTTGTTCTAAGATGTCCCAGTTTAAGGCAACAACGCGTTGAGGCGCTTGCTCAAAACTATGCTCACCATATTCATCGGTAACGGTGATGACTGCATGTGCATTGGTCATAAAAAATACGAGGAGAAAAGCAGATTGTGTAACCACAGTAAGTAAACGAGCTATTATGCGCATACAACAGCCACCTTTTGGCTCGCTAATGTGTTAGCCGGGCTTGGGTGCTCAATCAGCTTAATTGGTGACTCATATAGTTTAGAAAGGCGTGCCTCGTCTAACAACATGTCGGCGTTGCCTTCAAAGGCAATTTTACCTTTTTTGAGCGCAACAATGTGGGTGGCGTAGCGCAGGGCTAAGTTCAGATCGTGCAGGATCACGATAATGCCTACGTTCTCGGTTCGATTCAGTTCTGCCAGCAGCGCCATTAGTTGAAACTGATGGTGAACATCGAGCGCCGAGGTTGGCTCATCGAGAATTAAAATTGGCGATTGTTGAGCCAGTAGCATAGACACCCAAGCGCGTTGGCGCTCGCCGCCCGATAAGTCATCCGCCAAAGCTTGAGCAAAAGGTGTAACTCCTGTTCGTTCCATAGCCTGCGTGATGATTTGTTTGTCTTCAGTTTTCCAACGACCAAGTGCCCCACGCCACGGAAAGCGACCTAAGCGCACTAGCTCTTCTACCGTTAAACCAGCTGAAGAGGGCAGCTTTTGTGGCAAATAGGCGATCTGTTTTGCCAACTCTTTGGTTTTGAGTGATGAAAGGGAAGTATCGTTTAGTGTTACCGTGCCTTTATCTGGTGGCATTTGACCAGAAAGCAGGTTCACCAGTGTCGACTTACCTGAACCGTTATGGCCTAAAACGACCGTTAGCTCATTTGTTGGGATGTTAAGTTGTTCGATGCCGAGGATCTGACGTCCACCTCGCACGATCTCAATATTAGACAGTTGAAACATGGATGGCTCTTAGGAGAAAACTCCCCTCAATAGAGGGGAGTAGAAGTACAATTACCAGCGGTAGTTTGCGTTTAGCATAACAGAGCGAGACTGGCCGTAGTAACACCAGTAATCGCAACCTGAAACAAACTCTTTATCTAGGATGTTGTTCACGTTTAGCTGTGCTTGCCACTGTGAAGTGATGTCGTAAGTGACTGACGCATCCCAAAGAGTGACTGAAGGAACCGTTAGGTTCGAGCTCTTAGGGTTATCTTTTGACTCACCTACGTAGCGCACACCAGTACCGATATTGAGGCCTGGAATCAGGCTGTAGGCGCTGTAGTCTACCCATGCAGAAGCTTGGTGCTCAGGAATAAGTGCGGCTTGTTTTTTACCTTGGCCAAAGCTCTCATCTGTTTTCGCTTTAGTGTAGGTGTAGCTTGCCATCAGTTTTAGATCGTCGGTTAGCTGCGCCGTGCTTTCTAGCTCAACACCTTGAGATGTCACTTCACCTGTTTGTGTCGCAATCCATGTTGATGGGTTTGTGACCAATGCATTCTTTTGCGTGATGTCGAACCATGCAAGGTTGATAAAGCCATCCATAAAGCTTGGCTCATACTTCACCCCCACTTCTACTTGCTCGCCTTCCAGCGGTTTGTAAAGTTCATTGGTTGCCGTATCAATAGTGCTGATCACTTCAAACGACTGAGAGTAGTTTGCGTAAGGTGACAGGCCATTGTTTGCAAGGTACATCACACCCGCACTTAGAGATAGCTGACCATCATCACGAGATTCACTTTGATCAACGGTAGCGCCTTTGCCAGAGTTTTCTGTTTTCACCCAGTCGTAACGAGCACCGATGTTACCAATCCACTGTTCATGCAGTTTCAATTGGTATTGTGAATAGAGACTTGCTTGAGATTTCTCAATCTCACGTTTCACGTTGTCGGCAGGATCAAGAGGGGTGAAGTTGCCGTAAACTGGGTTCCACGGATTGATGGTGCCAAATGCGTAGTTGTCCTGCTCGTCGCCATCGGTTTTGTGGAATTGCAAATCCATACCGATAAGCACTGTGTGCTCTGCGTTGTCTGTCATCCAGTTGCCGACAGCATTGTTATCGAACGTGATGCTCTGGTTTTTTCCGTCACGGAATACGATGCCTTGCGTTAATTCTTCTTTCGCTGGATCGTTGTTTGAGAACGCGTAAGAGCTGCGCAAGAACAACTCATTCGAACCGTAGTTGAGGTTTTGCGAGAGTGACCACGTGTCATTGATGTCGTGCTCTAGTAAGTAACCTAGAGAAAACTGCGTGCGTTCGTATTTATCGTAGTTTGGTTGACCAAGGTTAGTCGAAGGATCGATTTTGCCAAAGTTAGAACCAATCAGAGTACCTGCAGCTGGGAAGAATGGGTTAGTTGGTACACCGTCATCATGAAGGTAAGTTGCCAAAACGGTCAGCATTGTACGGTCAGAAATGTCGAACTCGACACTTGGCGCTAGGTAGAAACGCTCGTTGTTTGTGCCGTCCAGTTCACCATCTTGGCTTGTCATCAAGCCAACCAAACGATAGCGCACAGTGCCTGCGTCGTTTGCTTCGTCAGCAATGTCAAAACCTACGGATTGGTGTTGGTTGTTGCCAACTTCGACTTTTACTTCGCCTTGAGGCGTAAACGTTGGTTTTTTCTGAACAGCATTCACGATACCGCCTGGTGCCGATTCACCAAACAGAATAGCCGATGGACCTTTAACGACTTCTACACTTTCTAGGCCGTAAGGTTCGACCAACCATGTGTAGTAACCATCGCGGAATAGGCGGTTGCCGTTTAGGTAAGTCGCTGCATCAAATCCACGAACTTTGAACCAATCAGTGTCGTTGTCTGCGCCATAAGGCTGAGCGGTTACACCAGACGTGTAGCGTAATGCTTCATCTAGCTTTTTCGGTGCACGAACACGAAGTTCATCTTCAGAAATGATAGATACGCTGCGCGGCGTTTCTGCTGCAGGGGTTTCTACTTTAAGTGCTTGCGCGGTGACCGTTATGGTCTCCATGGCAATCACGTCATCTTGTACGACGTCTTCTTGAGCTTGTGCTGTGAATGCAACCACTGCTGTAGGTGCTAAAGCACAAACCAACGCGTTGCGGATAGCGATGGTCAGTGAGTTATTCTTTTGCATAAATCTATTCCCGATAATTATGATTAACGCTAAGCTTAATTGTAATTATTATCATTTGAGCTTTTGTTTCGGTATTTTACTGACTTTTGTATCAAAAGATAGTAAAACGTTCGCAAATTCATTCGCGGTACCTAAAGTCATTGTTATGTTCAATTGGTTTGAAAAGCTGACCCAACCCTTTCCCCAGATGGAAACCGAAAAGCCACCGAAGACGCTATTTGGCTTTTGTCGTTTTTACACTCGTGGCTTTGAAGCCCCTTTACTCGTTATGGCTGTGTTCAGTGCGCTTATTGCCATTACTGAGGTGACGCTGTTGCGTTATATGGGCGAGCTCGTCGATATTCTCTCTAATCAAGATCGCGCAACATTCTGGCAAGACCAGGGTGATCGCATGCTAATGATGCTGTTCTTAGTGGCGGTTGTGATGCCAGCTCTCGGTTTTGTCCACTCAATGGTGATGCACCAAACGTTATTGGGTAACTACCCGATGTCTATCCGTTGGTTGATTCACCGTTACTTGCTAAAACAAGCGGTTGGATTTTTCCAGCGTGACTTTGCAGGCCGAGTTGCGACCAAAGTGATGCAAAGTGCGTTAGCGGTACGAGAAACGGTCATGAAGCTGGTGGATGTACTGGTTTATATCAGCGTTTATTTTCTTTCGATGCTCTGGATGATGGGCGAAGCCGATGGTTTGCTAATGTTGCCTATTGTGATTTGGATAGGAATGTACGCGGTTATCCAGTTCTACTTTATCCCTAAAATGAAACAAGTAGCGACAGAGCAAGCGGATGCTCGTTCTGTAATGACTGGGCGCATTGTCGATTCTTACACCAACATATCTACCGTAAAGCTATTCGCGCACTCGCAACGAGAGTTGGAATACGCAGAAAGCAGCATGAAGCAATTTTTGGTGACGGTTTACCGCCAAATGCGCATGGTTACTTGTTTACTGTTTAGTGTGGATGCCATCAACTATTTGCTGCTGATGTCTATTAGTGCCATTTCGGTTTATCTATGGCTAGATCACGCTGTAACAATTGGTGCTATTGCGATTGCCATCAGTATTGCGTTGCGCGTACAAGGTATGTCGAAGTGGATCATGTGGGAAGTTAGCGCACTGTTTGAAAACATCGGTACAGTAGTAGACGGTATTAATACGATTTCAAACGATGTTGAAGTGAAAGACGTACCAAATGCTAAGCCTTTGCAAATCTCTCAAGGTGAGATCTGCTTTGATCACGTAGGTTTTAACTACAGTGATGAGAAGGCAGTATTTGAGAACTTGAATCTGACTATCAAACCGGGCGAAAAAGTCGGCATTGTCGGTCGCTCTGGGGCAGGTAAATCCACGTTGGTCAACTTGTTGCTGCGCTTTTACGACGTAAATAGCGGTAAGATTTGTATTGATGGACAGGACATTTCTCAAGTTGAACAAGAGTCGCTTCGCCAACACATCGGTATGATCACGCAAGACACCTCTTTGCTACATCGCTCAATTAAAGAGAACATTCTTTACGGTGATCCAGATGCTTCAATGGATGCCGTTATCGCAGCTGCTGAGAAAGCACATGCTCATGATTTCATTCAATCTCTACGAGACGAGCAAGGTAACGTTGGCTATGACGTTGAAGTGGGTGAACGCGGTGTGAAGCTGTCTGGTGGTCAGCGTCAACGTGTGGCGATTGCTCGCGTTCTGCTGAAAAACGCGCCAATTTTGATCATGGATGAAGCAACGTCTGCACTTGATTCAGAAGTAGAATCGGCAATTCAAGAAAACCTTGAAGTTCTGATGGAAGGAAAAACAGTGATTGCGATTGCTCACCGTTTATCAACGATTGCCGCGATGGATCGTTTGATTGTAATGGATGACGGCAAAATCATTGAGCAAGGCTCGCATTACGAGCTGCTGCAATTGGGTGGTGTTTACGCTCAGTTGTGGAAGCATCAAACCGGCGGATTTTTGTCTGAGCAAGGTGATGCTCAACTGCAAGTCATCTAATATGACGCTACACGAAAGAGGAGCAAATGCTCCTCTTTTTTGTGTCTGTCGTTTATACCGAGTAAGTAGGCGTTAATGGGCAACGTTAACTTGTGATTATTCATTAAGTTAGGCCAACTTAATGATGATTATGTTTATAACTCACTGTCGTTATTGAATTTTTTACGCTTTTTTTACGCGAACTCCGAATGGGCTTTTGCTAAAGTTTTCTACATCGAATTTTGGTTGATGTATTTTATGTTTGTTCAATGGCGAGATAACACCTTTCTCTTTTCTACTACCGTGATTGTTGGCGCGGTTGTCGTCTCATGGTTGTTAGACCAACTGTTTGGCTCTACAGCCGCAGTCCTGCTGATTTTACAGTTAGCGGTCGTGGTAGTGGCGTTTCAATGCAACTCGCGATTCGCTTATGCGGCGGCGGTGATCGAAGCGTTGAGCTTCAACTTCTTTTTCACGACGCCTCGTTACTCTTTGCAGATGTTTCGTCCGGAAGACATTTTTAATTTAGTCGTGTTTATGGTGGTGGCATTTATCACCAGCACCTTTGCGGATCTTTATCGTCGCCAGCAGGGAGAGTTAAAACAAACCAAGCTGCAAAACAGCATCCTGCTATCGGTGTCCCATGACCTACGCACGCCGCTGGCAACCATTATTGGAACACTGACCACACTCAACGAGTACATGCCCAAGCTCAATGACTTAGAGCGCAAAGAATTGCTCGACAGTGCGACTTCAGAAAGCCATCGCTTGCATCAATATATCGAGAACCTCTTACAGGCGACTAAGCTCCAGCACGGCACATTAAAAATTACCAAAAAAGATGAGCTGATTGCAGATATTGTGCGGGATGCGGTTTCTCGTTTGCCAAATTACACCGAGAAAGTGTCCATGAATATGGATGATGCCGTTGGCTATTTGTCAGTAAGTCGTTCGCTCATCGAACAAGCGATTTTTAATGTGCTGGATAATGCCATGCGATTTTCGCCAGAGAATGAATCTGTTGAGGTTTCACTTTCTAAGCAGGGTTCGTCGTGCGTGATTGATGTTCGGGACATGGGGATTGGCATCAAAGCTGAAGATGCGGAAAAAATATTCAACCTTTTCTATTCCGGCGCGAACAACAAATCGGCCGATTCAGGCACCGGAATGGGACTCGCGGTTGCCAAAGGCATCATCACCGCACACCAAGGATATATTCAATCTATGCCAGTATCAGAAGGGACGCTGATCCGCATTCGACTTCCACTCAATCAAGGAGCAGAGCAGGCGTGAGTTACAAAGTTTTAGTCGTGGACGATGAGCCTCGCATTCATACCTTTATTCGAATTTCGCTGTCTGCTGAAGGGTTTGATTACATTGGCGCGAGTACCATTGCAGAAGCCAAAGCGTGTTTCGAAGCGTATTCGCCGCACGTCATTCTGCTAGATTTAGGCTTGCCCGACGGCGATGGGGCGGAGTTTCTCACTACGCTTCGTCAGACGTATAAAACGCCAGTGCTAGTGCTGACAGCTCGCGATCAAGAAGAGGAAAAAATCCGCCTTTTAGAAGCAGGCGCGAATGATTACTTGAGCAAGCCTTTTGGCGTAAAAGAGCTCATCGCGCGCATCAAAGTGCTGGTTCGAGATTTGGTGGATGAGCAAACCGTCGCTGATGAGCTGGTGGCTGGCCGAGTCAAAATCATCAAAAGTACTCACCAATTTTGGTTGGATCAGAGGGAAATTCCACTCACCAAGAAAGAGTTTTCTTTCATTGAACAGTTGATTCTCAAGCCGGGAAAACTCATTGAGCAAACTCATTTGCTAGCGGTGATTTGGGGAAAAAGTCATGTCGAAGATACTCACTACTTACGTGTGTTAGTGAGTCAACTACGCAAAAAACTGAACGATAGTGCTGACGAACAGCGGCTATTAAAAACCGAGCCGGGGTTGGGTTATCGTTTAGTGCTAGAGGCGTCCAAGCACCACTAAATTCCAAATTTAATCAACGTTAATGCCAAGGTTTAGTGCTGGTTATCGGCACTCGAACAGGATTCGTGTTGCCTATTTTCCGTGACGGAAAATCAGTCTAACCCTTAACGCATTAGCATTTTCTATACATAAAACACAGTTAGGTATTGATATGGCTCACTTTACAGTAATTGGTCTAGGGCGATTTGGCGTTGCCGCCAGCTTAGAACTTATTCATCTTGGACACACCGTAACGGGGGTGGATAGCGACCCGAAAATCGTCGAAAAATACGTCGAAGAGTTAACGCAAGCGGTCATATGTGACGCAACAGACGAAGGTGCACTCAGAGAGTTAGCGTTAGCGAACAGTGATGTGGTGTTGGTGGCGATTGGCGAAGACATGCAAGCCAGTTTGTTGTGTACGCTGGCGCTGAAAAATCTGGGTGTGAAATCTATTTGGGTCAAAGCGAGCACCAAAGCACACCACACCATCGTGTCTAAGCTTGGTGTACAACGCATTATTCATCCGGAAGAGGAGATGGGCGTAAGAGTCGCGCAGGCACTCAACTATCCGATGGTGAACAACTATTTGGAAATGGGGCATGGTTTGTATGTGGTGGAAATCCACGTTAAATCCAATCTGCACGATACGCCGCTTTCTAAGTTGATCAGCCGAGGCAGTTACAACATTCAGCCTATCTTGGTGAAGCGCGAAGAAGCCGTCTACACCAATATCAATGATGAGTTTGTGCTTAATGAGTTCGACACGCTGTTGCTTTGCGGTAGTCGCGCTGAGCTGAAATACGTCGCTCCAAGGTTGGTGTAACATGGTTTTGTGGCATCCCTCTGTTATCCCAATCGAGCGAAAACCCAAAGCGGGCAAAAAATTGTTGGGCGCACCGCCATTAATACTTAGCCTCAGCTTTGCGTGCTTGATCATGCTCGGCACGGTCTTACTCAAACTGCCGATTGCCACCACAGAGCCCATCACTTGGATTCAAAGCCTGTTTACAGCAACATCGGCCATTACGGTGACGGGATTAGTTGTGGTGGACACGGGCACGGCGTTTACGCCTTTTGGGCAAGTGGTTATTGCTTTCCTGATTCAATGTGGTGGCCTAGGTTTGATGACGTTTGCTATCGTGACCTTGCTGGCTCTGGGCGGAAAAATTGGCTTTTTGGAGCGAGCAGTCGCGAGAGAGGCGTTCAACCAGACTGATTCATCGACACTCATTGCCACTGCTAAATCTGTATTGATGTTCGCTCTGCTCGTTGAACTTATTGGTTTCACTATTTTGAGCGTTTATTGGAGTGAAGAGCTGGGCTGGGAAACCAGTTTGTTCCATGGTTTCTTCTACACCATCAGTGCGTTTAACAATGCAGGTTTTGCGTTGAGTGCCGATAGCTTAATGCCTTACGTGGACGACCCGGTCGTTAACTTCACCATTACCAGTTTGTTCATTATTGGTGGTTTAGGCTTCTCGGTTTGGATTGACTTAAAACGCAATCGCCGTTGGCATCGACTCACCGTTTACAGTCGAATGATGATCTTAGGCACGATGATCATTAACGTGGTGGCACTTATCGCGATTTATCTGATTGAATATGACAACCCCAACACGCTTGCCCCGTTGAGCGAAGCAGGGAAATGGTGGGCATCGTGGTTTCAAGCGGTGACGCCAAGAACGGCAGGGTTCAACACTTTAGCTATCGATCAGTTGGAAGATGCCACAACGGCGATCATTCTGGTGTTGATGTTTATCGGCGGTGGATCATTGAGTACGGCAAGTGGCATTAAAGTTGTGACATTTATAGTGTTAGTCTTGGCGACTTACAGCTATTTGCGTCGCGATGAAGCAACCTATGCCTTTCAACGCGAGATTCCCAAAGAGACCATCAGCAAGGCATTGGCGCTGACTCTGATCTCGGTGGGGGTGACTTGGTTTGCCATATTCACGCTGTTACTGACAGAGAAAGCGTCTATGTTAGACATTATGTTCGAAGCGGTCTCGGCACTGGGTACGGTTGGGTTATCGCGAGGCTTAACGGGCAGTTTGTCCGAACCGGGTGAGTTAGTGATCATCTTCATGATGTTTATGGGACGATTAGGGCCTCTTACATTAGCGTACTTCTTAGCCAGTCCAAGAAAGAAAAAAGCGCGTTACGCGAGTACTAAACTGGCAATAGGGTAAATGGGCTAACTCGTACAAAGTGAGCAAAAGGCTAGACAAAAGAGGAGTAACTGCTCCTCTTTTTGTGCTCGTTGTAGCCACGAAACTGTATACGGCAGTCTCTCTCACAACAATTTATGATTCATCTCTATTTTTTATCATTTATAAATTGTCGTTTTTGAGGTGTTGTCCAGAATGGCATTATCCACGTGCAACATAAGATTGCCGGGAATAAAAATAATTACAATACTGCCTTACTGGAAGATACATGAAAATCAAACCCCTCCCACCTTTAAATAGCCTCGTTGCGTTTGAAGCGTCGGCGCGGCACTTGAGTTTTACATTAGCCGCTGACGAGCTAAACGTGACCCAAGGTGCTATCAGTCGCCAAATTAGACAATTAGAAGAATACTTAGGCAAGGCTATGTTCACGCGAGCCAATCGAAGCATTAATTTAACGCCTACAGGTCTTCAATATTATCAAGCTGTCAGCCAATCTTTGCTCGATATTGCTCAAATCACGGGTGAAGTGAAGAAGTGGCAGGGCGAACAAAAGATCACGGTTGCGACGACAAATGCAATGGCAGCCTTGTGGTTGTTGCCTAAGGTTGCTCAATTTCAAAATGAACATGATGACATCGATATAAGGATATTGGCCTCAGATAATGTGTTGGACTTACGCCGATTAGATTGCGATATCGCCTTGTTTTATTGTCGCACTCCACCTGCGGAAATGGACGTGACAACGCTATTTTCAGAAGAAGTATTCCCTGTGTGTAGCCCGCTTTATCTAGAGAAAATCGGCCAGCCTAGTAAGCCAGAAGAAATCTTCAATAAAACGTTACTCTATCTGGAAGAGTCTCAAAGAGATTGGGTGAATTGGGAGCAGTGGTTTGCGAGTGTAGGATTGCCAAATATTTCGCCTCGTAATCGCATGAACATCAATAACTATCCAATGCTGTTACAAGCGGCAATTAATGGTCAGGGAATCGCGTTAGCCTGGGGGTCATTAGTGGACGACTATTTACAAAGCGGTGCTTTAGTTAGGCCAGTCGAACACGTGCTTTCAACACCTTCCAATTTCTCTATGCTTGAACCTAAAAATAGAGGTTTAATCCCAGCAAGCGTCAAGCGTTTTAGAGAGTGGCTTTTGCAACAGTTGCCAGATGAGGTGGGTGATCGAGGTTTAGCCTAAATCAATAAGCAGAGAAAATAACAGAGTTTGGTCATGTTAAAAAGCGGGAGTACCAGTTCCCGCTTTGTTTTAATTGATTGATGAAACGACGCACTAACTTAGTACTGGTCCCTGATTGAGTGTGGAATCATCTTTTAGTGAGGATGTTGAAGCGATAGGCTCGGAAACCACTGTTTTGCTTTCAACAAGCGGTTCAACAGGACCATCAAGTTTCTCTTGCTCTGGGTGAACGTGCTCTGGAAGCATTGCCCATGGCTTAGGTTCGCGTCGAATACTATGAAACAGCGTTAAGCTCATCACTGCGATAAAAATCGCGATAGGGAAACCGGCAATAATGGAGGCTGTTTGCATTGCTTTTAACCCTCCTGCATATAGAAGCACTCCCGCAATGGCAGCGATCATGATTCCCCACAATACGCGTATAGACGTAGGAGGCTCACTGTGCCCAGCGGCATCGAGGGTACATAGAACCAAGGTACCCGAGTCTGCGGAGGTAATGAAATAAGTACCGAGCAATAGACACGCAAGCACGCTAAGGAGTTTACCAAACATACCTGTATCTAGATTGTCGAATAGCGTAAACAAAGCGCGTGTCGTATCGGCTTTAGTCGCTTCAAGAATCGGGCCGCCAGAGAAATCCGCAGGTGGTGTTTGTTTGGCTTCTTGTGCCGCAGTGACTTGCTCTTGATGAGCAACACGAGCGTCTTGCTCTACCTTCAACGCTGCACCACCAAATACTGAAATCCATAAAAACGTGATCAGCGTGGGTACGATGAGAGCACCGCCGATAAGTTCACGTATTGTGCGTCCTTTAGAGATACGAGCCACAAACATGCCAACGAAAGGTGCCCAAGTCATCCACCAAGGCCAGTAATAAGCCGTCCACCAGTTTTGCCAGCCAGAGTCATTCTGTGCATCGCTCCATAAGCTCATACCGACAATGTTTTGTGCATAAAGCCCCGTACTTTCGAGTAGCGTATTTAAGATATAGCGAGTTGGGCCAATGTAAAGTACGACTAGCACGAGTGCGAGTGAGAGCAGCATGTTCCATTCTGATAAACGGCGAATACCTTTTCCTACACCAGATAGCACCGACGCAACCGCACAAGTACAAAGGGAAACGATAATAAAGAGTTGAATCCCCAAACTAATATCTAGACCAAAGGCTTGATTCAAACCAGAGTTTATTTGGATAACTCCCATCCCCAAGGTTTGAGATATACCGAAAGCGGTCACCGCGACTGTTAGGATATCAACCGTGTGTCCGATAGGCCCATAAATACGATCACCAATCAAAGGGTACAAGATAGAGCGTAGGGTAAAAGGCAGATCTTTACGGTAGGAAAAGTAAGCTAATGCGAGTGCCACAATGATAAAGACAGACCAAGGATGTAGGCCCCAGTGAAAGAATGTCAGTTTCATTGATGTTGTTGCGGCTTCATTGGTCAGGCCTTGAGTAAATGGGTTGTCAGCGTAATGCCACATCGGTTCGGCGACCGACCAGAAAATCAAGCCTATCCCCATGCCTCCGGAAAAAAGCATGGATACCCAAGACAAATAACTAAACTCTGGTTTTTCGTCATCTTTACTCAAACGAATATGCCCATATCGACTAACCATAAGGTAAAGAAGAAAACCGACAACGAGTGAAACAAGTCCGATGTAAAACCACTTCATATTCTGCAGCAAAATGCCGGAAATCGTTTCGAAGTATTGGCCCGCTTGGTTGGCGAGAATGGCGCAGAAAAGTACAAAACCGATAACGACGATCTTTGATGCGATAGTCACAGTCGGATTGAGTCCTTTCAATATCCCAGATGTTGCTCTCATAGGCATCCCTCACAGTGCGTTTGTTTTAGCGTTATTGTTTGTTGCGTTATTGTTAATTTTTGAAAGAGAGTAGAGAGAGGGCTTTTGTGTTTCAACTGATTAATACTCATCGGTTAATGAGTATTAATCATGACAAGAAGATCATTGTTAATTAAAAGGTTATTTTTTTGTTCGAGATCAATGCATGAATGACAAAAACTCATCCAAGCCCGGCGAAAAAGTCGTTTGTTTGTTGCCGGGTTGTTAATCAAAATCATCTCCACTAACACAACACGATGTTGTACGCACTGGATGCAACTCGACTCTCGGAGATATGAATATGAGCAATGTCAACCAAACCATTATTCCTGTTGAACTTGTTGATAATGTACTGAACCCAATCAGTGAAGCAACAGGAATGCCGAATCAGGCCTACACCAGCGAAGAGTATTTTACTTTTGAGCGTGATCAGGTGTTTGGTAACACTTGGGTATGTATTGGTTTTGCATCAGACCTGCTTAAAAATGGTTATGTGATGCCACTTGATTTCATGAATCTTCCACTACTCATGATGAGAAATCGCCAAGGTGAAGTCCAAGTTTTCCACAACGTATGTAGTCATCGTGGTATGAAGCTGGTTCATGAGGCAGGCGAAGTTCAAGGAATGATTCGCTGTCCTTACCATTCATGGACGTACGATCTTGACGGCAATCTAAAAGGCACACCACACATTGGTGGTATCGCAAAACACAAAGATGATCGATTTAAGTGTGAAAAGCACGGCCTTAAGCCACTTCGTTCAGCCGTTTGGATGGACATGGTATTCGTCAACTTATCGGGCAATGCAGAAAGCTTTGAAGACCATATCGCGCCGCTAGAGCAACGTTGGCAGCAATTCTTAGGTGAAGAAGGATTAGGGCTTCTTCGCCGCGTGAACATGGGTGGCAACTTAGAGATAGAAGTGAAAAGTAACTGGAAGCTTGCCGTAGAAAACTACTGTGAAGCTTACCACTTACCTTGGGTGCATCCGAGTTTGAACAGTTATTCTCGCCTAGAGGATCACTACAACATCATGTTTGCAGAGCGTTTTTCTGGCCAAGGTAGTCTCGCATACAACCTCTCTGATACTGCAGGAACACACTTACCTAAATTTCCAAGCTGGCCAGAAGATAAACTGCGTCATGCAGAATATGTTGCACTCTTTCCAAACGTGTTGCTTGGTATTCAAGCCGATCATGCCTTTGCGATGATGATTGAACCAATCACTGCGAATAAAAGTGTTGAGCACCTACGTGTTTTCTATGTGGGTGATGAAGCAACGAAAGATGAGTTCGCTGCGTGCCGTACTGCTACCGTTGAGTCATGGCGAGTCGTATTCGGCGAAGATATTGGAGCGGTCGAGGGCATGCAGGAAGGTCGTTACTCACCTGGCTTTGGTGGTGGTGTGTTCTCACCAGAAATGGATGTTCCGACGCATTTCTTTCAAACCTGGTTGGCAAAGCAAGTGAAAGCGGCACTGGAGCAGTAATATGATGCATTACCTTAATTATATTGATGGTGAGTGGTGCGATTCAGAGCAAGCGCTGACCGTCATGAACCCTGGCACAGCCGAAGCGTATGCGACGGTTGCAGAAGCCACTATCACCGATGCAGATCGCGCAATGGCAGCGGCACGTCGAGTAGTCAATCAAGGCGTTCTTTCGGACGTTCGTCCAGCCGTCAGAACCGAGTGGATGTTAAAAGCCGCCGCGGCTATTCGTGAAATGGTTGATGAAGGTGGGTTAGTTGCCTGCCGTGAAAATGGGAAATCTTTGCAAGATGCCAAAGATGAGTTTTTAGAATCGGCACGTTACTTCGAATACTACGCTGGCATGGCCGACAAGCTGGAAGGCACGTCAATTCCGTTGGGTAAAGATTATGTCGATTTCACCCAATATGTGCCGTTTGGTGTGTCAGTGCAGATTGTGCCGTGGAATTTCCCAGTTTCTATTTGTGCACGCTCATTAGCACCTGCATTAGCTGCTGGTAACGCAGTGGTGATCAAATCGCCAGAGATTTCCCCACTCGCTATGACGTTGTTGATTAAAGCGATTGAAAAAGCGGGTTTCCCAAAAGGCGCGATTAACTTGCTATGTGGCAAAGGCTCCGTAGTTGGCAGCCACTTGGTGCAGCATCAAGACGTTGATCAAATTGTCTTTACAGGTTCTGTGCCGACCGGCCAACGCATACTGAAAGATTCAGCGCAACGCGCCACACCATCTGTGATGGAGCTGGGTGGTAAATCGGCCGCTATCGCACTGAAAGATGTGAGTCTCGAAACGCTTTTACAAAGCGTTCAAGTCGGTATTTTCTTTAACGCTGGTCAAGTTTGTTCGGCAATGTCTCGTTTGCTAATTCAAAAAGAGCGTTATGAAGAAGTAAAAGCGGCGGTAGTGAAAATGGCGCAAGACCTAACCATTGGTCAAGGTGAAAGCCAGCCGGATATAACACCGTTGGTATCGGCTGATCAACAAGCGCGCGTGCTTGAAATGATAGAACAAGCAAAAGCCGACGGCGCGAACATCCTAACGGGTGGATACGCCCCTGATTTGTCGGGTTACTTTGTGGCACCGACGGTGATTGAAGCCTCACCAGATATGCGTATTGCTCAAGAAGAAGTGTTTGGTCCTGTACTGGTAATTACACCGTTTGAAACCGAGCAAGAGGCCGTTGAAATCGCGAATTGCACCGATTTTGGCCTGGTTGCTGGTGTCTTTGGTGAAAGCCTAAACCAAACATTGCGTGTGGCGCAGCAACTGCGTGGTGGGCAAGTGTTCATCAATGAATGGTTTGCTGGTGGTATCGAAACACCATTTGGTGGCGTGGGCTTGTCCGGTTTTGGGCGAGAAAAAGGACAAGAAGCGATTTATAGCTATGTCCAGACACGCAATATTGCCATTCGTTTGCAGCAAGACAGCAACGTATAGGTACCGTGTAACTGTATTTTCATCACCTCGTACCGGCTTGGATTTCAGACCACAAGCTAGGGCGAGGTTGATGGAATCACAACAAATCTGACAACGGTTTGTAAACACGGAAATTCTGAACAAGGTAGTTGGAGTATAAGTGATGAGAAAGTGGCTCTGTATTATTTGCGGCTTAATCTATGATGAAGCACAAGGTTGGCCATCCGATGGCATTGCACCAGGAACAACATGGGAAGATGTACCGGATGACTGGTTATGTCCTGACTGTTTAGTGGGTAAGGCCGATTTTGAAATGATCGAAATCACCGACGATGCGCCACTAGAAGAGGTTGCAGTGGTGTCTTCGGTGTCGGTAGAAGCATCTGTTCAGCCAAATACGGCTCAGCCTCTTCCATCTGAAGTTACTCAACCTGTATTCTCAAATGACCCTATCGTTATCATCGGTAGTGGCCACAGTGGTTACCAGTTGGCGGCGGCACTTAGAGCGCAATCTGAGAAGGTTCCGATCACTGTCTTTACCGCTGATGATGGCGCTTTGTACAGCAAACCAGCATTGTCTAATGCACTGGTCATGAATAAAGACGGCGACGCGCTACAAAGTGAGAGCGCGTTGGAGTGGGAAAGCCGTCTCAATATCCGAGTTTACCCGCATACCCGTGTTGAACAGATCGATCGTGCCAATTCAACGTTACATACCTCCATCGGTAAATACGCCTACAGCCGCTTGGTACTGGCAACAGGTGCATCACCGATTGAAATCCCAATTGAGGGCGATCGCTCTTGGGTTATGAGTGTGAACGACTTAGTTGATTACCGCCGTTTCAGAGCGGAGCTGCAAGACAAAAAGCGCATCGCGATCCTAGGTGATGGCTTAATTGGCTGTGAGTTCGCAAATGATCTGATCGAAAGCGGTTATGAAGTAACAGTTATCGGGTTGGGTCAATGGCCAATGGAGCGTTTGATCCCGCAACAGTTGGGTGAATCATTACAAAGCGCACTTGCCGAACGAGGCGTGCAATGGGCTCTACAAGACAGTATCACCAGAATCGAACCAAGGTCGGAATCTAGTGCGGTTTTACATCTAAACAGTGGCAAGCAGATTGAAGCAGATCTAGTGCTGAGCGCGGTTGGACTCAAGCCAAATGTTTCTCTGGCTGAGCAAGCAGGGCTCGAAGTGGGCCGCGGCATTAAAGTGAATCAATTCGGCCAGACGAGTGATGAGAGTATTTACTCGCTAGGCGACTGTGTTGAAACGGAGCAAGGTTGGCAGCCGTATATTGCACCGATTAATCAAATGATCCCTTCTGTAGCGAAAAGCTTGCTAGGCGATGTCGCCCCTATCTCGTTAACACCAACTCCAGTGATTGTAAAAACGCCGATTCTTCCACTCACGATTTTCCCGGTAGCCGCTGAAGAACAGGGACAATGGTACATCGAGAACCAAGCAGATGAATTGACCGCTGCGTTTTATTCACCAGAAGGAGCAATGCTCGGTTTTGC
The DNA here is from genome assembly GCF_033391095.1 of Vibrio sp. Vb0667. Taxonomy (NCBI): domain Bacteria; kingdom Pseudomonadati; phylum Pseudomonadota; class Gammaproteobacteria; order Vibrionales; family Vibrionaceae; genus Vibrio; species Vibrio sp. Vb0667. The sequence goes on along the minus strand of NZ_JAWPOL010000006.1, from coordinate 123,870 downwards.
GTTGCTAGGAAGAAAAGTACAGTCATTACGCGGCCCTTGGCTAGATCAATTGTCATTGAAACTGTCAGCAGCGTAGCGGAGAAAAAAGATGATTCATTTACCCAATGATGACGTGACGTGTGGTTGGTACCATGCGTTGCCAAGTATTCCAGAAAAATCGGCGTTAAAAGGTAAACAAAGTGCTGACTATGCCGTGTTAGGTGCCGGTTTCGCAGGCCTAGCTATGGCAAGACGTTTAGCTGAACTTATGCCTAATGCACGAATTATACTGATTGATGCGCAACGTATCGGCCAAGGGGCTTCAGGAAGAAATTCGGGCTTTGTTATCGATTTGCCTCATAAGTTTTCACTTGAGCATCCCGACCCTGAGTACAAGCAAAAGTTATTATCACTCAACCGTTCTGCGATTGCTCAGCTAAACACTTTAGTGTCGAAGCACAGTATTTCTTGTCAGTGGTCAGCAAAGGGCAAATATCAAGGAGCCGTAGGCGCGCGCGGTGAAGCGTATCTCGATCACTTTGAGCACCTAATGAAAGACCTTGGCGAACCATACTTCCATGTTAATGGCAGTGAGCTGGCGAAAGTCTTGGGAACAAACTACTACAGCCGCGCAATTTACACGCCAGGTGGTTATTTAATGCAACCTGCTGCTTTGGTGCGTGGGCTAGGGGAAAGCCTTCCAGAGAACGTCGAGGTGTTAGAGAACTCGCCAATCCGCAAGCTCAGTAAAGAAAACGGTTGCTGGGTATTACATGGAGATAGTGGCTCTGTTGAAGCCCCTGAACTGCTGCTTGGGACCAGCATTTTTACTCGGGAGTTTGGTTATCTTAAAAACAGACTACTTCCAGTGATGACGTTTGCAAGCTGGACGCGTCCATTGACCGACGCAGAAATGCAACGATACGGAGGTGAGCTGAATTGGGGGTTAACTCCAGCTGATCATGCGGGAACGACGTTACGTATGACCGCCGATCGACGTATTTTGATCCGCAATACTTACAAACACGTGCCGAAATATGGCTCAAGCATGAACGATAAAGTCAGAGAACAAATTCGCGACGATCATCGTCAGGTCTTTCTGGCGCGTTATCCCGAGCTGGCCGACGTACCATTTACTCACACATGGGGTGGGGTGTATGCCATCTCTCGTAACTTTACTAACTTTTTCGGTCAATTAGATGAAGGTGTTTATGCCAGCGCTTGTGACAATGGTGTTGGTGCTGCGTGGGGAACCATTTCTGGAACACTGTTAGCTGACTATGTCGTTGGTGCGACATCTAAATCATTAGATGACATACAGCAAGTGACAGGAATGCCTTGTTTGAATCCGCCAGAGCCTTTTTTAGGTTTGGGAGTAAAAACGCGTATCCAATTAGCAAAATGGCAAAGCCGGAGTGAATTATGAAGCAAGTCAAACTTGTTGATAGTAAAAGTCTAGATTTCAATGTTCGTGGTGATACGCCGGGAATGGCGTATGTTGCCAGGGCGTTAAGCCCAGAAATTTCACCAAACATTGGCGTAGGCTTTGCTAAATGGGAAGGCGCTAAAGTGGCTTGGACAGTGCTTTATGATGAAGTTATTTTCGTGATTGAAGGCTGTTTCGAGCTGACCGCAAATGGTGAAACACATTTTGTGCACCCAGGTCAGATGCTGTGGATACCGGAAGGGACTGAATTGGTTTATGGTGGGCATGCTCTGTTCGGCTATGTGGTTCATCCAGGAAACTGGAAAGAGTTACATGGTATTGAATGACTTTTATCATTTAGTAGTGTCTCGGAAAGGCAAAATAAAAATCTGATTTTTAACCATAACTTTTCGCAAAAGAACTTAATCTCAATGGAGCAAGGGTTTCATACTTGCTATGTTTCTTGGTCACGTTTCCAGACGTGTTAGACCTTTCTCAATTGCTATTTTATCTATCAAAAAGGGAAGCCTTGGCTTCCCTATAATGAGTCTTCTTTTGGCTTGGCTAAAGCTTTTATTTTAGCTCAAATTTACCCTGCATGATTGCCCAGTGACCCGGGAACGAACAGAAGAATGAATAGTCACCGCCGGCTTTCATTTTCTCAGTACTGAACGTAATGCTGGTGCTTTCACCGCCACCAATTACTTTTGTGTGAGCGTAGACGCGATCATCATTTGGTTTTACGTAGTTATTTTCTGCTCCAGCTGCCATGCCATCAGTACCGACTGCTTGTAGGTTGGCTGTGTCAGAGATGACCACGTTGTGACCCATCGATTGCGCTGGCATCTTACCTGTGTGATTCAGCGTTAGTTTTACCTCTTTACAAGTGGCTGGTACGCTCAATGTTTTAGTAGAAAACTGCATCATATCGTTAGCATCTAATGACACTTCACACTCGGCACTGGCTTGGGCACCAAAGCTCATTCCTACTAATGCGAAGGTTGTTGCTAATAAACGTAAAGACATATAACACTCTCCATTTTGTATTTTAGGCTGACTTGGATTGATCTTATCCAATAGTTCTCATTATCAGCCAATTTTCACTCCAAAAACGTGCTTCAATCGGTATATTGACGTTTTGTTGCAAGCTTGTACTGGTCAGTTCCGCTATTTGATCACTCAAATGCCTTATTTCATGCGATTGCGTGAGTTAAATCAAAAATCGTGATGAACCAGAGTTAAGGTGAAATTAATCTCGCTAAACGGGTGGAAGAATTGTTTGGTTTTACGGTATTGGAGAGGTTTCAAGAAAGAAGCTCAGCTAAATTGCTGAGCTTCTAGAGAACAGACGACAAGTAGGCCTAGCGAGTTTGCTTTAACGTGTGCAACACATCATGCAGTGAAGGTGCGACAGTATGGCCTAATTGCTTTATTTCGTCACAAGGCTCAACCAAATCAGGAATTTGATAAGTGATCATGTTCGCTGCTACCGCAGCACGTACGCCATTATTTGAATCTTCAAAGGCGAGACATTTGGTTGGATCTACGCTTAGACGACTTGCTGCAAGCAGGTAGATCTCTGGATCAGGTTTGCCGTGTGACACTTCACAGCCTGTCGTTAAGTTGTCGAAATACTTGCTTAGGCCCGCTAACTCCAACTTCTTCTGTGCCACTTCTTTTGCTGTAGAAGTGGCGACTGCAATTGGCAACCCTTGGCCTTTCAACCACTCAAGCAGCTCAATCACCCCTTCTTTTACCGGTATCGCTTGGTGCTTAACCACAGCGTCGTAACGGTCGCGCCACTCTTGGTGTAAGCGGTCAAGATCATCCCCATAAGCTTTACGAAAAATCACTTCAATGCCCGCTGCATTGCGACCAATGATTGAAAGGTAAACATCTTTATAGAAGGGTAGGTTCTGGGCTTCACATGCTTCTTGGAAAATATGCATACAGACGCGCTCAGTATCAAGGAGCAAACCATCCATATCAAAAATAGCAGCTTGGTAGTTCATTACATTAAGACTTTTTGGTTGGGATGGCGCATTTTGACACAAGCAGATCGTTTTTTCTTCTAAAAATTAGAACTTGATTTTGATCCTATGAGTTCACATTGCCTCTGAACACACTATACACAGAGTCTATAAATTAGGTGTGAAATATAATATTTTTAAAATTATAAAAATTTCAGTTAAATAGATAAAACTCTATCTTAATATAAGCTAGAGTTTTATTAATATTCTATTGTTATTTTAACTATTGGATAATTTATTAATAGTTAAAATTAATAATAAAATAATACCAAGTCACGATTGTTTACGACTGCATGAGTGTACCAGCTCTTGACTTCAGATATTTGTTGCTCTGATAAGCCTCCGAAGTCAACGTTATCTTGGTGAATATCTTGATTTTTTATCATAAAAACAACAGGGAAATCGTCAGGGAGTGGGAATTTTATGGGATAATCGGTATTAGTGAATGGAATATCGCAGAAATCGTTTACATCGCAAGGATACCAAGAGTTATTGGATAAGTAATAACCAGTGATCTTACATATAGCTTCAAGCAAGTAAGCATAGGCGTAACCCAAGTGACTGTATTTTATCTCTTCAGACAGCATCTGCATAAGAAGCTCTTCAGCTCGGATGCTTTCGCCACTACTTTCCAGCATTTCATTAATCACTTTAAAGGAGTCTTGACACCTTTCCATGATGGCTTTTTCTAGCTCTGGATTACGCTCATTCTTTAGTACGTTAAAAACCTTTTCAGTATCTAATGAATATACTGTCGCCCCATATCCCATATTTTATTCTCCTCACTTTTATACAGTTAAATTCATTTAAGTGTTTTTATCGAAGGGATTATATTTTGATGTTTTTTGAAGGTAAAGTGTATACATAGAGGTTGTATTTATTATGATGAACTTTGAAAGTTTAGATTCTTAAAATAAATATTATATATTTAATTTTATTAGATCTGGCTCATAAAAATACCTTAACTATTATTGTGTTTATTGTTAAGGGTTATTAAATCTGTGAGGTGGTTCAAGACAATAAAATTTAGAAGAAAATACCGTCAAACTTAGGTGGCTATTCTATCTGAGCACTCAGCTCACTACTTATAGTGGGCTGAGTGAGCGGTTGGGCATCAGGCACATTATTTGGCGATGAATATGCCATATTAGGTGATATTCGTTAGTGTCTATTTTATCCCTAGCCGTTTTGCTAATCGGTGCAAATTGCCGTTATCTAATTCAAGCTGACGTGCCGTTGCTGCCCAGTTACCTTGGTTCTCTTCCAGAACTCGAACAATCATCGCTTTTTGGAAGGCATCTGTGGCAGGCTTTAATCCGCCTTCTGGTAGCTCAAGCCGAGATTTTTGTTCCGTTTCTTCAACGTTCTTGATGTTCTGATTCGGCGTTCGGATGTCAAAATCTTGCTCAACTAACTCAATGTCCATGGCGTGGGTACGCGCTTTTGCCAAAACACCAGCACGTTTAATGACATGTTCAAGCTCTCGCACGTTGCCTGGCCATGAATAGTCTTTGAGTGCCTGCACCAAAGTGGGGGACAAACGAATGCTGTTCAATCCCAATTTGCTTCTTAAACGTTCGGCAAAAAAGCCTGCGAGTAACACCACATCGTCTTCACGTTCACGAAGAGGTGGAACATGAAGCGGGAAGACGCTTAGGCGGTGATATAAGTCGGCTCGGAAGCGACCAGCAGTCACTTCTTCATGCAATATACGGTTGGTGGCGGCGACAATGCGTGTATTGACTCGAATATGGCGGTCGTCACCCACACGTTGAATGTCGCCGTATTGTAGGGCTCGAAGTAACTTGGCTTGCAGCTCTAACGACAGTTCGCCGACTTCATCTAAAAACAGTGTGCCGCCATCGGCTTGTTCGAACTTACCCTTGCGATTGCTGATTGCGCCTGTAAATGCGCCTTTGATATGGCCGAACAACTCGCTTTCCGCGACTGATTCTGGCAGCGCCGCACAGTTGAGGTAAACCAAAGTATTGCTAGAGCGGCTAGAGCGATGGTGAATAGCGCTGGCAACCAACTCTTTACCTACGCCCGTTTCTCCCATCACCAGCACAGACAATTCCGTATCGGCGACGGCATCAATCTGCTCTTGAAGATTCTTCATACCCTGAGAGTTGCCAATGATTTCATTACTTAAGGTGCGCTTCTCGGCGTAAGAGTCGCGTGGCAGGCTCGCTTGTGTCTCTAGTTGTTCTAGTAGGAGTGCAGTGTGAAGGCCACCTGCTGCCAACGCGCTGACAAAACGTAACTCTTGGTTGCGTAGCCCATCAAATTGGTTGGGGTCGAAGGCGTCAATTGTAATGGCACCAATCAGTTGATCGTCGATCAGCAGAGGTAAACCAATGCAGGAATGGACATGCAGTTTGTCATCGTGGTTTGGAATCAAGCCGTCGTATGGATCAGGTAAGTCGCTGTCAGAGGGAAAGCGCACGATGTCGCCTGCTCGGGCTATAGCTTCTAACCTTGGGTGCTGCTCAATGGAGAAACGGCGTCCAAGCACTTCTTTCGCCAATCCATTGATCGCTAAAGGTTTAAAGTGCTGATCTTCATATAAAAGAAGGGCAGAAGAGTCACACTTCAATACGTCTCGAATCGTGGTTAATAACGTATCAAAGCGAGCCTGTTGAGTGAGCGCCGAGTTAAGATCTTGCGTGATGTGTAGCCATTGCGCGATTAAAGAAGTCATAGCCAATACCGATTGTGTCAATATGACTATTGTAGTGTCTTAATGACAATTTTCAACTGTGTCTAAATGACACTTTATAAAGTTGATTTTTAATTAAGGCATTGAAATATATAGCAATTGAAAGTTGGCACGCCCAGTGCAATACAAGAAGAAATTAGTTTTGTTTATCCCGTCATTCAAGGTAGTAATTATGACAATTCACGTAAAAAACAACATCCACTGGGTAGGTCAACGCGATTGGGAAGTCCAAGATTTCCACGGTACAGAATACAAAATGACAAAAGGTACCAGCTACAACAGTTATCTAATTCGTGAAGAGAAAACCGTATTGATTGATACGGTCGATCATCGATTCAGTCAACAATTCATCCAAAATTTAGAAATGGAAATCGATCTTAAGTCTATCGACTTTATCGTGGTAAACCATGCAGAGGAAGATCACTCAGGCGCATTGTCGGCATTAATGGAGAAGATTCCGAACACGCCAATTTACTGTACAGAAGCGGCGATTGATTCCATCGTTGGTCATCACCACCATCCTGAGTGGAACTTCAAAACCGTAAAAACAGGCGACAGCATTGATATTGGCAACGGTAAGCAATTGGTGTTCGTGGAAGCGCCGATGCTGCATTGGCCAGACAGCATGATGACTTACCTAACTGGCGATGCAGTATTATTCAGCAATGACGCATTTGGTCAGCACTACTGCGATGAACGCTTATTCAATGATGAAGTGGATCAAAATGAGTTGATGGAACAGTGTTTGCGTTACTACTCAAACATCCTAACGCCATTCAGCAGCTTGGTAACCGCAAAAATCAAAGAAGTGCTGAGTTTCAATTTGCCTGTCGACATGATCGCAACGTCACACGGTATTGTATGGCGCGATAATCCGGTTCAAATCATCGAGCAATACTTGGCGTGGGCAGACAATTATCAAGAAGATCGCATTACGATTTTCTACGATTCTATGTCAAATAACACCCGAATGATGGCAGATGCAATCGCGCAAGGCATTCACGATGTCGATCCTGGTGTGGCGGTTAAAGTCTTTAATGTCTCTAAGCACGATAAGAATGAAATTCTCGCCAACGTATTTCGCTCAAAAGGCATCTTGGTTGGTTCGTCTACCATGAATAACGTCATGATGCCGAAGATCGCAGGCATGCTAGAAGAAATTACAGGCCTGCGCTTCAAAGCGAAGAAAGCCGCTGCGTTTGGTAGCTACGGTTGGAACGGTGGTGCGGTGGATCGTATCCATGCTCGATTGACTGACGCAGGCTTTGAAACCGCAGTGGGTTTGAAAACCAAATGGCGACCAGATGGTAATGCGATGCGTGAATGTCGCGAACATGGTCAGAACATCGCGAAGTTGTGGGCGAAGCATGACCTGACAAGTCCTGTTATTTCTCCGGCGATTGCTGCGTCTGCACCACAAGTTCAATCACAACCCGCAGCACAAATAGCAACACAAGCGGTAGTCGATGCTGCTCCTAGCAACCCTAGTGCCGAGGCGCATCCCGCAGATTGTCAATGCATGGTTTGTACGGTTTGTAATTGGGTATACGACCCAGCTAAAGGCGAGCCTAATCAAGGCGTTGAACCGGGCACGGCATGGTCTGAAGTGCCAGATTACTTCTTGTGCCCAGAATGCCATTTGGGTAAAGACGTCTTTGTCGAATACAACGGGTAAGGGGGCGAATATGCAAGCACCTATTGTGATTATTGGTAGCGGCTTTGCGGCTTACCAATTGGTGAAAACAGTGCGTCGAATGGACGCACATATTCCGCTGCAAGTGTTTACTGCTGATGATGGCGCGGAATACAACAAGCCTGATTTGAGTCATGTATTCAGCAACAAGCAAACCGCCCAAGACTTAGTGGTTAAAAGTGCTGAGGCGTTCGCACAGGAACACAACATCGAACTGTTCGCCCATACCATGATTGAGCATGTCGACGTGCAAGCTCAGCAAGTGGTCGCCAACGGCCAAACCTATCCTTACTCCAAACTGGTGTTTGCGACAGGCGCGAAAGCCTTTGTGCCGCCAATATCTGGTGATGCAGCACCTAAGGTGATAACGCTGAACTCGCTACAAGAATATCAATTAGCGGAAGAGCAAATTAGCCGTGCGAAACGAATTCTAGTAATGGGTGGTGGTTTGATCGGCGTCGAGATCGCCATGGATCTCGCAACCAGTGGTAAAGCGGTTACGGTGGTTGAGCCAAATCCCCGTTTGCTCGCTAACTTGATTCCTGAATTCGTCGCATTGCCGCTGGAGAACCAACTTAAGCAGCAAGGTATTCAACTTGCCTTGGAGACTGGAGTTGCTGCGATCAATCGTTCAGATGATTCGCTGGTGGCAAGCTTGAGGAATGGTGAAGCGATCGAAGCCGATGTAGTGATTTCAGCGGCGGGTTTACGTGCTAACACTTGGTTAGCGAAGGCTTGTGGGTTGAGTGTCGATAAAGGCATCGAGGTAGATGCCCGATTACAGACATCAGTTGCCAATGTATTTGCATTGGGCGATTGCGCCGAGATCCAAGGTCGAATGATGCCGTACCTCCAACCGATCGTGCTAAGTGCCAATGCTTTGGGCAAACAGCTACTGGGGCAAGATGCAGAGTTGAAACTACCGCCTATGATGGTAAAGGTGAAAACGCCGAGCTACCCAATTCAATTGGCAGGCGATTTTAGTTCGGTGACGAACTGGAGCGTGCAGATTTCTCAAACTGGCATTGCCGCGAAAGCAGAAGATGAAAATAGCCGACTCATGGGCTTCGTCGTGACGGGAGAACAAGTTACGCAAGCATTTCCATTACTTCGAGAGTTGTCTCAAGCCGCGCAGGCTTAACCGATTTAAACGAAAAGAATTGTAATTAGAGAGGGTATTATTATGTCGCATCTACGAATTCCTAAAGACTGGACTGTTCAACGTTCAACGCCTTTCTTCACTAAAGACAATGTGCCACCAGCGCTACTGACTCATCACAATACCGCTGAGGGAGTGTTTGGACAGCTTTGCGTCATGGAAGGGCAAGTGACTTACTACGGCTTTGCTGATGAACATGCCACAGAAGCAGAAGTGGTGGTGGTGATTAATGCAGGCCAGTTTGCTACCAGCCCACCGCAGTACTGGCATCGTATTGAGATGAGCGATGATGCTCAGTTCAACATCAATTTCTGGTCGAATAAGGACAAGAGTGGGCAAGCGATGTTCCACGCTAAGCAGTAGTAAACCTTTTTAAGTGCTTTGACTGTTATGCTAATCGTCAAGTAAAGGGGTGTAGAAAGCGCAATAAACGAACTGAAATACTGGATCATCGAGACCGTGGAAAGAGAAATCACGAGTAATGATTTCAATTCTTTAGTAGCATGTTACGAAACATTTCAGTCAGGTGAACTAAGGGAAGCGTGCAATGGAAAAACAACGAGTAGCATTTATTGGTCTGGGTGTGATGGGGTACCCAATGGCTGGTTACCTAAGTAAAGCGGGCTTTGAAACCAAAGTATACAACCGCACAAAAGCGAAAGCCGACAAGTGGGCTGAAGAATACCGAGGCGTCGCTTGTGAAACACCACGTGAAGCGGCAGAAGGCTGTGACATCGTTTTTACCTGTGTGGGTAATGATGATGACGTTCGTAGCGTTGTTTACGGTGAAGAAGGCATTCTGGTCGGTTTGAAAGCGGATGCAGTGTTAGTCGATCACACGACGACTTCTGCAGACCTAGCGGTTGAGCTGGCTGAAGCGTGTGTTAAGTACGGTAATCACTTTATTGACGCGCCAGTTTCTGGTGGTCAAGCGGGCGCAGAAAATGGTGTTCTAACCATCATGTGTGGTGGTGAACAATGCATTTTTGACCGTGTGTCTCCGGCGATGGATGTGTACGCGAAGCAGATGACGCTACTGGGTGAAAACGGTCAGGGTCAACGCTGTAAGATGGTAAACCAAATCTGTATTGGAGGCGTTTTACAAGGTCTGAGTGAAGCTTTGTTGCTAGCACAAAAATCAGGCTTGGACATCGCTCAAGTTGTAGAAACGCTTAAGCATGGCGCTGCAGGTTCTTGGCAGATGGAAAACCGCGCAAATACGATGGCTGAAGACAAGTTCGATTTTGGCTTCGCTATTGATTGGATGCGCAAAGACTTAGGTTTCTGTCTGCAAGAAGCTGAGCGAGTAGGTCTAGAACTTCCACTGACTAAGAAAGTGGATGAGCAATACGCAGACCTTCAACGTGATGGTTTAGGTCGCATGGATACATCAGTACTGATCAAAGCGGTAGCTAAAAATCAGTAGTTGATGAATCAGTAATAGATAAACAGTTCTTTGGTATCAAAGAGCTTAAAGAAATCTAAGTTAATCATAATGAATCTCCTTGAGCATGGTTTGTGACTTGTGATTAAGGATTAGTGATTTGAAATCAGGAGGTGCTGTAGAGCACCTCCTTTTTTTCGTCTTTAAATCACACAGTGTAATGATTGCAGCGTTCGCTTACTTGTTTAAGCCTAGTGCAATTTCAAGACCTTTGCCGTACGCTTCGTCCGCTTGGTATGCGTGTTGAACGTGGCGCTGTTGGATGAACTCTGGCACACCGTCCATTGCGCGAGATGTGTTATCGAACAGAGTTTGACGTTGCTCTTCGCTCATCAGACGGAATAGGTCACCCGCTTGGCTGAAGTAGTCTTCGTCTACACGATGATCGTAGTGATCAGCGTTGCCATTGATGCGTAGAGGTGGCTCGGAGTAATCTGGTTGCTCTGCCCATTCTTGTTTGTAGTTTGGCTCGTAACCTAGTGTTGAACCAAAGTTGCCATCAACGCGCATTGCGCCATCACGGTGGTAGCTGTGAACAGGGCAACGAGGTGCGTTCACTGGGATTTGATGATGGTTCACACCTAGACGGTAACGCTGAGCATCGCCGTAAGCGAACAGACGACCTTGTAGCATCTTATCTGGAGAGAAGCCGATACCAGGTACAACTGCTGCTGGGTTAAACGCTGATTGCTCAACTTCTGCGTAGAAGTTTTCTGGGTTACGGTTCAGTTCGAACTCACCAACTGGGATCAGTGGGTAGTCTTTTTGAGACCATACACGTGTTAGGTCGAATGGGTTGAAGTTGACTTCATCCGCTTCTAACTCAGGCATGATCTGTACGTACATCTTCCATTTAGGGAAGTCTTGACGCTCAATCGCTTCGTAAAGGTCACGGTGATGGCTTTCGCGGTCTTTACCTACGATCGCTTCTGCTTCTTGGTCAGTTAGGTTTTTGATGCCTTGCTGAGTTTTGAAGTGGAATTTAACCCAGTAACGCTCGTTTTCTGCGTTGATGAAGCTGAATGTGTGGCTACCAAAACCATGCATATGACGGTAAGAAGCAGGGATACCACGGTCACTCATTACGATAGTCACTTGGTGGAATGCTTCAGGTAATGACGTCCAGAAATCCCAGTTGTTGGTAGAGCTACGCATGTTAGTGCGAGGGTCGCGTTTTACTGCGTGGTTTAGGTCTGGGAATTTTAGTGGGTCACGTAGGAAGAATACTGGTGTGTTGTTACCAACCAAGTCCCAGTTACCTTCTTCAGTGTAGAATTTTAGTGCGAAACCACGGATGTCGCGTTCTGCGTCTGCTGCACCGCGCTCACCAGCTACAGTAGTGAAGCGAGCGAATAGTTCTGTTTTTTTGCCGATGTCAGAGAAGATCTTAGCGCGAGTGTATTTTGTGATGTCGTGCGTTACTGTGAACGTACCGTAAGCACCAGAACCTTTTGCGTGCATACGACGCTCAGGGATCACTTCGCGGTCAAAGTGTGCCAATTTTTCAAGGAACCAAACGTCTTGTAATAGTTGAGGGCCACGAGGACCTGCAGTCATAACGTTTTGGTTATGTGCGACAGGGCAACCTGCTGCTGTAGTCAATTTCTTGTTTGTCATTTTTCTTCCCCCTCCAGGGTTCAATACCTTAGAAACTGTAGAGGAGGTTATTACGGAAAAGCTGGGGGAGAAAACTGATATTGCTTATCAATTCAATAGATGGTGACTATGGTCGAAACTATATTAGAATCAGAAATTTACTACATTAGCTTGATTGACATAACAATCGGCGTTCTCGAAAGCGATTGACTGGGGGGAGCGCTATCCAGTTAGCGTGTCTGCGATGCTAGTAATATCGCCCCTTAAATGAAGTTTTACGTGTCATCAAAGGGGCGAAAGGGGGGAAGTAATTAAGAGTACTTCACTTCAAGTTGTTCAGCTTTTGCAAATGCTGGGTGTGTCGCGAGCTGTTTCCCATAACGTTCAATATTAGGGAAGTGATTAACTAAACCAAACTTTTGAACCAATTCGACAATGAAAGACATCATGATGTCAGCGCCAGTCAGACGCTCTTCTACTAGGTAAGTTTTGCCTTCTAAGGATTGCTCGAAGTAGCCTAGTACATTCATTGCTTCCTTGTCGGCATAGCCTGATAAAAACTGAGTTTCATTTGGCTCTTTGCTTACGAAGATTTTTAGCAGCATAGGTAAAATTGCAGAGCTTTCTGCAAAGTGCATCCATTGCAAATATTCTGTGTGTGCTTTTGTACCACGCTCAGGAGCAAAGGCTCCGTCACTGTATTTCTCAATCAAATATTCGGTCATTGCACCTGACTCAATGATAATCTCGCCGTTATCTTCAAGAACAGGTGACTTTCCTAATGGGTGAACACTTTTTAGTTCTGGCGGTGCCATGAAGGTCACGGAATCACGGACATAGGGTACAATCTCGTAATTTACATCTAGCTCTTCAAGTAACCAAATGATGCGCTTTGAACGAGACTGATTGAGGTGGTGAAGTTTAATCATTTACATATCCCTTTTTATAATGGGTCGTTAATCTGTACTACAAGCTTGCCGAAATTCTTACCTTCCAACAGACCGATGAATGCTTCTGGCGCATTATCCAGTCCTTGTACTAGATGTTCGCGGTATTGGATCTTTCCTTCTGCCAACCATTGATTAATATCTTGCGCAAATTCACCGTAACGATGTCCGTAATCATCAAAAATGATGAAGCCTTGCACCTTGATTCGTTTGGTCAGGAGCTTACCCATTAGTAATGGAAGGTGGTCGGTACCTTGAGGCAGCTCTGTCGCGTTGTACTGAGAAATCAAACCACAAAGTGGGATACGTGCATTTGTATTCAGAAGTGGCATTACAGCCTCGAATACTTTGCCACCTACGTTTTCGAAGTAAACATCAATACCTTTGTCACAGGCATTTTTCAGTTGTTCTGCAAAGTCTTCAGCTTTGTGATCAATACACTCATCGAAACCAAGCACCTCTTTAGCGTAACGGCATTTTTCTTCTCCGCCTGCTATACCAACAACTCGGCAACCTTTGATTTTACCAATTTGACCAACTGTTGCGCCTACAGGCCCCGTAGCAGCTGCTACCACGATGGTTTCCCCTGGTTTTGGCTGACCAATGTCGAGTAAACCCATGTACGCGGTAAATCCTGGCATACCTGCAACGCCTAGCGCGTAAGAAGGATTTTGCGGTTCTTTACCAAGTTTAATGACCATCTCACCAGTTGAGATAGCGTAGTCTTGCCAGCCAACAGTGTAGGCAAGAACCCATTCACCTGCTTCGTAATCTGGGTGGTTTGATGCTTCTACCTGACAAACTGTACCACCGACCATTACGTCATCAATTGCAACAGGGTCAGCGTATGATTCGGCATCACTCATGCGACCACGCATGTATGGATCTAGAGATAAATAAACCGTTCTCAATAGCATTTCACCCTCTCTCGGAGTCGGTTTCGTTACCTCTTCTAAACGAAAGTTTTCTTGTGTCGGTGCACCATGGGGACGTGACGCGAGTACGATTCTGCGATTTGTTGCGTTAGTCATATCTATCTCACTTGTTGATTAGACCGGTCGTCTAGTATTTATTTCAAAATATCCCGCTTATTTAAAGCGGGAAGGTTTACTGTGTTAACACTGACGCTTTTTCTGACAGTGAAACGTGTGTAGGGTGTTCATTCTGCTTCCACGCCGCCTGTTATGGACAAGTGCGCGTATTCTGCAGTAAGTGTTGAGTATAGGTCAGACTTTGCGTCAATGCTGCCTGATCTTGATAAAGTTTGTTCAGCAAGCTAGCGCCATTCCAAAGGTAGTATATCTGCCTTGCTAATAACGCACTGTCACCATTGGGGATTGAGCCATCTTGAATGCCGATGTCTATGCAATCCGCTATCGCTTGAATGGTTTTGTCTGCTCCTTGGCGTAATGCCAAGCGCATTGACTCAGAGAGATCGGAGACTTCTGCACTTAACTTGACCAATAAACATTTGTTCGCATTACACACGTCGTCTTCTACTTTGACCATTTCTTCGAAATAGCTCATTAGGCGTTGGTAGCCACTCAGTTCAGTATTGGTAAAGCGTGCGTTTAAACGCTCAAAATACTTAGTAAAGTAGTCTTGAATCATCGCTTCACCAAATTGTTCTTTGGACTTGAAGTAATGATAAAACGAGCCTTTTGGCACTGCGGCCTTTTTTAACAGCTCTGAAAGACCAACACTCGTGAACCCTCGGTTTACGATCAACTCGTATCCGACGTCGAGAATATGTTGGCGTGTGTCATTCGTCTTTGCGTTCATGGAGTGTACTATAGAATGAATTAGACCAGTCGTCTAGAATTTGTTGTGGGTTATTTAATCAGCTCATACTCAATAACAAAGAGCGTGTCGGTATTTGGGTAGATTTCTCGAATTAACTGCTTGAGTTTTGGTAGTTCGATGGCTTCTTGTTCTGCATGAAACTCATTAATATCTTCAAAGTGAAGTGGTTCTACAGAACGTATCTTGATATCGCAGACTTTACGATCCGTTTCTAAGGTAAAAACTTCGACTTCTGTATTGGGAACGTAATGGCTTTCTGATTCGTCTCGAATCGTTATCGTCTTTTTGCCTGACGTGATCAACGGGGTTAAGAATTCAAAAAAAGTAATCTTGGTTGGATGAGATGGCATGATGTACTCGTTAGTCTGGTTGTTTGGCGTAATTATATACCCAAATCCCCCAGAGATTCCTGTATTACTAGAACGATCGAGTGCGGATGAAGCGAATTAACTTGGCACTAAAGTAACCTGAGATAACGCCTATCCAGTTGGTGCTGAGATCATCAAAACTAAATGATCGATTTGGAATAAAAAGTTGGCTTATTTCTTCCATTGAAACGATAGCCAACAGCAGTAGCAAAAGACGAATCCCAAAAACGTCGGTTTTATTCGAGCTCACCAGAGAAGGGAACGTGAAGACCGATAAAAAGCCGATCAATAAACTGAAAGTAAAGTGAAGCGTACTTGATCCGCCTAAGTAGGTTTCCATTTGCAGGTAAGCAGTATGGTGTAGGTCAGAGCTTTTCCATAAAGAGAGTGAAGCGGTTAGCATCAGGACTAAAACAAAACTCGTGCGTGCCAGTATTAAAGCCATAATTAACCTATTGGAAAGAAGCCTAAGTAACGTTTTACAAAGTACAGTGCAGCTAAATTCTGGATAGCCATGCCAATTGCCATTGCCCACGCTGCACCAATCACCCCAAACATTTGGCAAAGCGTAACAAGTAGGCAGATGGACACCGTACCGGAGGAAATTGTAATGTATTTCATGGTTCTCTCATGACCACTCATTAATAATAAAAAACCTACTGAACCAGTCGCAACATTGACTAACTGCCCCAGAGAAAGGACGACTAATAGTGGCGCCGCGGCGAGAAACTCCTCACCAAAAAACTGCATTACAAACTCGGGGAAGAGGGTGCAAATAATTACGGGTACAATCGCTAAACCAACATTAGCTCGGCACGCCAAGCGGCTCAGGTTCTGCAGTTTGCGCATTTGACGCTCTTTGTAGAGAGAGGCAAACATCGGGGCGACCACAAAGTTAATGGTAATCAGCACGAAGCCAATCAGTAGTGATGTACGTTGGGCTGCGGCTAACAAACCGAGTTCCGCTGTTGAGATAAAAAAGCCCGTAATAACAAGGCTTCCCCATTGAAGAACATTCGTGAAGATACTGCCAACCCAGACTTGCTTGGCAGAAGAGACCATTTTTTTGTTTGGTACGAAAGCCGATGTTTGATATTGATCTGAGCCAAGCCAATTGGCACTAGATATGACCGCGACACCTATGCTCGCTAAAAGCAGTGCGGTCATTAGATTGTTGATATTTTGCTGACCGATATAGTCTAGGGCAAAGACAAAAATGACCATCAACATACTTACCCCAAGCTGCAACGCAAACAGAGATGATACAACTTTTCTACATGCTTGAAGCACCCGACTGTTGGTTTGCGCAAGCACCAAGAAAGGTATGCAAAGCAAGCATAAAGTAATCGCATACATTGGTGATTGAGTCTGGTTTAGCTGTTCTGGAAACAGATTAAACCCTGCCAACAAAACGCCTATGGCGAGCAAGCAAAATGCCATACTTCGATAAAGTGCGGTTTTATAGTTTTGGCTTTGTTCAAGCTTCTCTTTGTTATTAAAAGCGATCGCATTGTAACGAACTAACGAGACATCAAAACCTAGCTGAGAAACGATAGCGAGTAGCGAGACTAGGTTGAATAAAAAGAAAAATTGACCGGCCGTCGAAGCGTCACTGGTCTTCGATACAATCAGAGTCAGTAAAAAAGCAAATAGCGCACTCAACACACGCGTGATTGCGGTTTTTAATCCGGTAGATAACAAGCTTTTTTTACCGCTGGGCATCAACAGTAATTTTTGTTGAACAGTGTGAAACATAGGAGCATTTAACCGTATAGTTTATTGAGTGCTAGGCGCTGTTTTTCTTCACTGAAGGCATCGTTTAATTCTGCTGTATATTGGCGAAAATCGATCTCTTCATAATAATTGACACAATGCGCGATCTGCTTGGCCATTTCTTCAGGTGTGAGCGCTAAAAACGGGTAGTTGAGATCTTTGGTTGCGCCGATGGTCCGAATAACCATAGGAAGATGTAACTTGGATGCTTCTAGAATGGTTAACGGCATCCCTTCCCATGCTGCAGTGTGTAGATAAAGGTCTGAACCCTTGAGCTTTTCAACTACCTCATCGCGAGGCAGCATACCCGTTACATCCACATTTTCAGTACGTAATTTCTGTTCGAGTACTTGGTCACCGCCACCTATCCATGTGATCTCTATCGGGCGGTTAAGCGCATACCGATTAAGGAACTGCAATGTGCTGATAAGAAACTGAGGATCTTTTTGGGGCGCGACACGACCAAGTACAACGAGCTTCAGCGCTTCTTGCTTGTTTCGCTCTATACGATCTTCACTTTGATAAGACACGTAGTTGTTGAGCAGTTCGGCACGTTTCGCACCAATGCTAATGGCTAGGTCACACTCTCGTTGGCTACAGCCTGCAACCACATCAATTTTGCTCAGTTTTACTTTCTCTAGTGCTTTATAGATCTGGCGTGCAAGCTCTGAGATATCTTCACGTTCGAAGGCATAACAGTGCGGTGTGTAAACCAAGCGTGCCTTGCCAAGCTTTAGAAATCGGCCGAGAAATCCTGCTTTACTCGAGTGCAAATGCACGACGTCGGGACCAAGTGATGCAATCATGTGGTTTGCATCGCGAATAAATTGAAGCAAGCCGCCTTCTACCCACTTTGTCTGTACGAAAATGTGGTGGTTGTTCTCATTGGTCAAGTCGTTTTCTCGGGCTCTGGCTAGCAAGAAATGCTGATAAGGCTCGTCTCTGGATGAGTGAACATAACTATAGAGAGCAGTTTGAACGCCACCTCCAAATGCTTCTGTAACATGGAGCACTTTCTTCATGATGATTTTGTCCCTGGTGTTTGCATCCATTTGTGTTTAAAAGCATCACGCTCTTGCTCTGAATAAACGTGGCGATACAAGGGAAGATCGTACATATAGAACAGTTTTGAGAAGTCGTAGTGATTCTTAAAGTGTTGGTGGATATTGGAGTACCACTTGTTTTTCGCTTCGTTGCTGTTTTTCAGCACGAAGTCTTGCAACTCAAGAAACTCACCGATTTCTTTATCAAGAGAACTGAGCTGTTCGCATTTGATTAGCATGACGTTGGCCTGATCGTTCTGGAATGTGAAGAAAGGTTGAGTGTTGTCCAGCTCTTGGCGCATCACATCGATATTGAAATTACGCTTTAACTCGTTGTCGAACCAGTCCGCAAAATAGTTGAGATTGATATAGTTATCAAAACAATGCTCGAGGTGCTGATACGTGACTTCCATATCTCGGTGAATTGCATCGTTCTTTTTGCCTTCGATAAATTGCAAATGGAGATCTTGAAAGAAGCGAGAAAAGACAGTTGCGATTGGATCGCGGACCAGCGTAACGATTTTAATCTGTTCTCGTTTTTGTAAGATACGTTTTCGCTGCTTGAGCACTAAGCGATAGAGTGCGCGGTTTCGGAAGTCGAAGAATTTACTCACGTCTTTTTTATTGTGATACATGTGAAATTCTTCGTGATCATCAAAGGTGTGGATGTGATAGCTCGGGATATTTTTCTCCCCTAGCGTGTGCTCAATTGATGAGGAGCCAACTTTGCCCATTTGGTAAACTAAAACAAAATTATCAGCTTGGAGTTCTCGGTTCTTTTCAAATTGTCGAGAGATTGAATACTTCATCTATCCTATCCTTGATTATTCATATTCGTGGTGATGGTTTACCGGAAAAGTATGAGCAATGGCCCGTGAGTCGTTGCTCATGCTGATCATGACGGGTAACAAGAGTATTAAAATTATGGTGGTGTTTACCGCAACGAAAAACACCATGATGAGGGCGTATATCGCAAGTAATAGGCTTTTTCTGTTTTCATTAAGGCTGCGGAAGCAAAAGCGAATAAAAAGAAAATAACCACCAAACAGCAGACCGATACCAAGCAATCCGTATTCAATTGCGGTATCTAACACAAAGTTGTGGGTGTAGATCGCCAGCTCATCATAGTTAAAGTAACTGATCATAAAGTTGGGTAACATTTTCGCGCCGACACCTAACACCGGGTGTTGAAGTAAAATATCTAGCCCATTGGCAAGTAAAAGTTTTCTATGAAGATTCGATACCCAGCGGGCTTCACTTTGGTTGGCAAATAAGACGTCTTCTTGGGTTATTTCCAATGTGTCTGCTAGCGTTTCAAACCCAACGTAGAGTGTGGTTGTGACGGCAGTAAACACAATGAAGCTCAAGGCTAATAAAATTGTCCACGTGTACGTTTCGCTGAGCGATTTTCTCATTAAGTTTTTTACGAGCAGTTGGTCAAAGAAGAAAAGCAGACAAAAACCAAGTAGCGCTTTTCTTTCTTGTGACAACACCAGTAATACTAAAGCTACGAGCATCAAAAGGTGGAAAGCGCGAATTTTATCTCGATAAAGGTACAGTAGCGAGCACAGTACACCGAACCCGTATTTACTTACCCCGAGTAACTTAAACCCGCTTTGATAGCCCTGAGCAAAGTGCCATAAGGCAACGAGCGTACAGATGAAAAACAACAGATACGTGAAATAAACCATTACCCGTTCGTCATCAAACACGCCATAGGCGTACATTAGGCTCAGTAGGCACAAAATCGCTAACCATTGCACAGTTTCTATAACTAGCGGCATTAAAGGGACGCGATTTAGCAGACCATTTATGAACACATACCCAGTGAACAATAGGAGGAACCCCATACAGGGATGCATGAGTTTTTCAGCTTTTCCTTCCAATACCACTAATGCAGTAAAACCAATAGACAAAAGGCTTGCGATGTCAGATGGGGCTAGCGCTATTCCTCCAGCACGAAACTTCATTGGAATAAAGAACAATACTAATAGGCATGCTGCAAGCAATGAGGCGCGATGGCTCGATGGCGCGGAACTATTTGTTGGCGCAAAGCTGCTGGTAGATTCCATAGTAACCTTCACGAAATTTATCGATGGTGTAGAGAGAGGCCCTATTGACTGAGTATTGACTTGCAGCGTCATACCGCTTAACACTTTCACACAGCTGGAGCACTTTTTGGCTCAGTTCAGTGGCGTTACCAACCTGAAATAAATATTCGGCACGTCCGGTGACGTCATCCAAACCAGGTACGTCCGATGATAATACGGGTAAGCCTGCTGCCATGGCCTCAACCGCCGCCAAGCCAAAGCCTTCGACGTGCGACGATTGCACGTAAATATCCATGTCGTTCAAAAAGGCAGGAATGTCAGAAACTACGCCATGAAAGTGAACACGTTGCGCGACGTTGATTTTTGTTGCCAATGCTTGCAGTGATGATTTTTTTTCTCCATCTCCCGCAAGGTGGAGTTCGTATCGTCTTGGTAAATGGATAAGTGCTTGGATAAGCGTTTCATGATCTTTATGTTGGTGAAGTCGGCCCACCATTCCAATCTTGATAACTGGTTTGTCGATTAGGTGGCTGGCGAATCTTGGCGTCATAGAAAACCTTTTTAAATCAACGCCATTGTGCACCACGTGATATTTGTGTTGGTAGCGAGGCATGAACTTCACCAGTTCATCTTGTACTTTTTCACTAATACTGACCGTCAAGTCGTGGCCCCAATATAAGACGTATTCCATGAACTTAAACAGCGGATAGTCACGTCGACGGTTATAAGAACAGTGCTCAGTCTGGATTCGTTTTTTACCTACCGCCAATAGCGCTAGGTAAATGGAAGGGTAGAGGTGCCCGTGAACGACATCCGGCCAACGCAGCAAAGAGAATTTCTCACTCAATGACAATGTGCGCCAGTTAAAACACTCTACCCCTTGGGCGGATAGCATTGGTAAGTAATCATTTTCATCACACAAGACCAAAATTTTGATTTCGTATTCAGGCTTATGTTCTAAAACAAGGTCGACTAAGAACTTCTGAGCACCGCCGTTCTGAGAAAGATCATTGATAATATGTAGAATCTTGGTTTTCATGATTAATTGGTCAGATATTGCTGTTTAAGGTCGGTGATTTCTGTATTTGAGAAAAAGTGCTTCGTCAATTTAGAATTCAGCATTTCTTCAACGTACTCGGGTGTAGGTTGAAATTGCGTTTTGAATTCTTTCATTAGTGGCGAGTACCATTTGTTGTCTGATTGATTTTCATAAACAACATCCACGGGGTAACCTAAAAAGTCTTCAACTGCGGAGTTAGCCTTCGTTAGCTTGTCACTTCGAATGACCAACAGTGAGAAGTTATTGTTATGGTATGTTTGATAGCCTACTTCGTGATTAAAAGACTCGTTAAACACATCAATCCCTGTTAGTTGTTTGATCTCGTTGTCAAACCACTGCAGCGCATATTGATGATTCATGTGCTTATCAAATGCTTCTTGGAGTAATTGCGGTCGTTCGGTACGTATTGCGCTGTCATCCTTTAGATATTTGTCCGCCATCCAAAAAGGAAGTGCTTGAAAGAACATTGAGACATTTCGTCCGATCGGTTCACGCACCAGCGAGATAATTCGAACTTTTTTCTTACGCTTTAACATGCGGCTCATCGTTATGCGCTTTAGTCGTCGCTTTAACGCATTGATCTGAGGCTTATGCAATTGCGCTCTAACGGGGGATATTTGTTTTTGCGCATCGACGGTCATAAGGTCGTGCAAGTGAATCGAGTCAGGAATGGAATGCTCTAATGCACTCGAACCTACTTTGCCCATTTGATAGATCAATACCGGCTGTTCTTGGCTTTTCAACGTTTGGTACCAAGATAGGTTTACGTTAGTAGGCGTATTTCTGGACATAAAGCGTCTCTCCTTCCTTGGCCTTGGCTTGTGTGATTAAGACGCCAAGAGATGGAACTGAGTGTTGTATTTGTTTAGATAACGCAAGGTTAACCAGTGATGATTTTGTTGATTCTGAGCGAATGACGGTGATCAGACCATTGGCATACTGACCAAGAATAAGTGCGTCACTCACTGACAGTAGGGGTGGTGTATCGATAATGATCCGGTCATACTTATTTTGAAAATGTTCGAGCAACTTTTTAAAGCGATCAGAAGCCAGTAATTCCTGTGGGTTTGGCGGAATTAGGCCGGCCGGTAATACATCTAAGTTGGCTTCTTTTATATGTGTAACACAATCTTTGATTGGCGTATCCATAGTCAGGATATGCGTTAAGCCAGGGCTTGATTCAGCAATACCGAATCGCTTTGCGATGGAAGGTCGACGTAAATCGCAGTCGATGATCAACACCTTTTCCATTTTTGAAAACGACACCGCCATATTGATACTGGTCGATGTTTTTCCTTCTTCTGGAATAGCAGAGGTAAAGGGCAATATCTTTTGCTTCGTGTTGGTTAATCTGAGCAGAAGCGAGGTTCTGACCGAGCGGCAAGCTTCACTAAATAGTTTTTCTTCATCATCTAAATACGCGGTATAACTGACGCCGTTTTTACGCAAATTGCGTTTTTTGACCATAGGAATCACACCTAAACACGTAACACCAAGTTTTTCCTGCACATCGGCTGCGCTTCGGATAACTTCTCGCATCGTTTCTAAGATGATGACTAGAGCGCAAGCAATGGCAAAGCCAAAAAAGGTGGCAATTAGTACCAGTTTGATTCGTTGTGGTGCCACCGGGAATAGAGGAATGATGGCTTTATCAGTAAAGCGAGCAGTGACATTCTTGTAGTCGCTGGTGGCGTTGGTCTCTTTCTCACGATTTAAGAACGCTTCATAGAGTGCCTTATTGGATTCAACCTCGCGTTTTAACTGTTCGTAACGCGCTTTTTGTGACCCTAACGATTGAAAGTCTGACTTTTTGTTATCGAGTTCTGCTCGAAGCATGTCCTCTTGCGCTTTTGCAGCAAGAAGGTCTTGTTGCTTACTGAAGGAAATGTCACGGATGAGTTGCTGGGTTCTTGATTGAATTTCAGCAAGCTGTGCTTTCGCCTGAATCATTCGATCATGCTTAGGTCCGTAGCGCTGTGCCAGTTCAGAGAGATTTTTGGCTGCCTGTGCTTCCGACAATTTTAGATCGCGGATTTGCGCTTGATTAGCGAATTCATCAATTGACAACAAGCTGTCTAAACTTTGCGAAGATTTACGTCGTAACAGTTGGATTAACGTCTGCGCTTCAATACGCTTATTAACAGCGATATTCAGCTTGCGAGTGAGTTCTTCTAGCTCATTTGCGTAAATTTCATCAATACCGTTTATATCGATCAACCCTTCTTTTAACAAGAATTCTTGCAGCGCTTGCTCCGAGTTACGTAATCGCTCCTCCAATTTTTGAGAGTTATTTGTCAACCAAGTAGCCGCATTTTGTGTAACGACCAATTTGGCTTCAAAATTTGCGTCAATATAGGCTTGGCCGACCGCGTTGGCGATTGTCGTAGCAAGCTTAGGATCGGTAGAACGAAAGCGAATTCTGACTAATTGGGTGTTACGTACTGGCTCAATATCGAGTTTACTTCTGAAAGCTTGAAGTGCCTGATAATAGGACTCTGAAAACTGCGCGGTTTCTTTTGGGCTTGGTGCCACATTCAGTAGGTCTTGAACAAAAGGAATCGACTTTATTTGGTCGATTTTTTTATTTAACCCCCCTGAGCTTGTGAATTCAGGTAATTGGGTGAGGTTCAGCTCTCTAATGACCTTATCTGCAATATGATTCGATTTTAAAATGGCGATTTGCGTTTGAAAGTACTCTTTCTTTGTCGTGTCGACGCCATATACTTCCTCGATTGAAAGGGCGCTTTTTTGCTCCTCTTGGATGAGTAGCGTAGCTGTAGCTTGGTATATCGATGCTTTGGAGTAGATATACCAAGTACAAGTTAATGAGAACAGAAGCGTGAATGCTGCGATGCTTAGCCAATTCTTTTTAATCGCTTTGAAGTGATGGCCAAAACGAATCAGTTCTACTTTGTTCATCTGGAGATTATTTGGATGAGTCCCGTTCATTTGATTCCCTGTCACTTAAAAGAAGCTCTGGTCAATAAATACAATGTCACCAGGTTCAACGTTGCGGTGCATACTGACCCCCTCCATCGTTTGACCTGTTTTATGCTTGGTGAGGTTAATGCCTTTGCGTGAGGCTCTGTCGGTCAAGCCACCTGCTAGAGCGATGGCCTTCTCTATGGTTAACCCTGGACGGTACTCAAATCCACCAGGTTTCCTGACTTCTCCATTAACGTAAAACAGACGAAAGTTATTGATGGTGACCATCACTTTTGGATTGATGAGATAATCGCCTTTTAAGCCCGTTTCTATTTCGTACTTGAGTTGTTTTGGTGTTTTTTTGATTGCTTTAATTCGGCCAAGGTAGGGGTAATCAAAGTAGCCATCTGACGTTATTAGAATATTTTTAATCGTAAGATCTTCTTCACCATAGACCTGCACGGAAATGGTATCGCCAGTATCGAGTAAGTAATCTTCCTCGTTTGAGTCAGCGTTGACCAAAGTGCTAAATAGCAACAACGCTACACTCATGAATTTGATGAATGCCTTCATTAATAATCCTTTTTACAGAGAAAACTGTGCGCTTAAAGTCCAAATATTTTGTTCGAAGCTATAATCCGATCGGCTAGAGTTTTTATCTTGGTATTGCCAATCGGCTTGCAGCTGTATCCAACGTTTGATCTGATAATCGATACCAAAAGATAGAGTGTACCGATCGTCGTTTCTGGAGATTCCCGTGTAATCATCTTGTTGATAAACAGCACCTAAGCGAGTTGCAAGGTAACTATTCCAATCGTGCTTCAGGTTCAGTCGGTAACGAGTTTGTAGGTTGTAATCGCCATCTTGATCGGGGTTAACCGCCGCTTGAGTGGTTTTCACGCTGACTAGAGTTTGTTCTTGAGGCAACCATTCAAAGCCGATATCCCAACTAAAGCCTTTAAATGTCTCTCGTTGAGCGCTGTCAAAATCTTTGATTTGATAACCGAGTCGAGCGATGCCTTTGGTTTTTCCTGTGACTTCCCATTCGGCACCGGTGTAATAGAAACTGGTGTTGTTATCTTTCGATGGCTGCGCAGAATTTCGGTGCTGATACTCGGTTACGATTTGGTTTGTTCCGACTAACCAATAGGTTCTTGGCGTCGCTCTTAAATAGAACTCCAAATGTGCATTGGGAGCTCGAAAATCGTTGTATTTAGTTTTAGCGTTTGGGCGCCCAGGCAAGCCGTCACGATAGTTTTGATAGGTTTTATCACTATAGCCTAAACCGAATTCGAGTCTGCCTTTGGCACCGTTAGATCCAAAGACATAATTGGTTTTTACATCGTTACGGTTGAACTCTATTGGTGAGTCGATTGCGCTACCATTACCTTCGGTAATATCTTCTCCTCGAACTTCATGCTGGGCGCGAAAACGGTAATCAACCACTAAACGATGACGATGATTAAATTCGAAAAAGTTGGAAAACTGAAAAGTGTGGTCGTCGAAGTCGTTGCGATCGTCAGATGAAAAGCCCGCTTTTAACTTATATAAAATATCTGCGCGATAGCGATTCCGTTCTATACGTGCTAGTAAGCTTGGTTCTATACCCCAAATATTGACCGATTCTACATTGCCGGATTTTTCCGCTTTATTGATGTTGTCATCTCCCTCGTAGAAAGTTTTTACGAGGGGAATCAACTCTATACCAGACTCGGTTTGGTAAGCCATCGGTTCTGCGAGCAAGTCAGTAGAAAACAGACTCAATGCTATTGCCATTGTCAGTTTCTTCATAATCTCAACCTTAGTAAGCGTTAGCACCAGTGAAGCCTTTGAAAACGGTCATAAAGATGATTTTGATGTCCATCCAAACCGACCAATGGTGGATGTAATCCAAATCAAACTCGACTCTCTTTTCCATTTTTTCTAAGGTGTCGGTTTCGCCGCGATAACCATTAATCTGTGCCCAGCCAGTAATGCCTGGTTTTACTTTGTGACGTAGCATGTAGCGATCCACGATCTGACGGTATTCTTCATTGTGTGCCACGGCATGAGGGCGTGGGCCGACAATAGACATGGTCCCTTGCAGTACATTGATAAATTGAGGTAGTTCGTCCAAAGAGGTGCGACGTAGAAATCCGCCAAAAGGCGTAATACGAGGATCGTTCTTTGTCGCCTGTTTCACGTTCGAACCTTGATCCATGGTTGTCATTGAACGGAACTTCCAGACTTCAATCTTGCGTCCATCAAGACCGTACCGATGTTGTTTAAAGATGACAGGGCCTTTAGACGTTGCCTTAATGCCAATCGCAATGACGAATAGAATAGGGGCGATTAAGACCAAAATAATGCTCGAAAACAAGATGTCTTCAAACCGTTTTACCCAAGAAGAAATTCCAGCAAAAGGTGTATCAAAGACACTTAGTGTTTGAACTTGGCCGATCTGCGCCCAACGAGAATGTAAAAGGTTATAAGTGAAGAAGTCGGGAATCAGATACGTATTTGCGGTGGTATCTGAGAATTGGTTAAGAAGTGACGCAATGCGCTCTTTTGCGTGCATTGGCATCGCGATATAGACGTAATCTACTTCCCCTTTTTTAGCTCGCTCAAGGGCGTGGTCAACAGCTCCTTTAATAGGATAATTAGAATTTGGCAATCTGTCGGAAGATCGTTCGTCGTAAAAGCCATCAAAAAGCACGCCGTGTTCTGTGTGGTTTTGAATTTCGTTAGCTAGGGTAATGCCGTGAGGAGTTTGGCCGATGATGATCGCAGTGCGAGTGTTGAATCCTTTTTTTCTCAAATAGGCTAATCCGGTACGGAATGTTACTCGCCATGCTAAGAGCAGAGCGGGCGTAATCGCAAACCACAGCACTAAAATTGTGTTATCAAATAAGGTATGGACTTCAGAAAAATACAGCACAATAAAGATAAGTGCAGAAGTCACCGCCCAAGAAACACAGACAATAAACATCTGCTCTTTAAACGAACTGGTTCGCCAAGAGCGATACAGATTGCCGCTTTCTGCCATAAATAGAAAAGAGATGCCTCCAACGAAAGCCAATATGACGTAATCTTTCCCCATCGCAGTATTCATGTCTTTGAACACTAAAAGCAGCATAAAAGAGACGATGACAGCAAGATCTGAGATGCGATATAAAAAAGCGAACTCCATCTCATGAGAGCGGATAAGTCCTTTTTGTTTCATGACTCAGTTTCCCTTCTGACACGCTACCGCCCTTGGGTGTCTTCCCCAATTGCCGTGTCGTGAACGTTATTAGTAGTTAGTGCACAGAGCATTCTGTGGAATGCTGCTGAGTTTTTTGTCACGTGTAATTTCGTTGATAAGTGTAAAAATTTGCTTTGTTGAGGTAAGTGGAAATAAGAATGATATTTAGCCCTTTGGCTAAGTTTGGCGGGTTAGGAAAAAGCTGGTACTTACTTATGAGGAATGAGGAAAAGTATTAAAAATGAAGTATCAGTACAAAGACAATGGTTTATGTGAGGGTAGAAGAAACGGGTGATTTGATTCGTTCACGATTAATGATTTAGTATCGAATTGCTGATATTTATTAAGATAAAAAAATCCCTCTCACTTGAGAGGGATTTTTTTGAGTAAGGACGAATGAATTATTCGACTTCTACGCCGTTTTCTTTGTATAGGCGGCGGCATGCGCGACCATCACTGTGGAACAGGTGACAACGATGAGCTGGAATACCGATCTCGATTTTATCGCCAGTGTCGACTGCAAGCGTGTCAGGCTGACGGAAAATAACGTCGGCGTCCGCACCTTCTAGGTTTAGGTATACTTGAGTTTCGTTACCTAGCTTCTCAACAATCATCACTTCACCGTGAATACTTGCATCAGCTTCAGAAGCGGATAATAGGTGCTCAGGGCGAATGCCTAAAGACATTCGGTCGCCGCGGTTAACTGTTGTACCATCCACCGGAATCCAGAAAGATACGCCGTTAGATAGTTGAACTTTGACGCGCTCTGCTTCTACTTCATCAATGAATACGCTCATGAAGTTCATTTTCGGAGAACCGATAAAGCCAGCTACAAAGCGGTTTTGTGGGTAATGGTAAAGCTCAAGCGGCTTACCAACTTGCGATACATAACCGCCGTCTAGTACAACGATTTTATCTGCCATTGTCATCGCTTCTACCTGATCGTGCGTTACGTAGATCATGGTACAACCAAGTTGGCGTTGTAGCTTAGTAATTTGTGCACGCATGTTTACACGCAGTGCCGCATCCAAGTTTGATAGTGGCTCGTCTAGAAGGAATACATTTGGCTGCGATACCAATGTTCGGCCAATCGCCACACGTTGACGCTGTCCACCAGAAAGTGCTTTTGGTTGGCGCTCAAGCAAGTGGCCTAGTTGTAGGATTTCTGCTGCTTGTTCAACACGCTTGTCGATTTCTGCTTTGTCTGCTTTTGCTAGTTTCAAGCCAAATGACATGTTGTCATATAAGTTAAGGTGCGGGTAAAGAGCGTAAGACTGGAATACCATACCAACACCACGTTTGGATGGTTCGACGTCATTCATGCGCTGGTCACCAATATACAAATCACCTGAAGTAATGTCTTCAAGACCGGCAATACAACGTAAAAGGGTAGATTTACCACAACCTGATGGACCTACAAAAACAACAAATTCACCTTCGTTGATTGTTAGGTCTACGTTCTTAGAAATCAGTACGTCGCCATACGCTTTACAAACATTTTTTAACGTGACACTCGCCATGTAGCTCGTCCTCGATCAATTTTTTATTATTCACCGCTCATCATTATATGAATTATCTAGCGAGCAGTAACAGTAGGAATCGGTAAGTTCTTGCGGTTGGTAAGAAAAGTAGGGTAGCACTTCAATAAAATGTCCTGAATAGAAGTGCTACCCATCATAGCCAAGTACGAGTTTCTCTCCCCCACATTATTCGTATTGTCTCCCCCGTGAAATAATTACCACAAACAACACTAATAATGACATTCCACTCGTCTGGCAATGCAAAACCAGCAAATCTTTTTCCTAATACGTAGGCACTGCTGGGAAAGGGTTCTTACCATCCACTCTTGGATGACTGCAGTTTCTAAGATTGTGCGTAGTGCGACATCCTCCTAATAGAAATAATTGTAGGGGGAGTAGAAAGGGAGGAGTAAAAAAGGAGGAGGAAGAAAGCAGTTGGTCGGAAATCACATTATTGCACCACCTAAAGTTGAAACCGATCACAGGAACTATCCATTTTGTGATTTGAGTCTCTTACCCTTGGCGATTTAGATCACGAAAATACGTCATAATTGTAAGGGCGTAGGGATTAGGAGGATGAGACATATTGGATTATTTCAGATGATATATGTCGAAATACGGCTGAACCTCAATGGACTAGCCCTACATCAAAAATATAAAAAGGATACGAACATGAAAAAGTTAAGCGCTGTAGCACTAGGTACTCTTGTTGCTTTGGGTTCTTTTGGTGCTAATGCTGCCATCGAAGAAGGACAACTTACTATCTGGATCAACGGTGATAAAGGCTACAACGGCCTTGCTGAAGTTGGTAAGAAATTTGAAGAAGACACCGGCATTAAAGTGACTGTGGCTCACCCAGATGGCCTTCAAGACAAATTCCCTCAAACTGCAGCGACTGGCGACGGTCCTGATATCGTATTCTGGGCTCACGACCGTTTCGGTGGTTACGCAGAAGCTGGCCTGCTAGCAGAAATTAAACCTTCTAAGAATATTCAAGAAGGTATCGTTGATTTCGCTTGGGATGCAGTACGTTACGACGGCAAATTGATCGGCTATCCAGTTGCGGTTGAGTCTCTATCTCTAATCTACAACAAAGACCTAGTTCCAAACCCACCAAAGTCTTGGGAAGAGGTTGCAGCATTAGATGCAAAACTTAAAAAAGACGGCAAGTCTGCAATCATGTGGAACCTAAAAGAACCGTACTTCACTTGGCCACTAATGGCGGCTGATGGCGGCTACGCGTTTAAATACACTTCTGAAGGTTACGATGTTAAAGACGCAGGTATCGCGAAAGAAGGCGTTAAAGACGCAATGAGCTTCGTAAAAGGCTTAGTTGATAAAGGCGTAATCTCTGCGGATATGGATTACTCCGTGTCTGAGTCTGCGTTCAACCAAGGCAAAACAGCGATGACGATCAACGGTCCATGGTCTTGGGGCAACATTGAGAAGTCTGGCGTTAACTACGGCGTGACTACGCTACCTAAGTTCCAAGGTCAATCTTCTAAGCCATTCGTTGGTGTTCTAACGGCTGGTATCAGCACTGCGTCTCCAAACAAAGACCTAGCAGTTGAGTTCATTGAGAACTATCTACTAACAAACGACGGCCTACGTATGGTTAACAACGATAAGCCTCTAGGTGCGGTAGCACTTAACTCGTTCCAACGTGAGCTAGATTCAGATACTCGTATCGCTGCGACTATGGATAACGCGATGAACGGCGAAATCATGCCAAATATCCCTCAAATGAACGCATTCTGGGGTGCGGCTAAGAACGCAATCATCAACGTAGTTGACGGTCGTCAAACTGTCGATGCAGCTCTTGCAGATGCAGAAAAACAAATGACTAAATAATTAAGTAAGACCTTTTTAAGGAGGAGGCAACTCCTCCTTACTTTTCTATATTTATTCTATATTCGCTAGCAGGTTCCCTATGCAGTCAGTTCAAGGTACAAATGCTATGACAGCACCAGAAGCCAGCCTTCCGAGCAGCAAAAAAGTGTTCATGAAATGGTCACTTTTAGGCACAGTCGGCATCATCAATGGCTACGCAACAATCCTTATGTATTCTCGCGGTGAGATTGCGTTTGCACTACTTACGCTCATTCTTACCGCTTTAGCGTTGTTCATCTTTGGTAGCAAAAAGACGTACGCACACCGTTACATCTACCCTGGTATAGCAGGGATGATCCTTTTCATTCTTTTTCCTTTGGCGTACACCATAGGTTTGGCGTTTACCAACTATAGCGCGAAGAACCAACTCTCTTTTGATCGCGCTCAGAACGTACTTTTGGACCGAACTTACCAAAGTGGTGATAGCTACCCGTTCACTTTGTATAAAACGGAGCAAGGCCATCAACTTGTGGTTGAAAAAGATGGTGAGCTACTTGCAAGCCCGACTTTTCAGCTTGATAACCTTTCAGCATCGGAGTTTGATCTTTCACCAATTGAAGAAGTAACGGGTGAAAAAGAATCAATCAAGGCGATTGTTAAGAACCGCAGTGCGTTGAGCAGTGTCGATTTACATTTGCCAAGTGGTGATGATATCCGCATGAGTGGGCTGCGCAAATTTGCTGCAGTTGTGCCTTTGTACACATTACAAGAAGATGGTGAAACGCTTTACAACAACCGGACTGAAGAAACGCTACGTCCAAATATGGAAGTAGGTTACTACCAGCCTGTCGATGAAAACGGTCAATTTGTTGGCAGCACAGTGTCACCAGGTTTCGTGGTGAACATTGGTACCCACAACTTTGAGCGTGTTTGGAAAGATGATGGTATCAAAGAGCCGTTTATCAGTATCTTTATCTGGACCATTGTTTTCTCTGCGCTAACCGTATTGTTTACGCTTGTTATTGGTCTTGTCCTTGCCAGTGTGGTTCAGTGGGAAGCACTTAAAGGTCGCTCAGTTTACCGTTTGTTGCTAATCCTGCCTTATGCAGTTCCGGCGTTTATTTCTATCTTGATCTTTAAAGGTTTGTTTAACCAAAGCTTTGGTGAGATCAACATGTTGTTGGAAGGCTTATTCGGCATTAGCCCGGCTTGGTTCTCAGACCCGTTCATGGCGAAAACCATGATCTTAATTGTTAACACTTGGCTTGGTTTCCCTTACATGATGATTTTGTGTATGGGCTTACTAAAAGCGATTCCAGACGATTTATATGAAGCATCAGCAATTGATGGTGCGAACTTTGTCACGAACTTCACACGTATCACACTACCAATGATGTTGAAGCCGTTAACACCATTGTTGATCGCGAGTTTTGCATTTAACTTCAACAACTTCGTACTTATCCAGTTGTTGACTGGCGGTGGTCCAAACATGATTGGTACATCAGAGCCTGCGGGTTACACCGACCTGCTAGTAAGTTACACCTACCGAATCGCATTCGAAGGTGCTGGTGGTCAAGACTTCGGTCTAGCAAGTGCAGTAGCAACGCTTATCTTCCTATTGGTTGGCGCATTGGCACTTATCAACCTACGCGTAACTAAAGTAGCTCAGGACTAAGGAGAAATTACAATGGCAATGGTACAAGGTAAGTCATTAAAGTATCGTGTTTGGGCTACTCATATTGCAATGTGGGCATTTTTGGCACTGATTATTTTCCCTTTACTGATGATCATCGCGATTTCATTCCGTGAAGGTAACTTTGCAACGGGTAGCCTGATCCCAGACAACCCAACACTTGATCACTGGAAATTGGCATTAGGTTTCTCGGTGACTAATCCAGACGGTACAGTTACACCGCCGCCATTCCCAGTAATGACATGGTTGTGGAACTCGGTAAAAGTGGGTGGTATTTCTGCAATCCTAATCGTGGCGCTATCAACCACATCGGCTTACGCGTTTGCTCGTATGAAGTTCAAAGGTAAGAACACCATTCTTAAAGCGATGATGATCTTCCAGATGTTCCCTGCGGTGTTGGCATTGGTTGCTCTGTACGCGTTGTTCGACAAACTGGGTCAGTACATTCCTTTCCTTGGCCTGAACACGCATGGCGGTCTGATCTTCGCTTACTTAGGTGGTATCGCACTGCACGTTTGGACCATTAAAGGCTACTTCGAAAGTATTGACTCGTCTCTAGAAGAAGCGGCGGCTCTTGATGGTGCTACACCATGGCAAGCATTCCGTTTGGTATTGCTGCCACTGTCTGTGCCAATCCTAGCGGTAGTCTTCATCTTGTCGTTCATCATGGTAATTGGTGAAGTTCCTGTAGCGTCACTACTGCTTTCTGATGTAGACTCGTACACACTTGCAGTGGGTATGCAGCAATACCTATATCCACAAAACTACTTGTGGGGTGACTTTGCCGCAGCTGCTGTACTTTCAGCAGTGCCAATCACTGCCGTATTCTTACTTGCGCAGCGCTGGTTGGTTGGTGGTCTAACCGCTGGTGGTGTGAAAGGATAATCTCTTGTGGTCTGAGATTGATAAGAATAACTAGAAAAGGGCGACCACATGGTCGCCCTTATACTTAGCACGGATATTACAATTTTGGTTTGGCCGCCGATCAGTAATATCTTGGCTTTTATTGGCGTTACGCATAGCTGGCTGTTAGCTTAGTTCCTTACGATTCAATCACTAACAGTTTTTGTAACCATAACCTGAGTTTAGACTCAGGTTTTTTTATGCCTGTTAAAGGCAATTGTGCAATAAGTTGATAGAGATTAGCGGCTTTGCAATGGATTACACAGGGCTTGAATAATGCCCTGCGTAGCACTTCACATAAATAACTAGAGCTTAGTAAAAAGCTAAATTGAGGTAGGGAAGGAAGAGATTAAAACTCTCGGCTGGAAGGTGCGCATCCAACGTATTGAAGCAGCGTGTACAAACTTTCTTGCTGCAGTGCGACGCGACGAAATAAATTAGCAAAGGTAACGTCACCGCCAAAGCAAGTTTGAATGTAATGATTAATTTCTGTTTCGTTATACCCCTCGACGTACATGGTTCTCACCCACTGGTACTCGACCGCTTTTAAATTGGTCAACGTCTCTTCACTTAAGGTCGTTTCTTTTAGTCTCAAGATCCAAACTCTATCCAACTCTAAAATAATGGATGGATTTAAGCAAAGCTAGGTGAAGGATTTATGACAGAGAAGGGCGAGCGTGAAACAAATGGCGAAACCATGATGTTGCTCCACACTCTGGGTCTAGGTAACGTTGAGGTACTTAATAGCGTTCTTAACGGATGCCAGTTACTTGAGATATTTAACGTGTGCTTCCATTTCTTCCCCAATCTCTTTACGCATGTTCATAAGACGGATAGCGGATTGCTCTAAGGCTTTGTCTTCATCTGACTCTGGAATCCATTTCGGTACATCGGTTGGTTTTCCGTTTTCATCTACAGCAACCATGATAACGATACAGTGAGTGGTGAGTCTGTTTTTCATTTGCTTTGGATCACTAGCTTGCACGTCAATCGCAATGTGCATTGAGCTTCGTCCGGTATAAATGACTTTCGCGCTAACTTCGACTAAGTTGCCGACATGAATCGGCGCAACAAACCGAATGCCGCCAGCATATGCGGTAATGCAATATTTACCACTCCACGCTGCAGAACAGGCGTACGCTGCCAAGTCGATCCATTTCATTACGGCGCCGCCGTGCACTTTTCCGCCAAAATTTACGTCGCTGGGTTCTGCTAAAAAGCGAAGGGTAATGTCTCTTTGACCACTGCTCATCTGTCTTTCCTTGATGGGTTATTGTTTTCCCAATTTAGCAGCAAGATGAATTTTCGGGAATAGCGAATGAAACAAAATATTAACTTTTATTCGAACGCTGGAAGTGACAAGCCACAGCGTAGCTCTGTGGCTTGAGGTGTAGATGTTAATTGGCGGTAGAGGCAATCTCAGAATTGGACAATAGTTTTCTCTGTCTTACTTTTATTTGCGACAGGATAACGCCAGAGATGACTAACAACCCACCAATAATATGGTAAGCGTAAATTTTCTCACCAATTAGTGTTGAAGCAAGTATGACGGAAACCACAGGCATTAGGTTCATGAACATAGCACTTGAATCAGCACCAATTGAATCAATCGCTTTGACCCACATCAGCGGCGCGAAAATGGAAGCAGCAATACCAGCATAAGCGATTAATGGTAGCGCGTCTTGGCTTGGTAACAGTTGCTCACTAGAGAGCCAAAGTGGTGTGAGCATCAAAACAGAAAAGAAGCCCTGCATGTAAACCAGAGTCAAACTACTGAATGGCATTTTCCAGCGTTTTAGCAGAACACAATAAGCCGCGTATACCATGGCAGCAACGAGCATTAAGCTGTCACCTTGCGTTAAGTCTTGATGTAAAAAGTAAGTGATATCACCGTGACCAAGCATAAATGCCAAGCCGCCGAGCGAAATGACACCACCGACGATACTTAACATTGATATAGATTTACCGAGCAATGGGACACTTAAAAACACACTGAGCAAAGGAACTAAAGAGGTGATCAGAGCCATATTAGAGGCCGTTGTTGTTAAACCGGCATAGTATCCAAGTGACTGGTTGAGAACCATACCAAGTAACGCAAGAAACGCCAACTTAGCTAAGTAAGGTCGAATAATGTGTCGTTGTTTGATGATTGCAGGCAGGCAAAATGGCGTTAGGAGTACCATTGCGACAAACCAACGGTAGAAACTCATCGCACTTGGTTCAATGGCGCTTGCTGCCATCTTGTTCACAATTGAGTTACCACCCCAAATCATAACGGTGAAAAACGGAAGTAAATAAATCATGAGAACCCTATAGCACAATTATTGATGGCGCTAGTCTGGCAGGTCTTTATAATAAAAAGTATCTCTTAAAAGACATCGTAAGCGATAGGAAGACAATTTTGAAAAAGAGCGACAGAAATCTTCACCCCTCCTTATCAATAGATCGTGCGCCATCAGATGTATTTATGAATTTCGAAGCGTTTCTCTCTAATACAGAAACACGAATTCATAGCCACCCTTGGGGGCAAGTGCAACTGATCAGCGGTGGGATTCTTGAGATGGATGCAGAAGACACAAGATTTCTAGCACCTCCACATCTTGCTATTTGGGTTCCCGCCGGAATTCGTCACACTAGCTACAACCGTAAGCCAATCGAATATTGTTCTTTGAACATTGCCCCTGAATTGACAGCGCATTTTCCTACCAAAACGAGCTTGATCAAAGTGACTCCAATCGTGTCATCTATTATTGAGGACTTTCGTCAGCGAGACATTAACGTGGCGCAAACTGATGAAGACAAGCGCTTGGTACAAGTGTTATTGGACCAGCTTGCAAAGCAAGAAGTCGAACATCACTTTTTACCGACTACCGACAATAAGTATCTTGAACCGATTTTAAAAGCAGTAGAAGAATCGCCGACGGATGAGATCAGTTTGGCGGAGTGGGCGGCAAAAGTGCATACCACAGAACGCACGTTAGCGAGACATTGCCAGAGTGAATTAGGAATGAGCTTTACTGAGTGGCGCTTACGTGTACGTTATTTGCATTCTATGGAGTTGCTGCGTAAAGGGCAGACCGTAAAAGAAGTCGCTCTGACGTTAGGTTATAACCAAGCTAGCCCTTTTATCGCGATGTTCAAGAAATACTCCGGCATGACACCGGAGCAATACAAGAATCGATTGTTGTAAAAGTGTAGAGTCTATTTTAAAAAAATTGACAATGCGCTGTATGATGACCGACTCGAAAAGCTGATGGTATTGGAAAGACTTACGTCTATCTTGTGTCAGATTGAGTCAGAATTATAACCTTGAGAATTCGCTTTATTATTATTGCTTTACAACATGCCTGTAAGATTCTTTAGATGATACAATGTGCTAAAGTGACAAAAAACTCAATTGACACCGCTTAGATTTAAGTATTGATTGTTATTAGTTTCTTCAGCCGCCAATTTGTCCCTACTTTTCAAGGAAGTAGAGTTGTACTGTGCAACTATAACTCTTCTACCCTCAATCGTGAGTTCCAATGTGGGTGACCATATATTCTGATCGCGATGCGTCACAATAATCACGGTCGAGTTCAATGTTTGAATATGTTGAGCAATACTTTTTTCGGTTGCTTCGTCTAATGCTGCCGTCGCTTCGTCGAAAATGAGGATTGGCGCCTTTTTAATGAGAGCTCGCGCAATTGCGACTCTCTGTCTTTCACCTCCTGACAACCCTGAGCCTCTTTGTCCTACTGTTTGATGTATTCCTTTAGGAGATGAGTCAATAAGTTTGTCCAATTGTGCGTGTCTTGCAAAGCTCTCAACTTCATAATCACTTGCATTGGGATTACCTAACCGAATGTTATCCGCCAATGTGCCAGTAAAAATGACCGGTTCTTGAGCAACATAGGCTATATGCTGGGTGAGCACGTCATAAGGGATATTCTTTAGATCTATCCCTCCGAGCGAAATAAGACCTTGGTCAGGATCATCAAACCTTAGAAACAGGCCCAGTAAAGTGCTTTTGCCACTGCCACTGACTCCATTGATGACGACGGTATCACCTTGTTTGATCTCCGTGCTAGCATCTTCAAAGAGATCTAAATGGCCCACAAGGTTCAGTTCGAACTTATGGTTTTTGGGGGAGGTTGCAAATTGAGGATTAGGCTCAGGCAGAACAGGGACATTCGTTAACTGAGCGTAATTTTTAATTGAGGATTTTACGTCGTTAATCGCAAAGCCTGCCAACGCGAGTTCACCCAAAGGTGCAGCTGCACGGGTAATCAATATCAATAAAGCCAAGACTAATAAGGGTTGAGTAATCGGCTCTAAGACGAGATAGATGGCGATACCTGCAAGGGGTAAAATCGTTGCCAATCCTGATACTAAGGTTGCGATAGAAGCGTTACGATTAATAGTTGAATGAGCTTCTTCTTGTGCGTGCCAACTCTGTTCAATACGCTCGATTGAGCGCTCAGGCCCCGCTGTTGAGCGAAGTAACTCAAGGTGATCTATGAGCTCAAGTGTTGATTTAGTCGCTTGAAGCTCTGCGTCATGTCGGTCGCTATCTGAGCGACTTAGGTATCTTTGCGCCTTGTACTGAACGAGCAGTGCAACTAGTAACAATACGGCACTGAGTAGTGCAATTTCACCTCCTCCAACGACCCCAATACCGATAATTAAAAATATGGGTAACATTGGAGCGTGTAAAAATGTTTGTAGCTGATGAGCAGGAATGGCCATAAAGCCAGGTATTCCTCGTTCTGCTAGTTGAGTGAGCTGAGTTCTATGCTGATCATTAAACCAAGCTAACTTTGCTTTACTGAGCGAATGACCTACTGATGAATAAAGATCCCCAGCCAGTTTCGCACCAGAGAGAAATCCAGAACGAGTTACAATAACGGTAACTATCACAGTTAGAACAGCAGCTATTATGACGTTCAATGGTGAAGCTTGTTCGACAATAGATATTGCAAGAAATGTGTAAGCCGTTGCCTCAAATAATGCAACTAGTCCCCAACCTATAGCGACTCGATATAGACGGTGCTTTGCACTTTGTGGAATTGTCGAATTGGAATAGAGGGTATTGTGAGCCGTCATACTTCTTCATCCTGTCGTTGAGCCTTTCTGTTGAGCATCAATGTAGTGTCTGCAAGTTTCGCGAGTTCTGAGTCGTGAGTAATTATGATCAATATCTTGTCTTGTGTTTTCGCAAACTTCGCGAGATTTCTGATCACAGTGAAGGCCGTATTTTTATCGAGAGCACTGGTTGGTTCATCCAGTAATAGAACGTTGGCTTGAGTTAGAAATGTGTTAGCTATTGCGACACGTTGTTGCTCGCCTCCTGAAAGCACGCTTGCATCAGAATTGAGGTCAATCTTTAATTGAGCTTGTTGCAAAGCTTGGTTCAGCTCGTCGTCACTTGAACTTGGCGTTGATAGTTTCAAATTCTGCCTAATGGTAGTTTTGAGTACACCGATATCTTGGGGCACATAGCGTATGGCGGAGTATCGGGATATCTCAGAGAGTTTAGACAGTTGATTGCCTCCTAAGGTAACGAAGCCTGAAAGAGGTGTTTCTTGACCTGCTAATAGACGTAGTAACGTACTTTTGCCTGCTCCGCTAGGCCCCATGATGGCTGTAAATGAACCCCGTGGGAAGTAGTGGGAGAAGTTATCAATAATATTAACAGTTCCATTAGCCACTACGATATTTGATGCTTGTAGTGATAGCGGTTTTTCTCCCGCGCTCAAACTGCCACTTTCTATTTGTGGTTGCTGTAAAAAGTCGCTGATGTTCTTTGCAGCATTCTTTCCTGCGTTAACGTAGTCCAATCCATGGCCAAGCTTCAGTGCGGGTGATACGACGGCCAAACCAAAAAAGAATAGCGACGCCATTGCCACGGGACTTAATTCATAGCCAATGGTATAGGCCATTGCGAAAGTCGAAACCGCTTGAAGTAATGCGGTAGCAATTGCTGCTGGAAGGGCAACGCTACCAACCCATTTCACTATGCCGTGAGTAAAGCGTCTTGTGGCATCATTATAGCTGTCGAGTGCTCCTGCTTGCGTGCCGTAAATTCGATTTACTCGGATACCTTTTGTGTAGTCGTTTACTGCGGTAACGATATCACCCATTATTGTCATGCGCTCTTTGCCATGTTTAGCGGCGAACCTAGGTAAAAAGAGTAGGTAGTACAATGATGCAATTAGACCAGGGAGCAGAGTAAGCATCGCTACCGGACCTGTGAGATTCAACATGATAAAAATAGAAGTTGCGGGTACGACAATGAATGTCACGAGTTCTGAAGGCAAATGCGCAACCATGTGGTGAAGCGTGCTGATGTCTTCGGAAACTATGCGACGCAGTTGATTATCACCATATTGAGAGATGGTCTTGCTTGGCAAGCGCGTCAAGTGCTGAGCAACTTGGCGACGTAATCGAGTGGAAAACTGCGACTCGGCATCATGAACTAACCACGAGCCC
Organism: Vibrio sp. Vb0667; assembly: GCF_033391095.1. Classification (NCBI taxonomy): domain Bacteria; kingdom Pseudomonadati; phylum Pseudomonadota; class Gammaproteobacteria; order Vibrionales; family Vibrionaceae; genus Vibrio; species Vibrio sp. Vb0667. The sequence goes on along the minus strand of NZ_JAWPOL010000006.1, from coordinate 84,214 downwards.
ACTGATGAGGCAAGTGCGCTAGCCGCCCAAAGTCCTATGGCACCGTAAATCCATTGGTTTGCAAATTTATCGATAAGGTTTATCAAGCATAGCAGTGCACCAACTTTTGCCACAGCGGCAAGTGCTTCACAAAACGTTCCCAAAGCAAGCTTCTTAATCGATGGCTTTAAGGCTGGCATTAAGCTAGGCGTAACGTAATGTTGGCTGATTTTACTTATCATATTGTCACCTTATCTAGCCTATCAAGCGAAAATAAGGAGAACGTGGTAGAGCATATTGAGCTCTTATCGTTTTTCATATAAAGCCTATGGAAGTGGACGTTGATGGATTATGTTTTGAATTAACTTTGGCCGTAGGTGTTGCGAGCTCTTTGTCTGCTTGAATGTTGAAGATGAGTACTTCCTTTGATTTGTTGTGAATTTTCATGAACAGCCAAATGGGAGTAAGTCCCCCTTAGAAGGCAGGCTAAAGGGGAGGTGGAGGGATTAGAAATCCGCAGTAGCTGACAGCATCACTGTACGTGGTGCGCCAAGAGCTAGGTCCGCATAGTGGGTGGTTGTCCAGTAATCTTCATCCAGTACATTGTTTACGCTAAGGCGCCAAACCACGCTTGTTTCAGCAATTTTTGAGTTGTAGCGTGCGCCAAGATCAAGAATAGTCTGTGCAGGTAATGCCTGAGTGTTTTGTGCATCAATGTATTGTTCAGACATATAGTTCGCTTGGCCGATAAGCGTGAGATCACGCATCGCAGGGAGGTTCCATTCTAATGCGAGTTTAGCTTGTAAATCGGGTAGCTTAGTTGCTTGTTTCCCCTCCTCTGTCACATCTGTTGCTTTTGTAATCTCTGCATCTGTATAGGCGATACCACCGATGAGTGTATAGTCCTTTGATAGTGTGCCGTAGAACCCCCATTCAATACCGCGATTGCGCTGTTCACCACCGAAAGAAAAAATGTTGGTATCCGGATCTTGGTACCCATTTGGCTTTTTAATCTCAAATAAACTGAACGTATGAGCAAAGCCGTCCAGGTCAAGCTTCACGCCTGCTTCAGTCTGTTTGGTTTTTTGGGGTTCAAAAGCCTCTCCTGCGTTTGCAGCGCTAGAGCCTGCTGTTTTCCCATTCGTTAAGCCTTCGGTGTAGTTACCATAAAGCGAAACTGAGCTCGAAACTTTGTATAATGCTGCAAGTGCGGGAGTGTAAGTACTTTCCTTAAACTTGGTGGTAGGAAGCGACATTCCGTTCATTATTATTCCAGATTCATAATCAATGCTCTGGTAACGCAAGCCGAGCGTGATTTGGTATTTCCCATCAACAAAAGATAACGTATCGGCAATGCCATAGCTGACCTGAGTTGAATCGATAGGTAAACCATAGTAGTTGTCGTAAACTGAATTTTCTGGTCCCCAAACAGGATCATAAATATTCGAGTTCCAAGGGGCTGGATTATTATTACCTGTTGGAGAATCATTTTTATCTTCTCTAAAGTAAGTACTATTCAGTACAAGGTGGTGTTCTACTGGGCCAGTGTCAAAGTTGCTACGAACACCTATCTCACCTGAAGTCCGTTTGTTCTCAAGCTTAACTGATCCGAGAGATACCTCTAGGTTACCCTCGTTATCGATGATTTTGATTCGTTGCGGTACATTTGAATGAAAATCTGTACGGCTACCACCCAATGCGCTGTATACAGTTACAGAGTCACTAACGCTTAGCTCCCCGCGAATCATCATCCCTTTATCTTCGCTATCATTGTAGGCCCAACTTGGCGTCAATAATGTGTCAGATGGAGGAGGTGATGGGATTTTGAGACCAGAAGCGATGCTTAACCCACGGTTTGCACCTTCAACTCGCTCTGTACTGTAGTAAAAATCTGCTTCAAGGAAAGCAATGTCATTACGCCAATCAAGGCTTAATGATGCAAGTTGAGTTTTGTTGCTTTGGTTGTTTATCGCGGTGTCTCCATCTTTAAATGCACCGTTGAAACGAATACCAAATTCTTCATTTGTACCAAAGCGACGTCCAATATCGATATGTCCTCCGAATTGAGTGTCCGATAAGTAGCTGCCGGTGAAAGATGTGATTGGTGTTTCTTGTGCTCTTTTTGTCACTAAGTTGATGGTGCCACCAACAGATCCATTCGGTGGCATACCGTTGAGCAAAGAAGCAGGACCTTTAAGTACATCAATACGTTGATACATTTCAGGAGAGGTTCGGTAATAAGGAGCGATACCATACAATCCATTAAACATAACGTCGCTAATGTCTGAGTTGAAACCTCTTATTTTGAAACTTTCTTTGTTTAAGCCGGTTTCACCGCTGGTGAAAACAGAGGGATCAGAAGCTGAGATTACATCTGAGATATCGCGTGCTTGTTGGTCTTGAATGTGTTTTTCTGTGTATCCAATCGTATTGAAAGGCGTTTCCATGAAGTTTTTGTCGCCAAGCATTCCTATATTACTCGCGTGAGAAACTTTGCCAGCGGCATAAACTCTGTTTGCTTCACCATAAACTGTCATTGATTCATCTACGACTTCTTCAGCTTGAGCGATACTAATTGGTACGACAAAAGTACTAAATTGAAGTGAAATAAAGAGGGCGATATGACATGGGCTTGGTTTGTTTTTCTGTGAAGAGTCCATCGCTATCTGATGATAGTCATGAGTCATTATAGATTCCTTTTCTTTGTTTGGGCTAGCTCACATCCGTTCTGACGTCGATTGAGTGTTGAATTACTTAAGATCCAACTCATTGTTATTAGATTTAGCTTTGGTAACCTTTTAGGATGTCTTCAATTATGATTTTCAGAGATGTGATGCTTGCTGAAGTGATGTACCAAGCATCGGCATCAACAAAAACGACGTTGTCGTTTTTCCATGCTTTGGTTTGACGGAGTAGTGGGTTTGCTAAGTGTTCCGCATCAATGACAGGCTTTCCTTCCATTACTGCTGTTCGATCAATGATGTAAAGAATGTCTGGATCAGCTTGGCTAATGAACTCGCTAGAAATTGGCTGACCATGCAAACCTGTCTCCACTTTTTCACTCGCTGGTTTTACCCCCAGAACATCGAAAACGAAGCCATAACGAGACTCAACGCCAAATGAGCTGAAAGCACCATTGTTATGCATGACAACCAAAGCTTTTTCAGAACGCTCTTTCGTAACAGCGCGCACTTCTGCGACTTTTGCATCGATTTCGGCAACTTTCTGTTGGGCTAGCTCCTGCTTTTCAAAGATCTCACCAAGCTCTACAAGGTGTTTCTTAATGGTATCGACGTGATGGTCACGACTATTACGGTAGTTGATGTCAAAATGTAAAGTCGGAGCGAGTTGAGAGAGTTCTTCATACTGATTAGCATGTAGCGGAGTCATCAATACGAGATCTGGTTTTAGGGCATAGATCCTTTCCATATTAGGCTGAACTATCGCACCAAGATCCGCTATCTCAGGTGTGTCTTTGTATTTCGCTAGAAAGTGAGGAACAAAGTCTTTCACCATTCCTGAGATTGGAACATTTAGCTGATCTAAAAAGTCCACTTCGTTCATATCTAATGCTGCCACTCGTTGAGGGCGATGAGAAATAGTAGTTGCTCCGAGATTGTGTTCAATCACGATGAGCTTTTCTAATGGCTGAGTATCTTCAATTTTAATTATTTCCGGCTCGCAACCTGATAAGGTTCCTAGAGCGCAGCAAGCAAGCGCGATACTCAAACGTAGGGGGCTCTTAAACATGGGGTATTTCCTTTTTGTCAGTGAGTTGTCTTTAAACAGGCGAGTAACAGTTTTCATATGTGGCTTCTTGTTCTTATCGTGATGGCTAGGAAATATCCCCCACAAAGGACATTCACCAAAATAGAGACGGTGGTTTTAAAGTTAAATAAGTGCTCTACCAGAAGTTGACCAGACAAGAACATGACAATTGCAATAGCACAAGCAACGAGCAATATGTGTCTGTAGTTCGGTGCGCTAGTAACGGAATAAGCAATATTGGCAATAAAAATTCCCATAAAAGCCGTTGGGCCAATCAAGCTCGTCGAAATTGCTACTAAAATGGCGATTACAGCAAAGAACTTTGGTACATATTGCTTATCATTTAGTCCTAATGACATCGCTTGGTCTCGACCTAGACCTATCACATCTAGCTCGCGTGACCATCTGTTAGCAAAGAGTGCCAAAACGCTTAACGCAATACTGGAAAAAAGTAACGTAGAAGGTTTCGCTCGCTCAAACGAGGTATAGCTGAGCCCTTGAAGGATAGAGAATTCTCCAGGGCTTATTCTGAGCTGGATAAATTGAGCAAGAGTTGTCAGCACCATTGTCAAAACAAAGCCAATCAGCAGAACTTGGTGCATGTCATGTTTAAATCTATTGAGTACCCAAGATTGAATCGTTAAGGAATACAACAGAATGAGTATTGCAGAGACAGCGAAATTACCGACAACACCTAATGTAGCAATGCCAGAAGTGCCCCCTAGTAATAAGAGTAGGGTTTGCCAAACCAGATAAACCGACTCATATCCCATAATGGATGGCGTAAGAATACGATTACCAGCTAAAGCTTGGAAAATAACAGCAGAGATGGCCACGCAGCTGCCCCCAATAACTATGGCACCAAGTTTAATCAGCCTCTTAGGGATGACGTAATCAAAATCCCACCCAGAGCTTGTAAAGATAAAGGCGATAGACAGCATGCAAACGAGTATAATGCTCACTCGCATGTTTGAGTAATGTGATCTCATACTCGTGCTCCTTTCAAAAGAAACACAAGAAACATGACTCCCCCGATAGCACTGGCTGTTAATCCAATTGGGACTTCAAAAGGAAAGGCAACAACTCTGCCTATGACATCGCAAAAAATAAGTAACGAAGCGCCGCCTAGTGCAACGATTGGTAGGGTGTTTTTAAGGTGATCGCCATATTTTAGTGCGACTAGGTTAGGTATGACTAAACCGATAAAATGAATGGCACCTACGGTCACCACTGTTATAGCAACTGTCACGGAAACTAGCATTAGACCCAAGGCGGCAGTGAACGCAATATTAATTCCTAAGTTGGACGCAACATCTTCGCCCATTCCCATCACAGTAAACTTATGTGCATATAAGTAAGTCAGTAGGGTGATGGGTAAAATCAAGAAAATTATTTCATAGTGTTCTTGGACCACTTTGGAGAAATCTCCCATTAACCAACCGGACATACTCTGTAAGATGTTGTTTTGATAAGCATAAAACTCCGCTATAGCACTTAGTACACTACCAAACATAAGCCCAATCACAGGTATTAACGCAGAGTTACTGAATTTAATTTTTCGTACGATGGCAATGTAGATAAGGCCAGCGGCGAAGCAAAATAGTACGGCGAAGAGCATACGTTCAAGCTTGTCTGAGGATGGAAGCATGACGATAGATACCAAAATACCGAGCTTTGCCGCATCGATACCGCCTGTGGTGCCCGGCTCAACAAAACGATTTCTAACAATATGTTGAAGAATAACACCACATATTGCGAGACCAGATCCGGTAAGAATTAGTGCGATTAGCCTTGGTAATCTGCTAGCAGTAATCGGTAGCCAAGCTTTGTCATCCATGGTCAGCAATAACGACCAATCTAGTTGGTTTGCGCCGACGAAAATTGAAGTTAAGCACAGTATAAAAAACAGGCTTACTACGTGAATACTCATACAGAATCTGCCCCAAAATAAAATGAGTTTCTCTTAACTTATGACTTGGGGATGGAATACGAATAATGAATATCTATTCGCATATAGGTTCTAAATTCCAACAAAACATAACCAAGTTATTTTTTATAAACATTAAGGTCACAATCCAGCCCTCAAAGTATCACTAGGCCATACCTAAAAATTCAACGTGCTGATTTGGCTTTAAAACTGGATTAACTAGCAAAAGAAAAGTGCCGCTTTCAATGCAAAGAGAAAGAGGTTCTCGATTTAAAATTAAAATACAAATGATAATTATTTTCATTATATCTTTGTTTTTTCGGTTAAGCAATGAGGCTCATATATGTTTCTCTAAAAGGATCAATCGCGTATAAAAAACAAGGCAATGGCTAATGCATGTGCTTTTGGGTAAGTGATTAAAAAATAAAGCCAAAGAGCATTAAGCTTTCTTATTGTTTAAGGATGTTTTTCGCTTCAGAAGCTCGTTGGTTGAGGTTTGATTTAAATGGTATGACGATAGTTTGTTCAGGAAGAGGAGTTAGTAGTGACGATGATGTCTAGATGTCGTTTGTATTTTAGGATTTATTAGATACCGCATTAAAATAGCGTCATAAAGTCGTGATGCTTCGCATCTTCAGTGTTAGCGATGTTAATGCGGTAATTTCTAATAAACTAGCGGATTAATGTCTCAACTTGCTTTTGGAGCAAAGTAAAGCTGATTCACAATTCAAAGACATCGTCAGTTGCTTTATTGTTAACCTGTGTTATTCGAGCTTACTTAGTACGTAATTCAAACCACCAACTACGGCTGCAACCTGTGCATCGTTGCATTCTTCGTCGGTCACCGTTGGGCTGTCTGGGTACACTTCCGTTGTCGTGCCGTAAACGCAATTTGTTACGCCGCCACACAGGCCCAGTTTTACCATTGGGTAGTTGATAACGCCAAACTGTACGACGGGTGAACCAATGATTTCGCCGTTTTCATCTGCTGGTGCAATGTGAGTCACTTTTGCAACTGACTCAATGACCGCTTTTTGGAAGTCAGGCTGAGGGTTTTCACTATCTCCCACCGTGTAAAAGCCATCTGGGATCATACCTTCAATGTACTCAATACCATCACGAGCAGCTAAGGCTGGACGGAACTCAGTTTCGTCAGAATCTGTCGTTTCATGTAGATCAATGTGCATTAACACATCGCCTAAAGTTGCAACGAGCTTCATGAGGTTAGCGGATTCTTCGACAGGACTATCCTTATAGAAAGAGCGGTTTGGATCAATCGCGTTTGGATTCCAGCGGTTGATCACCTCGTAACCCCAAGGGCTTACGCAGGGGGCAACGACAATATTGAAATGCTCTGCATAGCGCTCTGCTTCCGTTTCTACAAACTTTAATGCGCCATGTACACCGCTGGTTTCGTAACCGTGCACGCCGCCTGTGACCAACACAACAGGTTTAGTTGAATCCCAATTGCGTGTTTTGATACAAAACAGAGGGAAGCGTGCCTCGTTGTATGAGAGCGCACCATATTGTTCAACATCAAAATGCCCGCGTAGGGCATCGATTTTACTGACGACTTCATCTTGGTAGCTACGTTTTACTTCTTGCGTTGCTAACCAAGCTTTACGTTCTTCTTCGGTCCAAGGTTGGCCAGGAGTACCGATCGGGTAAATGTATCCACTTTTCATCTATACTTTTTCTTTTGACTGCTGAAAGGTATCACAAGACTAGACCTGTCTTATCTTTACGGCAATATAAAACACCATTTGGGGTGGTACTCTTTGCAAAATCATCACTTTGATGAGTGATTCATTGGTGTTACATTTTGTTACTTACTCAATTTCATATAAGAGACAAAAAATGGCTGGAGCAAGTTTACTCACACTGTTGGATGATATTGCCACGGTGCTTGATGATGTCGCCTTAATGTCAAAAATGGCGGCAAAGAAAACCGCAGGTGTATTGGGAGATGATCTAGCGTTAAACGCTCAACAAGTGTCTGGTGTTGCATCTGAGCGAGAGATTCCAGTGGTTTGGGCGGTTGCAAAAGGCTCATTCAAAAATAAATTGATTTTAGTTCCTTCAGCTTTACTTATTAGCGCGATTATTCCATGGCTTATTATGCCATTATTGCTAATTGGCGGCTTATTTCTCTGCTTTGAAGGGGCAGAGAAAGTACTTGAGAAAGTGTTTCCTCACTCGCATCCGCACGAAGAAAAAGAGGAGCTAGTTAATACTGGAGAGTCGATAGAAGAGTATGAAAAGCGTAAAGTTTCTGGTGCGATTCGAACAGACTTTATCCTTTCAGCAGAGATCATCGTGATTGCGTTAGGTACCGTGACAGGAGCCAGTCTTGTTACGCAAATTTTAGTTGTCAGTTTAATTGCAGTGATTATGACGGTTGGAGTTTATGGACTAGTCGCTGGGATTGTGAAGCTAGATGATTTAGGCCTTTACCTTGAAAGTCGCTCAAACGGTAAAGGTTGGGTGGCGAAAGTCGGAGGGGCCTTGGTCGCTTTTGCACCAAAGTTGATGAAGTTGTTAACCATTGTAGGAACTGCTGCGATGTTTTTGGTGGGTGGAGGAATTGTGGTGCACAACGTGCCAGCCATTCATCACTTTGTAGAGCCGATTATTATGAACTTTAGTGGTCATTCGGTTGCTACAGCCATTTTGCCTATTTTACTGAACGGTATTATCGGCTTTGTGGCGGGGTTGGTTGTGGTTGCGGTATGGACGATGGTTGAAAAGCTTCGTGGTCAATAATCACATCTAAAACATGAGACGATAATAACAAGGGTCATGACTTCTTTTTACAAAAAGCATGACCCTGTTTTATGGGTGAAACGTCAGTAAAGTACTTACTTCACTTTCCACTCGATCTGTTCATTTGCTCGAATAGGCACAACGATATCATTGCCAAATGGCATCGTTTCTGGCACATCCCAAGCGGATTTTTCTAACGTCACTGTATCTGTGTTACGTGCAATGCCGTAAAAATCAGGACCGTTGAAGCTTGCGAAAGCTTCCAAGTTTTCCAACTTGCCTTCTTTTTCGAAGACTTCTGCATAAAGCTCTAGCGCAGCGTGTGCAGTGTAAGAACCAGCACAACCGCAAGCCGATTCTTTTGCCCCTTTCGCATGTGGCGCTGAGTCTGTACCTAGGAAAAACTTCTTGCTACCACTAGTTGCTGCTTCGATCAGCGCTTGCTGGTGGGTTCCGCGCTTAAGAATTGGCAAACAGTAGAAATGAGGTTTAATACCACCCACAAGCATGTGGTTACGGTTGAAAAGAAGGTGGTGGGCAGTGATGGTAGCCGCTACGTTGTCTGAGGCGTTGTTAACGAAGTTTGCTGCGTCGGCGGTGGTGATATGTTCTAGAACGATTTTAAGATTAGGGAAGTCATTGACGATAGGAGCGAGGACGGTATCAAGGAATTCTTTTTCTCGGTCGAAGATATCAACATCGTGATGTGTTACTTCGCCATGAACCAGAAGTAACATTCCGACTTCATCCATCGCTTCTAAAACGTGATAAATGTTCTTCGCATTGGTCACACCGGAATCTGAGTTTGTTGTGGCGCCAGCAGGATAGAGCTTGGCAGCAACAATGTGTCCGGTTGCTTTAGCCTTACGTATTTCGTCTGGTGTCGTGTTATCTGTAAGGTAAAGCGCCATTAAAGGCTTAAACTGTTCGCCATGTTGCTCTTTGAGAATTCGGTCACGGTAGGCTAGGGCGAGCTCAGTTGTAGTAACAGGTGGGACGGTATTTGGCATAATCAGCGCACGGCCATTGTAGCGGCTGATGTCGCGAACGGTGTCTTTAAGAACTTCCCCATCGCGTAAGTGAACGTGCCAGTCGTCAGGACGAGTGATAGTCAGTGTTGTCATTAATTGCTCCCACCATTGAAAAGTTGTCTGATTGGAGCCTAAGCGCCGTATTTGCTTTTGAGCAAACGCTTGCGCTTAGGCGACAGGATGATAGAGGAATTGCCCTCATATTTCATCCCATTTTTCAATTTTATAAAGAGTGAGAGTGTAAGTGGTTACTTCATTGTTAACCAAAGCGCATGGATCGTACCTGGTAGAAAGAAGAAACACGTCAATATTAGATTAATCAAAAAGTCTTTATTTAGACCTTTCTCCATAAACACCGCGACAGGCGGAAGAAAGATACATAACAAAATCAGAACCAGTTTTCTTGTATCCATAATTAAGCTCCAAATCGATAAATGGGAGTAGTGATAACTTGGGTGAATTATGTGTGTCGTATCACACTTTATCAAACGGTATTTGGTCAGAACGGTGTTAAAAAACGCGAATATTGAGTGTAGTAAATACTTGTCACTAAAACCAAATTTATAAGAATATGGTTTCGAGAAAGTTGAAATGGATGAAGAGGCAGCAGACTCTGCAACTTAATGTGATTTGAGTATACAATACCGCAACAAATAAAAAACACCCGTAGGAAGAAGGCCATGTCGCAACCCGTTTTATCCCTAATTAATGTTTTTCCGGTTAAGTCAGTTGGCGGATTATCGCTGTCGTCCGTATGGGTTGAGAAGCAAGGATTGAGCTTCGATCGTCGCTTTATGATTGCGAAAGCTGATGGCTCGATGATCACTGCGCGAAAGTATCCGCAAATGGTAACCATTAAGTCTGCCTTATTGTCCGATGGAGTGGTGTTTAGTAGTTTGGGTATGGAGCCACTTAAAATCCGTTACCAAGATTTCAAAATGCAGGAGACACCTGCAACGGTTTGGAAAGATACATTTACTGCCTATACCACGACAGATGATGCAGATGACTGGTTTAGTCGTGTTTTGGGGCAGCGCGTTGAGTTGTTATTTAGTGGTGAGCAATCGAATCGTGTCCGTGAAAAGCTAGGTCAAAACGTCAGTTTTGCTGATGGTTATCCGGTTTTAGTGATCAGCCAAGCTTCACTTGATGAGCTGAATCGAAGAAGTTCAGAGCTGCACTCAATGGATCAGTTTCGTACTAACTTAGTTGTCTCTGATACTAAGCCATTTGAAGAAGATTCATGGAAGCGCATACGAATCGGTGAGGTAGAGTTTGAGTCTCTCAAACCTTGCGAGCGCTGTATCCTGACTACGGTGAATACCCAAAGAGGCACATTCCGTGAGAGCAAAGAGCCGCTCAAAACCTTGCAACAGTTCCGTGCAAACGATGTCGGTGGTGTGTTCTTTGGCCAGAATCTTGTCGCGCGAAATGAAGGCATTATTCGTCAAGGCGATAAAGTTGAAGTATTGGAGTACAAAGAGCCGGAGTTTTACGCAGATAACTCGCCAGTGCGCATGAAGCTTACATGTGTTGAGCGTGAAGAAATTGCCCAAGACTTTGTGACCTTATGGTTAGAGCCAAACAAAGGTTCGTTGCCTAATTACTTGCCAGGACAACACCTGCCAATAGAGGTGAATATTGATGGTAAGAAAGTGGGTCGACGCTATACCTTATCATCCAGTCCTTCTCGCCCGGGTCGTTATGCTATTTCTGTAAAGCGTATCGCGGGTGGAAGAGTCTCTAACTCACTCTTAGACAACTTACAAGTCGGTGATGTTTTAGAGGCAGAACAACCTGACGGTCAGTTCCACCTTAAAGCGCATGAAGCGCAGCCTCTGCTGTTACTCTCTGCGGGTAGCGGAGTAACACCAATGTTATCAATGGTGCGTTACTTAGCGGATCACAATCAGTTGGATAACGTGGTTTTCTACCATCAATGTCGCACCGAGAATGATATTCCTTGTCGCTCAGAGTTGGAGCAGTTAAAGCGTGAGCACCCAGGGCTAGAAGTAAAAGTCTGTTTAACGCAACCTGCTGTTGATTGGTTTGGTTTGAAAGGGCGTTTAAGTTTGTCACACATTAAGCAAATCAAAGATGTTGAACAGCGTCAGGTGTTTGTGTGTGGCCCGGATGGGTTTATGGATAAAGCAAAAAGTCTTCTACTAAGAAAAGGGCTGCCAGAGGAAAACTACCATCAAGAAGCGTTTGGAGTTTCTTCTCTTACGTCAAAGCCAGAGAAAAGTCTCGCTATTGACTTTAATGGAACGAAAGTCGTAGGCAACAACCAAAAAACGTTGTTAGATCAGCTCGAAGATGCTGGGAAGGTCATCAGCAATAGCTGTCGTGCAGGCTTATGTGGTGCCTGTAAAGTTCAGCTTACGTCGGGTCAAGTACATCATCCGGACGTGCCCGTGCTGACTGATGAGGAACGTGCAATGGGAACCGTATTGGCGTGTTGTGCTGTGCCAGAGACGGACGTAACAGTAACCAACTAGGCGAGAGCAACTTTGTCCTTCGACAAAAAAACGCTGCTATTTTTAGCAGCGTTTTGAGTTTTAAAGAGAGCTGAAAATATCGCTTAGTCGTAAATCGTCGGAATTGGCTGGCGTTTGTGCTGCGTTGCTTTGTAAATCGCTACCAGACGGTCACTCACTTGCTGTGGAACAGGTTTGCCCTCTAAGAAGTCGTCGATTTGCTCGTAAGTTAGGCTTAGCGCATCTTCATCTGCTTTTTGTGGAGCAAGCTCTTCTAAGTCTGCTGTTGGCACTTTCTTCACTAGTTGCTCAGGTGCACCCAATGTAGCAGCTACTTCACGAACTTGGCGCTTACTTAATCCGAACAATGGTGCCATGTCACAAGCGCCATCACCAAATTTAGTGTAGAAACCAGTGATGTTTTCTGCTGAGTGATCAGTACCAAGAACAAGGCCGCCTACGTAGCCCGCGATCTCGTATTGAGCAACCATGCGAGCCCGCGCTTTTACATTGCCTTTTACGAAGTCGACTTTTGCTGCATCAGTTGGTAGAAGATCTGTGCCTTCTAATGCAACGTGAGAAGCCGAATGAAGCCCGTCAACACCTGCTTTGATGTTCACCGATACAGAATGGGTTGGCTGGATAAAAGACAGAGCGAGCTGAGCCTCATCTTCATCTTTTTGCTCCCCGTAAGGCAGGCGAACTGCGATAAATTGGTAGCTATTGTTGCCCGCTTCTTCGTTTAGTTGGTCTACAGCCAACTGAGCTAAACGACCACATGTCGTTGAGTCAACGCCACCGCTGATGCCAAGAACAAGAGACTTACAGCCCGCTTCTTGCAATTTACGCTTAATAAAAGCGACACGGCGTTCAATTTCAAAATGCGGATCAATTGAAGGGAGTACGCGCATTTCGTCACGGATGGATTGTTCCATTTAGGGTTCCTTTTCCTGCAAATATTTCAGACTCTAAAGCACATTTGCTCAAATGGTGATAAACCATACAGTTGAGGCTCATTAAACGCGACTTTAGGGTCAAAAGCTTTAAAGATTAGTAGTATCATACCGAAATCATCAGATTAGAAAACTCTCTTCAACCAGGTAATCACCGGATATGAAAAAAATCGCCATTTTTGGTAGTGCATTTAACCCACCTAGTTTAGGGCATAAAAGTGTTATTGAGTCTTTGAGCCACTTTGATCTTGTGCTACTTGAGCCAAGCATTGCACACGCTTGGGGCAAGAACATGCTTGATTACCCAACTCGGTGCAAAATGGTTGACGCGTTCATCAAGGATATGGGGCTTTCTAATGTTCAGCGTTCTGATGCAGAGCAAGCTTTATACCAACCTGGACAAAGTGTGACGACCTATGCGTTGTTAGAAAAAATTCAAGAAATCTACCCAACTGCCGATATAACTTTTGTCATTGGTCCTGATAATTTCTTCAAATTTGCTAAATTTAGTAGAGCTGAAGAGATTACGGAACGTTGGACTGTTATGGCATGTCCTGAAAAAGTAAAAGTCAGAAGCACAGATATTCGCAAAGCATTGGCCGAGGGTGAAGAGATCGGTGCCTATACAACACCTTCCGTACGTGATTTATTACTTAGTAAAGGCTTATACAGAGAAACATTGTCTGGGAACTGAGAGGTCAGATTTTCATGGTCAGAGTCGTTTTATTTAGTGCATGTGCGCTGCTTGTGGTGACACAAGCTCATTCCGCGTGTAACTATTTTTCTGATCGTTCCGTGGTGTTTGAAGATAACACTCTTCCAATCTGTGAAGAAATTTTAGATTCCATCGGTGTGTTAAGTACTGAAGCGTTGATTTGGTATGCAGCGGAAGCGAAGCTTGAAGGACCAACAGAAAACTATTGGGAGGAGTGGGCGATTAAGCCGGAAGAGACCCCACTTCTAACTCAAAACTTAGAAAAGAATTACTTTGGTCTTGGTTTTTGGATGCCGGAAGAGCTCCGAGACGAAGAGAGTAAAATGGATACAGAAGAGTGGCTTCGTAGTCACGGGGTGATGTTCAGCGTTGGTTTTGGTGATAAATCAGACGGACAGCCAAGAATGCGGTTTGATTATCGTTGGCACGAATATTATGACGCTGACTGGATGATGCAGATAGAAGTACCTTTCTAGACATCTCAAGCAAATGAAAAAAGGGCGTACATTATCAATGTACGCCCTTTTTGTTTTAATCTACTTTCTGTGTCCGTAATGCTGAAGACGTAGCTTGTTGAAGAGCAAGTTATAGCGCTTCTCCAAAGACTAAAAAGCAAAGCTGTTCATATTCTTCGGTGTTACCAGCAAAAAGAGAGTCAACAATTTGCTCTTCCTTCTTCCCCGACAGTTTCATTTTTCTTGCTTCACGTAGTGTTAGTACCAAGCAAAGCTCTTTAGAAATATTCATGTCACAGCCAGGAGTCCATTGATTGATGGTTCTCGTTAACGTTGAGTGCGCTAGTTTAGGAGACAGCGTCAATACTTCATGTCTTACTACTGTCAGTAGATCGGTTTGCAGATCCGAGCGTTCGGCAGTTGTTGCTAGCTTCTCGACGAGCGCTTTTAGTAGCGGTGAAGGCTTCACAAAGCCCGCCTGTTGTGAGAAGTCGTCATTTAAACGCACAGAAAAATCACAACGATATACACGAGAATTAGGTAAAAAGGTGAGGGAGCTCAAACATCCTTGAGGAATCCAAAAATATTGGCCTGGTTCAATGGCATACTCCTGCTTACCCAATTTAATGACGGCTAACCCTTCGATGACAGATAGTAGACTGTGCTTCAGTGCTTTTTTACGCGCAGCTACATCAAGAAAGGGGTATTTAGCGTCGTGAAATTCAATTGCGTAGTTCATTATGAGTACCAGTGTTTTTTGGCGCTAAGGGTAACGTTAAACCCATACGATTCCAACCAGCTGAGATAATTTTTTAGCATGATAAATGGTGGCTTAACTGGTATGACCATGTTAAAAGTATGGGTTGAAATGCTGCTTGTCAGCAAAACTATGCGTAAAATGTGCCAGCTTTTTTTGATATGTAATGAACAATGACAGCCAATACCGATCCTTATATTGAAATTCGTCCTTACAACGACGAAGAAATTCCAGCAGCGCTGGATCGTCTAATCCAAGATGATGAATTTATCACTGCTATCCTAGAGCATCGCTTTGCTAATAAAGCAGCGTGGTTCAAAACGCTAATGAGCCCGATCCTGCGAATCTACCTGAAAGCTAAGTGGAGCAAGCTTGATTCTGTCGAAGCAATTCAGATTGAAGTGAAGAAGTACCTGAAAGATACATTGAATAAGACAACGGATGGCGTCACTTTTTCTGGTTTGGATAAGCTGGATAAAAACACGTCATACCTATTCGTTTCTAACCACCGTGATATTGCGATGGACCCCGCGCTCGTAAATTATGGCTTGTACCAAAGTGGGCACCGTACAGTTCGTATAGCGATTGGCGATAACCTGCTGAAGAAGCCATGTGCGACAGAATTGATGCGACTCAATAAGAGCTTCATCGTTAAGCGCTCTGCTAAAGCGCCTAGAGAAATGATGAAAGCATTGGGACAACTGTCAAGCTATATCAAACATTCGCTTGATACTGGCAATTCAATTTGGATTGCCCAAAAGGAAGGCCGTGCTAAAGATGGAAACGACTTTACTGATCCTGCGATTTTAAAAATGTTCCATGTTGAAGGTCGTAAACAAAAGATCAGCTTTGGTGAGTACACGCGTTCTCTGAAAATCGTTCCTGTCTCGATTGCCTATGAAAATGATCCATGTGACATTGCCAAAGCAAAAGAGCTGTACGAAAAAGCAGAAAATGGCCGCTATGAAAAAGGCGAATTTGAAGATATCGAAAGCATCATTCAAGGTATCGTTGGCTATAAAGGCCGTGTACATGTTGCGTTTGGTGATGTGATTGAGCAAGAGTTTGAAACGCCGGAATCTCTTGCTGGTGAAATCGACCGCCAAATTCACAACAACTACAAGTTGTACCCAATCAACTTGTTAGCTGCTGGGTATGAAGATTCGAGCATCATTACGGAAGCAGTTAAGCGTCATCTCGCGGATAAGTTGGATCAGCTACCTGAAGGCGCAAGACCTTATTTGGTGGCGAGCTATGCCAATCCTGTGAATAACCAAGAGTAATCTTCGTCACTGAACTCGTTGATTCAGAATGCCTTAAAGCCTCGGTCTGCCGGGGCTTTTGTTTATCTGCTCTTTAAGGTGCGACGGCGCCACCAAGGGTTAAATTGCTGGGCCATTTTGTGATCCTGTTACCACCTAAATAGATATTCCCTTTCACCGTCATTGTGTCTGGAAATACTTTCAGCGCTGATCCTCCAATATAAAGATTACCATCAACCACCAATCCTTCAGGAAGATCAGAAATGGGAGTGCGAATAACACTTAGATCACCTTTTACTCGAAGTTTAGCTGGAAGCGCTTTTAGCGGTGTATCTGTCAGGTTTAGGTAACCGCCTAGTTTGATGCCTTTAGGCCAGTTTTCGATCTTACTACCTAGTAGGTTTGCATAGCCTTTTATCTTTGTTCCTGAGCGAATAACTTTGAGTGCGCTGTTAGTTGCTTCCAGACTGCCTTCAACATCAAGCCCTTTGGGCAAGGTTTTGATAGGGGTTTGTGAGATGTTTAAGTTGCCCTTTACCACTAGGCCAGAGGGGAGTTGGGTGTAAGGCTTGTTTCTAAGATCAAGATTGCCGTAATTATCGATGTGACCAAACTTAGAATAGTAATCTAGCTCATATGCCAAAGGAGACGAGCAGAGCAGGATTGAAGTAAGGCATAGGGAAACAAAACGCATAGTCAAAGATTTAGTTAAATACCGAGATCAACAGGTGCTTATCTTATACTTAAATAAACCTATTATGCATTTTTTGCTCACAGTTTTTGATTCATAACTTAAATATTCAAATTAGAGATGCACGCTAAAAGTGTGCGCTTCTTTACTGCGCTAAGTAACTTCAAGCTTACTAAAATGAGATAAATTAAATGATTGAATGTGAAGCAGATTCAAGCGTAGAGGTGAGAAAAATATCAGTAGATATTTGAATAATATGAGATTCTTCCAAGAACTTCACAAGGGTCCTTGTTAGTATTATTGAGGTTTGAGGGAGATTTTCATGAAGTTAAAAAGTGTATCTATTTTTACCGCTAGTGTTTTTGCAGTACTGCTGTCGGGTTCCGTTTTTGCTAAATCATACAGTACACCAGAAAACAAAGCGCTAATAGTTGCTGACGGTAAGGTAGGTCAGCGTATCTGTTACTACGATGATAAAGCCTACACCACAGGGGCCGTGATTAATGTTGAAGGCGTATTACTGATGTGTACCGCTGAGAACGATTTTGAAACCAATGGCTCGTTAAAGTGGGTCGTGTTCAAAAAAGAGAAATAAACGCGCCGAAGTTGTCTGTTTCATTTAGAGCGGTTTAAGATTAAGAGATTGGAAAAATAAAAAGCGAGCATCATGCTCGCTTTTTTCATTTTCAGCCCTAAACCACCTACTTCAGTAGGTGGTTATCATCCGTTTCGGCTTTGCCTGTAAAACTACTCATGTTAAATGCGTCTTTGATTTTTCCAGAAGTCAAAGAGGACAAATAACATGAGTAGATACAATCAAGCTTCCCACGTATTTTGGCGTTGTCAATACCATATAGTGTGGACGCCAAAGTATCGATTTAGGATCTTGAAGAACAATATAGGTAAAGAAGTTTATCGATGTATTTATGTTTACTGTAATCAACTTGGATGTGAAGTCGTAGAGCTAAACGTACAAGTTGACCACGTACATTTAGTTGTAAAGGTCCCACCAAAGCTTTCGATATCCAAGTTGATGGGGGTATTGAAAGGCAAAATAGCCTTAAAGCTATTTAGCAAGTTTCCTCACCTTAGGAAGAACAGGCTTTGGGGTAATCACTTTTGGCAAAGAGGCTATTTTGTCGATAGTGTTGGAATCAATGAAGAAATAATACGCCGATATGTAAGACATCAAGAGAAGCAAGAGCGAGTAGAGCAGCAGCAATTGGCGCTGGACTAAACAAAGGCCCCCTTTTAGGGGGCTCACACAAAGCCACCTTCTTTAGAAGGTGGTAATTTACTAACGCGCGAGTGAGCGAGTTTTTAATTCAAAGATAAGTTTTTCAGCACTTACTTCAAATTTGAATCGAGCCGTCGCTTGGTTCGATTCTTCGGTTATTTCTGAAACATTGTATTCAACATCAGCACATACTGATTTAGCGAGCTCGATGTATTTTTGTAGTTCAGACTCTAGCTCTGTTTTTGTCTGTGCGAAAACCGTTACGTCGGCAACTTCGTCACCTTCTTTGATGATAAAGCCTATCTCGCCAGCACAGCCGCAGGCCTCACATACTTGGTTTTTTTCTAATTCGACACTCATAACGAATCCTCTTGTAAATACTAAGGGTATTCTATCAGGTATTTGATCTGTATCTACAAAAATGACGACTTTTGCGTAAAAAAGGAACAGAATAGGCACTTGTTAAGTAAGGGTTAAAGATTGGATTACTAAATCATCAAGAACGTTAATGTGATATATATCAACATTTAAAATCAATTAACGAACATAGTGACGAGATTTTGCTCAGTCCAGTTGAACTAATGGTTAATTTATAAGACTATTTCTTGATTGATTATTTTTAATAATTATCATTCTTGGTCTTTGAATAGTTTCGATGAATAATTGGCGCAAGGTTTTGATGAGACTAACTTTTCGCCTTATTTTGAGTAGCATGTATTGACAAAAACATAACTGAAAATTACACATTACGCAGTGTAAAGACGTTATGGTTTGGAACTCGACATGATATTAAATAGTCGCAATACATATACCCAAAGCGCTTTCAAGTGCAGCGCTTAGCAACCTGATTTCTAGGTTTTCGCTAATCGAACCGCATCGGCGAGCCGGGTATAATGCTAAGAATGATTTCATTCTGGCCTCATTTAATAGTGAGTTAGATGGATTTACAAAGAGAAGAGCTTAAAATATGCCAAAGCGTAGTAAAGAAGATACCGAAATCACTATCCAAAAGATCATGGATGCCGTTATTGATCAGCTACTCAGATTAGGTTACGACAAAATGTCGTACACGACGCTAAGCCAGCAGACAGGTATATCGCGTACCGGTATTAGCCATCACTTCCCTAAGAAAACGGACTTCACCGCCGCACTGGATGGCCGTATCTTTAAAATGTTTATTGAACACTTAGAGTTTGATAAAGGATTAAATGCATTTTCACAAAGTTGGATTAAAGCGCTGGAAGATGCTGAGTTTCTCGCGATTTTACGACTGCTATTCCATCACATTGTCACCGCTGAAAATGCGCAAGAATTTGCTGCTAATGGTATTGACCGCTTATACAAAATGGTTGAAAGCCAGTTTGGTGCGGGTGGTGACAAAGAGCTTGAGTGGTTGATTGGTCGATCATTGATCCAAATGAGCAAGTAATAGCCTTTAAAGCCCCAAATTCTGCCACTATCAAAGCAAAGGCCCGCAATTCTCATATTGCGGGCCTTTGTCGTATCAAAGTGTTTTAGAGACGGCTTAGAGGAGATACGCTTTATGCTGCGGCATGCACTTGAGGGAAGTCTAGCGTCGGATGTTTTGTCACAATAGAGCGATAGCCATAAACTTGCTCAATGCGCTCTGACGTTAGTGCATTCCATGGCGTGTCATCACAAACTAGTTTCCCGTTATGCAAGAGTACAAGGCGGTCTGCGTACTGAGAGGCTAGATTCAAGTCATGTAACACCACAACCACCGCAGCGTTCTGTGCTTTTGCCGTTTCACGAGCAATTTTTAACGTGTTGTGTTGATGGGCGAGATCCAACGCTGAGGTAGGTTCATCAAGCATTAAGATTCGTTTTTCGCCAGATTGATGTAGTTGTGTCATCACTCGTGCTAGATGCAGTCGTTGCTTTTCTCCACCAGATAAAGACGGGTACAGGCTTTCTGCTAAATGCAATACGTCGGTTTGTTCCATGTAATGTAAAGCCAGTTTAGTGGTTTCTTTATTGGACAGTGATAGCGGTATTGCCCCCAGCTCTACTACTTCTCTGGCTAGAAATGGGAAGGTTAAGGTGCTGTGCTGCGGGAGCATTGCAATATGTTTGGCGCTTTTTTCAGGCTCCCAATCATGCTTTTGTTTACCGAAGTAGGTGATGTGATGATTCGAAGAGATCTCACCGCATAGAAGCTTGAGTAAAGTACTTTTACCTGCGCCATTGGGGCCGAGTAGGGCGGTCACTTCACCAGCTCGGATATCAATGTTGATGTCATCGAGCACCACACGGTTGCCATATGTCATCGAAATGTTTTTCCCCGATAAAACGATCTGGTTCATTACAAAATCTTCCCTTTTTGCTGGAACAATAAGTAGATGAAAAAGGGCGCGCCAATCAATGCGGTCACGATTCCAACTGGTAATTCAGCTGGTGCCACGGCAACACGAGCAAACATATCTGCGGCAGTAAGAAGCAGAGCTCCCATTAAGGCAGATATTGGTAATAGCGTTCGATGGTCAGGCCCAGCGAGCATGCGCCCTAAGTGTGGAATCACGAGCCCAATAAAGCCAATTGCACCACTGATGCTCACCGTAATACCAACACCCAGTGCAGAAAGTAAAATAAGCTGACGTTTGAGTTTTTGAACCGGAACTCCTAAGTGTCTTGCTTCTGATTCCCCTAACAACAGAGCATTCAGCGCCATCGACTTCTTCTGAAACCAGAGTAATAGGATGACGAGTGTTACAGCAGATAGAGCAATCCCTGACCAATTTGCACCAGCTAATGAGCCCATCGACCAAAGCGTCAAATCTCGCAGCATCTGATCATCTGCGATAAAGTTCATGTAGCCAATCGCAGCACCCGAGAGCGCGCTGATGGCAACGCCGGCTAACAACATAATTGTAACTGAGGTACCAAACTTACTTGTGCCGAGTTTATAAACGAGAATAGTCGTTAGTGCACCGCCAAGGAAAGCAAAAAGAGGCAGAGCCGCTAAGTTCATTAGTTGCGGATAGTTTTGGCTAAATTCAGCAAATACAACAATAGCGAATGCACCACCAAGAGCAGCGCCAGCAGACACACCAATGATACCAGGCTCGGCTAATGGGTTACGGAACAAGCCCTGCATAACCACACCACAAATTGCTAAAATGGCGCCGATGAACATACACAAAATGGTGCGAGGCAATCGGATTTCGTTAATGACCAACTGAATGTGAGGAGCGAGATCAGAACTGCCTCCCGTTAGGCTACGCAAACTGTCAGCAAAGCTAATGTTCATTGGGCCAACGGTAATAGAGGCGATAGCAATAAATGCTAAAAATCCACTAAGCACTGATAACGTCGTTGAAAGGGGGATGCGTCTTAACAACATGTCATGTCTCTATGGGTAAAGCAGTGCATTCAAGCGTTTAGCTTCTGCAAGGCTTTTAAGGCCCAAACCACCTACCAGAGCATGGCCATCAATCGTTATGATGTCTTTGTTCTTTCCAGCGGGTGTTGCAGCAAGAAGCGGCATTGCTTTTAAAATTGCATCGGCACCACCCAACGTTTCATAGCTGCGACCACTAACAAGAATCACGTCAGGCTGCATCTCTACCATCGCTTCTGTGGATAGAGGCTTGTAAGACGAGAGTTGTGTAGCGGCTGGGTTTTGTCCGCCGGCGAGTTGAATAATTGCATCGGGTGTCGTTTGTGAGCCCGCAACATTTGCAGGTCGCCCTTCATGGATCAGCAGAAAGAGCACTTTCTTTTTCTTCGCTTGATCAGGTTGGTTTGCATTGAGTGCTTGTACTTGCGCCTGGACATCTTGCTTTAAGCTTTCAGCTTGAGCTTTGCGATCCATAAGGTTCGCAATTTGATCAATACGTTGATAAAGGCCCTCGACATTTGCATCAGTATTAACGATTTCTACATCTACGCCAGCCGATTTCAATTGGCTCAATGTTGTTTTCGGCCCCATCTCATCAGAACCAATGACTTTTGTCGGACGTAAGGCGAGCAACCCCTCCGCTGAAAGACGACGATGGTAGCCCACTTTAGGCAGTTCCATTCCTTTTGGTAATTGACTGGTGACGTCGATAGCAACCAAGCTATCTTTAGCGTCGAGTTCAAGCAAGAGTTCAGTGACGGCGCTGCCTGCGCTAACAACGCGCTCTGAGGATGGCGTTTCATTGGCAAAAAGTTGACTACTCGCAAGTAGGGAAATAGCTGCCGTGACAACAGCATGAATAGTGATGCGTGTGTTCTTCATTTTGAAAGGATCTCTATCTTACTTATTTTTATGATGGCTCTTCAGTGAGTAACTGAGTTGCTTGAATTCCGTTTTCTTGTAAAAAGCCGAGAAGTTGTACTAGCGACTGAATATTCGCGGTTTTTTCTGCTCCAATTACAATCGGTTTATCGCTTGACTTACTCTCTTCTAACAGCGCGAGGGTAAAGTTGTCCCAATCGATATATGTCTTGCCGTTAATAGCCCAGTAAGGCTCGTCTTTAAGAATATTTACCGTGATGGATTGCTTATCGACATCTGCAACAGCCTGAGATTCTGTGCTCGGTAAATTGACGTCTAATGAATCGAGTTTGACCGCTGCGGTTAACATCAGGAAAACCATGACGATAAAAATAATGTCTAACAGCGGTGTTAAATCGGGGGTTAAACCGTTACGACTATTTTCTTGTGGTGTTTTAATCATTGAGTTGCAGCCTCAATCTTCTCAGAAGAGCGCAGTGTTACTTTTGAGTGGTCTGGCGAGACATGCTGTAACGAGATACCTTCAAGCCATAAGTTGACGTAGTTTAAAGTGTGCTCAAGCTTGGCGATTACACGATCCGCCCACAAACCAATGATCTGCGCTCCTGAAATGGCAGGAAGTGCGATAATGAGACCCGCGGCAGTGGTGCGCATAGCAAGACCTAGGCCGTCAGCCAAATCATTCGGAGTGATATTCCCCGTTGAAACCGCGATGCCTTTAAACATGTCAATTAAGCCAAGTACCGTACCAAGCAAGCCAATTAAAGGACTGATGACACCAATCAGCGTCAGCAAACGAAGGCCGGAATGCAGCTGATGGCGTTTTTCTTGCAGCCAAATACCTGCGGCATCTTCTCTTAAAGATTTCGAGAAAGAATGATGAGCAAGCAACATCGCAACACCACGGTACAGAAGCGGCCGCTTATTCGACAACTCTTCAGCAAGTGCTTCAAGCTCGCTCCCATTTGTTGGGTCTAATCCTGTGAGCTTTTGGCGAATGGCTCGCTTTCCTACACCAAGGCTAATTAACACATGGAATAATCGCTCGGCGATGATCATCACGGTTAGAGCTGAGCAAATGATCAAAGGCCATGTCATCAGCCCAAATTGAGTTTGTAATTCTTGTAGTTGTTCCATTATCCATCCAACTTAAAACGAACAGGTACTTGTACTCGGTGAGCGACTTTTAGCCCACCTGAAATATGTGGTGTAAATTGCCACTGTTTGATCGCACGAAGTGCTGAGGCATCTAGCGACTCTGTGCCGGAAGACTCAATCAAAACCTGTTTAATCTGGTTACCATTCTCATCTAGCCATATCTCATACAAGGCTACACCTTCAATACCGCGTCTTTGTGCAGACCTTGGGTAACGGGGTTGTGTTGGTTGACTCACAAACGTTGGTTTGTCGACCAAGACAGGCTGAGATGTTGCCCCTTTGGATTGGCTCGCAGGTGCGGATTGTTGAGCTACCGTCTCTTTCTTCACCGGTTCCGTTTTTTTCTTTGGTTTCGCTTCGGGCTGAACCTTTTGCTTTGTTACGGTTTTGGTGGGCTCGACCGCTTTAGGTTTAGATTGTTTAACCGGTTCAGGTTTTTTCTCTACTACCTTCTTCTTAACAGCGTCTTTCTTGACGACCTGTTTTTTTACAATCTTCTTTTCTGGTTCAGGTTGGTCTTGAGGCTGCTCTTTTGGTGGCGCTACATTTTCTGGTGTAGATTTTTCGACAGCGGGAGGAGCAGACACAAGATTTAGACTTACCGAACTTGCTGGGTTTCCAGCCGGCATCGCGAACACCTTTGTCTCTTGAGAAACAAAAAGAAGTGCGGCATGGATGGCAAGGGAAGCACCTCCTGCAATGACATATCTTTGTACGTTCACGGAATATCTCGGGAAACTATGAAAACTTGGGCAGATTATTACTTACAATGGAAATAAGATCAATTATCAATTGCATTATCATTACGCTCAAATTATGATTCTTGCAGAATTTTTAAGATCAGCTTCCATCCCTTACATGATGGGAGTTAAGCGAGTATATATGAGCGTCGATATCGATAAGCTTGATGAATCAGTGTTGGGCAGTGATAGTCCTGATCCATTGCGATTTGCTTTTGTTAAGAAGCATTCTGCACATGCCGGGGGAGCGAGCGTACCTGTGCCCTCGTCTCAACAACAGGCGATTTTTTCGAGTATTACGGCTAACTCAGTTAAAGCGACCAATAAACGCTGTCTTTATATTCATGTTCCGTTTTGTCGCGTTCGTTGCACTTTTTGTAACTTCTTTCAAAATGCTGCAAGTCGCACACTGGTTGATGAGTACTTTGAAGCATTAATGCAGGAGCTTAGAGAGAAAGCGGCATTACCTTGGACACAAAATGGTATTTTTCACGCCGTATATATCGGGGGCGGAACGCCAACGGATTTATCTCCAGTACAGGTTCGTGTGTTAGGCCAGGCTATCCGAGACCACTTTCCTTTGGCTGCAGACTGCGAAATCACCTTAGAAGGTCGCATCAATCGTTTTTCTGATGAGTTGTATCAAGGCGCTTTAGAGGGTGGGTTTAATCGTTTCTCTTTTGGTGTGCAAAGTTTTAATACACAAGTGCGCCGCAGCGCAAAACGTTTAGATGATAGGGAAGATGTCCTCAAACGAGTGAGCGAGATCGCCAAAGAAGACAAAATTCCGGTCATTATCGATTTACTCTATGGCTTACCTTATCAAACCAAAGAAGTATTAGAGCAAGATTTAAATGATTTCCTCTCGACTGGCGCACACGGACTAGATTTGTATCAGTTAGTGGTTGGCGGGTCAGCTCCCATGCTCAACCTCGTAGAAAAGGGAAAAATCCCGCCACCTGCGACCACACCAGAAAAAGCGGGAATGTATGAGCTCGGTGTGAACTTTATGGCCAAACACCATATGAAGCAACTGAGTGTGAACCATTGGGCAATCGATAACCGCGAGCGTAGTTTATACAATAGTTTAGCCAAGACTTATGCAGAGGTATTGCCAATTGGCTGTGGTGCTGGAGGTAATATCGGTGGCTACGGGATGATGCAACACCGCACACTAGAGACCTATATTAAAGCGGTCAAAGAAGGTCAAAGCACCATCGCGATGATGATGAAGCAAAGCCCTCTAGAACCACTTTTTTCTGCACTCAAATCTGCGTTTGACCGTGGCATTGTTCAAGCAAATCAACTTCCATCATTTATGGGAGAGGACGCGTTCGGGTTTTTATTGCCTCTATTTAAAGTGTGGCAAGCGAAAGGCTTAGTACAACTACATGAACGTAGCGCAGTCCTTACTCTTGCAGGCAGCTTCTGGGCAGTGTCATTGGCTCAAAGTTGTATTCAGGTACTCACGTCGGAGATGAACGAAACCGTACCGAAAGCATCCAATAATTAATGAAAACAAATTGAACAAAAACGGAAGACACAATGGAATCAATCAAGCAACAAGTTGAAGTATTACTAGAGCAAGAACCACAATTATTGCCAGCTGCGATGGCAGAGCGTCTTGGCATTTCCGAGTTTGAGGTTGTTGCGGCTCTACCTCAGGAAATGGTGGCTATTGCACCAGGAGAGCAAGCGCAAAGCATCCTAGAAAGTTTGGTTGGTTTTGGCCCGGTGACGACCATCGTCCACTCTTTTGGTTCTATCTTTGAAGTTAAAGCGCCGTTTCCAAAAGGAAAAGTGGCGCGTGGCTATTACAATTTAATGGGTAGAGAAGGTGAACTGCACGGCCACCTTAAATTAGATAACGTTAAAAATGTCGCATTAGTCAGTAAACCGTTTATGGGTAGAGAGAGTCACTATTTTGGTTTTTTCTCGGAGTGCGGAAGCAATATTTTCAAGGTTTATTTAGGCCGTAACGAAAAGCGCGAGTTGATTGAAGAGCAAGTAACCGCATTTCGCGCCCTACAAGCCGAATTAAAAAAGTAATCACAAACATAATCGAGGCTTAACTCGAATACTAATTAGTAAAGTCAGGTATCAATATGGATCAACAAGTTAAACAAGAGCGTTTGCAAGGTCGTTTAGGGCCAGAGATCAAAGAGTTCCGTCAGGAGCGTCGTACACTTCAGCTTGCAACTGTCGATGCAGAAGGTCGCCCGAATGTAAGCTACGCGCCTTATGTCCAAAACCAGGAAGGTTATTTCGTTCTCATTTCTAAAATCGCTCGTCATGCCCGTAACCTTTTAGAAAATCCAAATGTTTCATTGATGATGATCGAAGATGAAGAGTCTTCAAAGCAGCTGTTTGCTCGTAAGCGCTTAACTTTTGATGCGGTAGCAAATGTAGTTGAGCGAGACACAGAGATGTGGCAACAAGTTGTTGGACAAATGAAAGAGCGTTTTGGTGAGATTATTGATGGTCTAAGCCAGCTAGAGGATTTCGTTTTGTTCAACTTAAAGCCAGAATCGGGGCTATTTGTTAAAGGTTTTGGTCAGGCGTATCAAGTGTCTGGTGATGATTTAGTCGATTTTGTTCACCTTCAAGAAGGTCACAAGAAAGTCGAAAGTGCCTGATTGTAAACCGATCATATGAATGTCGCTCAT
This sequence comes from Vibrio sp. Vb0667, assembly GCF_033391095.1. Taxonomy (NCBI): domain Bacteria; kingdom Pseudomonadati; phylum Pseudomonadota; class Gammaproteobacteria; order Vibrionales; family Vibrionaceae; genus Vibrio; species Vibrio sp. Vb0667. The sequence goes on along the minus strand of NZ_JAWPOL010000006.1, from coordinate 57,395 downwards.
TTGGCATAATGAACGTTTAAAGGGAGTTAGGTTATACTGACTCCCTTTTTTATATTGGAACAAAAGCATGAAACCTGTAAGTAAGGAATTGAGCGAGATTTGCTATCCGTTTATTTACGAGGACAGTCCGGTTTGTGACTTTGAAATTACAGCAGATGAACTTTGTAGTCGTATTGGCCTTGTTCTCGCTATGGAGTTGGACGAGTTTAGCCGCGATATACTGACAAGAATGCAGCCTAATGTTTATCATCTAAATGGTTCGGTTCGCGGGAAATTAGCGATTACAGAGACGGAAGTTGAAGAGTTAAAGGCCGATTATGCTTTGCTCAAGCAACGTATTGATGGCGGCTTCAAAGGCTTTGTTCTACCCGGGGGGCACCCGGCAGCCAGTCAATTGCATTTGTGCCGTTGCCAAGCTAAAAAAACGGTACGAGCATTAGTTGCCGTTGAACATACAGGTAAGAAGCAGCCCGCACCTATTTTGTTTCGTTACGCGAACTTATTAGCGAATGTACTTTACAGCCTAGCTTCTTATATTAATCATGCTCACCAAGTCAAAGAGACGGAATTCGTTTCTCGTAGTTACGCGATGCCAAAGAAGTGAGCTGAGAAATTAGCGGATGTGAGCATCAGGGATAGGACAAGCACTGCATTATATTCTCAAATCAACTCGTCCAATAAGAGTTAAGAAGTCATAGCTTTGGCTTCTAGCTCTTTTGCTCCGCGAAGCATCGCTTCGATTAGTTCTCCTGCATTGAATTTCTCAAGTGCCTCATGCGCGCCAACTTGGTGAGCTCTGTCTACACAGATTTCGCTCGATAACGATGTATGTAAAATGCGGTATGAATGGTTCAGAGAGGAATTATTCTGAACTTCAAATGCTAATTCATAACCGTCTAATCCGGGCATTTCAATATCGCTGACCAGAATATCAATTGGGCGATGAGCCGCAGCGTCACTTTTCATCAGTTCCAATGCATCTAAACCATTTTTACAGATTTGATACCCAATATTGATGCTATCGAGTGCGTCACACAGCTGTTTACGAGCGATGGAAGAGTCATCCACCAATAGAATACTGAGTGCTTTTAGGCGTTCTCGCTCAATATCTGTCAGCATTGGTATCTTTGAATTCTCGTACTGCGGATAAATTTTGGAAAGTAGCAGCTCCACATCCAGCATTTGAACAGTTTTGTCCTCGTAGCGAGTAATTCCAGTCACGAAAATATTTTTTCCAGCGCTCGGAGGTGGCGTTTCAATAGCTTTCCAATCACACTCAATGATCTTCTCTATACTACGAACCATAAACGCAACCACGGTTCGCAAGCAATCTGTCACGATCAAGTAGCAGCTTTTATATTCTTCTTCATTAATAGGACGAAAGCCAACAGCCGCTGACATATCGATCACTGGTACTGTTAAGTTACGTATCGTAACGGTTCCAATGACGTGATGATGCGAGTAAGGGATCTTTGTCGTTGGCATGTACGGGACGATTTCACGGACTTTTAGCGTACCGATAGCGAAACTCTGTTGCAGGGTGAGCTTAAACATCAACATGCCCTGAGATTGATTCGCTTTGCTAACGACTTTTGCCATGAAAATAACCTTATAAATACCACCGAATTGTGTCTAATCTAATCTTATCAGACGAAGGCTTCAACCATCGGAGAGACAAATGTGAGCTTTTTAGACAATCTTTTAGAGAATAGTGATTAACTGAGCAAAACTTGTTTGTATTTTAAACTCATTATGTAGACGATTTTATATTCCTCGTGTATTTGGGCCTTTACCGCTGAGCTATTATTAAGAAATGTTTGGTCTGTTAAAAAGGATTGGGTACACTTGCGCGACCAGAATAGTGAGAGATAGATCAATGGCAAATACAGCAGCCGCATTACATATTCTTGTGAAGCACAAAGAGCAAGCGGAAGACATAATCAAGCAACTGAAAAAAGGCGCAAAGTTTCAGACATTAGCGAAGAAGTATTCAACTTGCCCGTCAGGCAAACGCGGTGGTGACCTTGGTGAATTCCGCCGTGGTCAAATGGTACCTCAATTCGACAAAGTGTGCTTTTCTGGCGAAGTGTTAACGCCGCATCTAGTTAAAACCAAGTTCGGTTGGCATGTTGTAAAGGTGCTTTACAGAACATAAGGCTTGGTATCGACCTAAACATTGTCAGATGAAACCCACAAGCATTAAATATCATCTGTACGGTCTCTTTTCACCAATCACTACCGTTATGACATGGCAGATACATTCTGATCTGCCATGCTCAACCAAACGCTAATCTTTCCAAACTAGAAACTCATTTATATGCAGTTAACTTGGCTTTTCTCATAAGTCGTTATCCTATTTCAAGCTTTGGTATGAGAATACGTTGGCTGGTTGTATCAATTATCAATGCTATTCCTTGCGGGTGAACTTTGGTTCATGTTCGGGCGCCATTCGCATATGATAGCGACCTTATAAAAATTAATCTTGTTCATAATTTAAGATGTCCCTGACTCATAAAGACTATTTTAAAATCGCATTTCCTTTCATCGTTTCTACGGTAACCCAACCATTATTGGGGGCGGTGGACACCGCGGTGATCGGTAAACTCGGTGTGGCTGAGATGATTGGTGGTGTAGCGATCGGCACCGTCATCATGAATACCTTGTATTGGCTGTTTGGCTTCTTCCGCGTCAGTACTACCGGGCAAAGTGCAATCGCATTAGGTAAAAATAGCCCAGAAGATCAAGCGAGCAGCTTATTCCGTCCTTTCGTGCTTTCGCTCTGCCTTGGCTTGATTTTCATTGCGTTGCAGTCCGTGATTTGGATGGGGGCAGAGCTGATTATCTCCCCTGATGCAGTCGTGGCAGAAAACGCTAAGACTTACTTCGATATCATGATCTTTGGTGCGCCGTTTGTACTGCTGAACTACACCGTGATTGGTTGGTTGATGGGACAGGCGAAAGCCAAAGAAACCTTGTTCACGCAAGTGTTTGGTAACGTGCTGAACATCGTGCTGGATATCGTCTTTGTGTTGTACTTCGATATGGGCATTGCTGGCGTTGCGGTAGCGACACTTATCGCGCAAATTTCGACGTTTGTTATTGGTGCGGTGCTGGTGTTGAAAACCTGTCGCTTCCCGCTGTTTGATTACATTCAGACCGCGAAAATGACGCGTAAAGATCTCAAAGTTATCGCGTCTTCCAATATGGATCTGCTGCTTCGCACTGTGTGTCTATTGGTGTTCTTCAACATGATGGCGCGTGTAGGCTCTCAGCTTGGTTCTGATGTGCTTGCTGCGAACGCAATCTTGATGCAAGTGACCTTTATCGTCAGCTACATGTTCGATGGTGTGGCGAATGCGTCGAGCGTCTTCGCAGGTAAAGCCGTAGGCCAGAAGAATCCGACATTGCTTGATAACGTGATTAAGCTAAACACGCAATGGACCGCGGCGTTCGTTGTTGTCTTGACCTTGCTGTTAGTGCTGTTCAAACATCAAGTGGTGTCGTTATTTACCACTTTGCCAAACCTTGTTGAGCTGTATCTAGACATGAGCCCTTGGTTATTGGCATTTCCGTTGGTTGCTGGTTTTGGTCTTACGTTTTACGGCATCTTTACCGGTACAGGGACGACGCGACCAGTGCGTAACTCTACCTTTCTAACCATGGTGTTGTTCTTAGTGACCCAATTTATTGCGGTGCAATATTGGGGCAATCACGGTTTGTGGCTGGCATTCACTTTGTTCTACGTTGGGCGTTTTGTCTTCTTGTTCCCATACCTCGGTCAAGTTAAACAAAAGTGTCTTTAATTCACACTGTCACAAACGACCTAATTTAGATGTTCTTATGACAAGGGTGGAGCCATCTGCCCTTGCTGATAAATCTGAAAAAGGTGATGAAATAACCTTTCCGACTGGTTTCCTTGCTTTAACCCGCATGATATTATTTGTGATGTTATATTATTACATTTAGTTTGATGCCGTGATTTCTCAACCAATACTCTCCGTTAATAATCTCAGCCTTACAGACTCAGAACGCACACTCTTCAAAGACATTTCTTTTGAGCTGTTTCAAGGTGAAGCTCTTGCCATTATGGGACCTTCCGGCATTGGTAAATCCATGTTGTCGAAAGCCGTCGCAGGTTTTTTGCCGTCAGATATTTGGGTAGACGGAAGTATCCAGCTTAACAGCAGTGAAGTCGCACAAACTGCCATGCTGCAACGGAGTCAATCCCAGCGTCCCGCGGTCATTTTCCAAGATGCACTTAAAGCGCTGAATCCATTGGCGTCTGTCGAGCAACAACTGTGTTTGGCATTGACGGGCAACAAAACACGCTTGTCTTCAGCAAACCGAGAAACGGTGACGACCTTGTTGTCTCAACTCGGATTTGCAGATCCAAAAGCAGCATTGGCGCAGCATCCAAGCCAGTTATCTGGTGGTCAGCGCCAGCGTATTTGTATTGCGATTGCGTTGCTTGGTAGTGCCAACTTGATCATCGCTGATGAGCCCACCAGTGCGCTCGATCCAATCACCGAAGCGGAGATCCTTGAGTTGTTTCGCAGTAGTGTTCAGCAACGCAACATCAGTGGTTTGTTGATCACGCACGATCTATCTGCGGCTTTGGCGTGTGACAAAGTCTTGGTGATTGCGGACAACACCATGGTGGCTTATGGCGCACCTTGGCAAGCCATTCAGCAAAGTTCGCATCCTTTCTGCCAACAACTTGCGCAACTGCTGCCTTAACCTCATCTCTGGAGCCTATTTTGACTAAGCACAACTTGAGCGGGCACACGCAGCCTAAATCGGCGGAAGTTCGCTTTGAGCAAGCCAGTGTTCACTATTACTCCAAACCAAGTTGGTTGGGGGGCAAACCGTTTAAAGCGCTCGAACAATTGGATCTTTCCATCGACACAAAGAACATTGCGATTGTTGGTCCTTCTGGTGCGGGTAAATCGACTTTGATTGAGCTTCTGTTTGGTCTTCGTAAACCCACATCTGGTGAAGTGTATGTGTGTGGCTATCCGCTATCGCGTAGCTCGGCTAAGCAGCGCCAAGAGTTGTGCCAGCACATTCAATTGATTCCGCAAGAGCCGCAATCGAGCTTGAATCCTTATTACGCCGTTCGCCAGATCTTACTGGAGCCGCTAAGCAACATTGGTTTGACACAAGAGCTCAATGAGAAGGTGGAAAAGGTGTTGGCGGATGTCGGTTTGGATCTCACATTGTTGGATCGTAACCCGCAGCAATTATCAGTTGGGCAAGCCCAACGTGTGGCTATCGCCAGAGCTTTGATTGTTGAGCCTTGTGTATTGGTTGCCGATGAGCCAACCAGCAGCTTAGACCCCGTCAGTCGTAAACAGATTCTCGACTTGTTGGCAGGCATTCAAAAGAGTCGTCAGATGCGCCTGATTTTGGTGACACATGACCTCGATGCGGCACAAACCCTATGCGATGAAATCCTAGTGTTAGACAAAGGACGCGTTGTCGAACACGGCACGGCACAAAACGTGACAAATAACCCATCGCACTTGATCACGAGAGCCTTGATGAGCGCTCAACACAAAAGTAATGAATTCACAAAAACCATTGGAGAGGTTTCTTATGCACCTTAGTACTCCCAAGTTAGCTTTGTCGCTGGCTTTAAGCGCACTACTGACGGGTTGTTTTGACTCTGGCGAAAGTAAGCCAGATGCGGAAAAAGCAGCGGCACCGCAAGCAACGAAAATTCGCGTTGCCATGATGCAGCCACCACGCACAGGTTTGTCGCCACTTTCAGATGACGCGTTCAAACTGTCACGTTGGAGCACGGCAGAAACGCTAGTGAACCTAAACGATCAGTCGGTAGCAGAGCCTATGCTGGCAACGGAGTGGGAACAAGTTGACCCGATGACGTGGCAATTTACGGTACGTAAGGGCGTGAAATTCCACGATGGTTCTGACCTTGATGCCAACGCGGTTGTGAACTCTCTACAAAAAGCATTAGATGCCGCACCAAAACCACGCATTTTGGATGGTATCGAATGGCAAGTTAGCGCATTGGACGACTTCACTGTTGAAATCAAAACGACCTTTAACGATCCATTGTTGCCAAGTCGTCTATCTAGTCCACAGTTAGCGATCCTTTCTGGTGCTGCATACCAAGAAAACGGTCGTGTTGTGCCAATCAATGCGGGTACGGGCCCATTCGTTCTGACAGAAATCAACGGGACAACCAGCGCTAAATTGAAGCGTTTTGATGGTTACTGGGGTGAAAAAGCGAAAGTAGATAGCATTTTTGCGGAATACGTACCAAACGGTTTTGCTCGTGCTGCAGCGCTGCGTACCGGTGAGGCGGATGTCGTTGAAGCGGTTCCTGTATCGCAAATCGCGATGATGGAATCTTCACAGCTGCACGAAGTCGCAATGCCGCGTACCAACACGCTTTACCTAAACAATAAATCAGACGTGTTTGGCCAGTTCGGTTTGCGTAAAGCTGCAGCTCAAGCGGTTAACCGTGAGCAAATCATCAAAACGGTTTACGAGAACCACGCCGATTCAGCGAAAGGTCTGTTAGGTCCAGCATTGGCATGGGCTCAACCAATTCGTGATGCGAACCCTCGTATGGAAACCATGGAAATGCGCCACGCGAACGGTGAGAAGATCACCATCGGTACATTTACCGACCGTGCTGAGTTGCCAGAAGTAGCGGTGCTGCTAAAGCAACAACTTGAAGCGGCTGGCTTTGTGGTTGAGCTAGACGTTCGTGAATACGCACAAATCGAAAACGATGCACTAGCAGGTAAGTTCGATGCGTTCTTGTTGTCACGTGCAACGGTGCTGGATTCTGGTGACCCAGTGGCGTACATGCAAAGTGACTTTAGCTGTAAAGGTTCTTACAACCTAGGTCAGTTCTGCTCTGAAGAAGTGGACGCAGCATTGAAACACGCTGATCGTCAGCCTTTGGGTGAGAAACGCCAACAAGCGATCATCGAAGCAGAAAGCAAAATCCTTGAGCAATACGCTGTGATTCCACTGCTTCACGAGCGTGTAATCCAAGGTGAGAGTGACCGCGTGAAGAATGCACAACGTGACCCACGTGAGCGTCGCCTGATCGACCAGTTTACTGAGGTGAACTAACTCGATGTCGTCTGTTGCCAACATGCGCTCTCGTTGGAGCGCTTGTATGCCTGAATGGTTTACGCGTTTTTTGTCGCGCTTCCTGTCACTCGGGGTAGTGGTTGTGCTGGTGGGTTTGATGCCGGATATTGCAGGTATCGACCCAAGCCAATCAATCCTCCGTGCTCGTGCGGGTGCTCAACAATTGCTGACGGCAGAAGCTCTGCAAGCCATTCGAGAGGATCTTCAACTTGACCGCAGCGCTGCTGAGCGATTGTGGGATTGGTTGACGCTTGCCATGCAAGGAGACTTAGGTGTCTCTTGGGTGAGCGGCGCATCCGTGATGGAGAGCGTTCAACAAACCGCAAAAACGTCGTTACTACTGATGCTTACAGCGCTGGGCATGGCATTTGTAATGTGCATGGCGAGCGTGCTTTACACTGTGCGTCGTTGGCAACAGAATCGTTTAGACAAACATCATGACACGCTCAGTTCGGTGTTGGTTTCACTGCCGGAATACGTGATTGCTTCGCTGCTGATCATGGTGTTTTCCATTTGGTTGGGTTGGTTCCCACCTTATGGTTGGCAAGGCGTGCAAAACCTCTGGTTACCCAGTTTGGCAATGGCATTGCCTGCTGCTGGTTTGTTCGGTCGTTTGCTCAATGACAGCCTCAAGCGTGTATTAGATGAACCTTGGGTGATCACTTGGCTATCGGCGAACGTCAGTAAGTTTCAAATCTTACGCTTTGCCTTGTGGCGTGCCGTTAGTAACTTGATTCCTCAAATCGCAATGACGGTGATTGGTTTAACCGGCGGTGCGGTTGCTGTGGAACAGGTGTTTTCCATTCCGGGTATTGGACGATTGATCTTAGGTGCAGCGAAGTCACAAGATCTGCCGATGCTGCAAGGTGGCTTGTTGGTGTTGCTGGTGTTCTCGATGTTGATCAGTAGTGCGAGCATCTTATTGCAACGCTGGTTACTCGGGCACAGTGTCACAAGTGGCAAGCTGATCAGCAGTCACAGCACGTTCCGTTTTACCCAAAGCACCACCAAACGCATCGTCAGTGCCATAATCTTTGCCTTGCTGATTGGTTGTGCGGGATGGGCCTTAATGCGCGATCCTTACACTATCCAATTTACCCGCCTTGAATCGCCAAGCTTAGCAGCACCGTTTGGTGCCGATGCGGTCGGGCGAGATCTGCTTGCTCGTGTTGGCGGCGGTATGATGTCGACAATCAAAATGGGCATCATCGCGACGTTCCTAAGTTTGGTGATTGGTTTGCTGCTCGGCTTCGTGACTCGTTATAGCCAAGGCTTAATTGAGATCACCAAAGGTGTGCCATACATCGTGGCGGGTCTACTGATTGCTGGTCTAACGGGGATGAACCCAAACAGTGCCTTGATTGCGATTGTTATGGTGTCATGGGCACCATTAGCGGCGCACTGTGCGAGCTTGTTGATGGAAGCCAAAGCGCAGCCATATACGCATCTTGCGCCCATTTGGGGAACCAGTCAGTGGCGAGTACTCCGTTACTACTTGTTGCCTTATGTGCTGCCGCCATTGATTCGTCATGCGTTTCTGCGTTTGCCTTACATTACGCTTAGCCTGACGTCTCTGAGTTTTATCGGACTTGGCGTTAAGCCGCCCGAACCTGAGTGGGGCTTATTGATTGCTGAAAACTTGCCTTACATAGAGCGCTCACCATTGGGTGTCTTGCTGCCAATCTTAGGCTTAGTTTTGATGGCAATTGCGGTGAATTTGATTTTTGATGACAAGTGACGAGCAGCGATAAAGCGAAGTGAGCTTCCATATCCCAGATGTAATCAGTAATTTGGTAATTTAGAAAACAAAAGGATGTGTTTTCTGCCAGAAAGTACACAGCACGGTCTATGTATATTGGAAGCACCTATAAATTAACGAGTATAAAAGTTACGCGAACTCAGATATTTAGGTAGTGTTACTCTTTATACACACGTAATCCTTTATCCGTTAATTCTTGAGTGACCACTTCGGATAGGTTTCGATCGGTAATAATTCCGTCCAATTGCTCGATGTCTAATGCATGAAAGCTCGCTATCTGACCGTATTTAGTTGAGTCTGAGATCAGATAATTGGTTTGTGCCGCCTTGATGATTGCTTTTTTAACGAGAACTTTATTTTCATTAGGTGTTGATAAGCCTTTCAAGCTCCAAGATGAAGTCGAAATAAAGGCGATATCAATATTTAGCCCATTCAAGAACTCTGCGACTTTTCCTCCAATGGTGGATTGGTTCTCGCGGTCAATTTTTCCCCCAGTGTGGTAAAGCTCACATTCACTGTGCGTCATAAGGAAAGCAGCAATAGAGAAGTCATTGGTGATCACTAAAAGATCATTACGATTTGCTATTTGATGGGCGATTTCTAGAGAGGTTGTTCCCGCATCCAAGTAAATCGTAGCGTCTTGACCAATTAACGTAGCCGCCAGCTTACCAATTTGAATTTTTTCATCCGCTTGTTGCTCGACCTTCGCATCATGGGAAAGTTCGGAATGTAGAGCTTGAGCGAGTTGCACTCCACCAGAAACAGAAACGACTTTACCTGAGGATTCAAGCTTCACGATATCACGACGAATGGTCATATGTGATACGCCAAGGTGGTCGGTTAAATCTGAAATGCTTAACACTTCTTGATGTGATAACAGGGATAATATGGTTCTTTGACGTTCTGCTGGGATCATAGTTTCACTTCTATATTCTTGTTTTTCAGTATCCTACCAATCTTTTCATTTGTTGTGAATATCTGTGAATTATGTTCTCAACGTTGTAAGAACAGCCTTCGCTTGTGTTAACTGCTCGGAATATCTCTGCCCATAAAGAGGTATATATCACGACATTGTTAATTTGTGTGAAAAAATGTGATTCAAAGCGAGGTCTTAGTATTAATCTTCACATATAATCACATCAACCAAACAAGAATTAACAAAGTTTAATAGACCAGAAGGCATTGTTTTTATGAGTGAAGTTCAATCTGTAGGTGTTATCGGTTTAGGCTCTATGGGAATGGGCGCCGCAAAGTCATGTGTGCGTGCAGGCCTAGATGTCTATGGTTTCGATTTAAATTCTCAAGCGCTTGAAGAGTTAGGTTCATTCGGTGCAAAAGCTGTTTCTACAAATGCAGTTGAGTTTGCAGATAAGCTTGATTCGGTTCTAGTTCTTGTTGTGAACGCAGCTCAAGTTAACACGGTCTTGTTCAAAACCGGTCTTGCTACAGCGCTTAAGCCGAATACGCCAGTAATGGTTTCAGCAACCATCTCAGCAGAAGACGCAAAACAAATTGAAGCGAAATTGGCAGAACACAATCTTGTGATGCTTGATGCACCGGTATCTGGTGGTGCTGCAAAAGCAGAATTAGGTGAGATGACTATTATGGCGTCGGGAGCGCAAAGCACATTTGATGCACTTGAACCAGTACTCAACGCAACGGCAGCTAAAGTCTACAACATCGGTGAAGCGATTGGCCTAGGCGCAACTGTGAAGATTATCCACCAATTGCTAGCAGGTGTTCATATCGCAGCTGGTGCTGAAGCAATGGCATTAGCGGCACGTGCAAACATTCCTCTTGACCTGATGTACGACGTGGTGACGAATGCAGCGGGTAACTCTTGGATGTTTGAGAACCGCATGAAGCATGTAGTTGATGGTGATTACTCCCCTAAATCTATGGTCGACATCTTTGTGAAAGATTTAAACCTCGTATCGGACACAGCAAAAGATCTCAAATTTCCACTTCCTCTATCAAGCACAGCACTAAACATGTTTTTGAGTGCAAGCAATGCTGGTTTTGGCCAGGAGGACGACAGTGCCGTTATCAAGATTTTTGATGGTATTGAGCTTCCAGGTGTAGAAAACAAACAGAAATAAGCGCACGTAAAACGGAGAAAAAATGATGTTATTAGGCGTTATCGCAGACGACTTTACTGGCGCAACAGACATCGCAGGTTTTCTTGTAGAAAACGGCATGCGCACAGTTCAGCTTAACGGTATTCCAAAAGAAGAGATTGATGTAAACGCAGATGCGGTCGTGATCAGTCTTAAATCTCGCTCTTGTCCTGTAGATGAGGCAATCGAGGATTCAGTAGCGGCGCTTAAGTGGCTGCAAGCAAATGGCTGTCAGCAGTTTTACTTCAAGTACTGCTCAACGTTTGACAGCACAGCAGAAGGTAACATTGGTCCTGTAACGGATGCACTGCTTGCAGAGCTAGGTGAAGCGTTCACCATTGTATGCCCATCATTACCAGTGAATGGTCGCACAGTTTACAACGGCCATCTATTTGTATTCCAAGACTTGCTAAGCGACTCAGGTATGCGTAATCACCCTGTGACACCAATGACTGATTCAAGCCTAGTTCGTATGATGGATGCTCAATCTCAAGGCAAATCTGGCCTGGTGAACTTCCAAATAATTGAACAAGGTCCAAAAGCGGTAATTGGGCGCTTTGAAGAGCTAAAAGTACAAGGCAACCGCTATGCAGTGGTTGATGCATTCAATGCAGAGCATCTTGTCACACTTGGTCAAGCGGCGAAGTCTCTAAAACTGGTAACTGGTGGTTCTGGTTTGGCTGCGGGTATTGCTAAGAACTGGATAGAGAACCTTGAAGATCAAAGTGATGCGAAGCAAGAGGGGAACCCTAAAAAGGCACCAACCGTTGTGTTATCTGGATCTTGTTCTGTCATGACCAACCAACAGGTCGCTGTTTACAAAGAAAAAGCGCCACACTTTGCTATTGATGTGAAGGCGTGTCTGACGGAAGAAGATTACTTAAATCAAGTGTTTGATTGGGTCATGACCAACATCGAAAGCGAGTTCGCACCACTGGTTTACGCAACCGCAGATGCAGCGGCGTTAAAAGCGATTCAACAAGAGTTTGGCGCGCATGCTTCAAGTCACGCGGTTGAACAATTCTTTAGCCAACTTGCAGTTAAACTTCAGCAGAACGGTGTGAAAAATTTCATCGTTGCGGGTGGGGAAACCTCAGGGGTTGTAACCCAAAGCCTAGCCGTAAAAGGTTTTCATATCGGTCCTCAAATCGCACCAGGTGTACCTTGGGTGAAGTCACTTGAAGGCGAGCTTTCTTTGGCTCTGAAATCGGGCAACTTCGGCGATGAACACTTCTTTGCCAAAGCACAGTCGTTTTTTGAATAGGTGAGGTTGTGATGAATAAAGAATTGATGACAGAACAACAACTGCGAGAGCAAATGGTCACTATGGCGCGCTCTATGTTTGAACGTGGCTATGCGACTGGCGGCGCTGGCAACCTTTCTCTAAAACTGCCTAATGGACACTTTCTGGCAACGCCAACTGGTTCTTCGTTCGGCCGCTTGATTGCTGAAGAGCTTTCGGTTGTGGATATTGATGGCAACCATATCTCTGGTGAAAAGCCATCAAAAGAAGTCGCTTTTCATCTGGCGATTTATCGAAATAACTCAAAGTGTAATGCGATTGTGCATCTGCATTCTACTTACTTGACGGCGCTTTCTTGTCTTGAAGGTCTAGATCGCGAGAATGCCATCAAAGCTTTTACACCTTACTTTGTAATGCGCATTGGCGAACTGCCAGTGATTCCGTACCTGCGCCCGGGCGACCCTCAGATTGCTGAAGAACTTGCGCAACGGGCTAGTGACTACCGAGCTTTCCTCCTGGCGAACCATGGTCCAGTGATCACGGGTACGGACTTTGAAGATGCAGTGGATAACGCAGAAGAGCTAGAAGAGACAGCGAAGCTAGCGTTCATTCTTAAAGACAGCAACATCCGCTACTTAACGGATACTGAGATTCAAGACCTAAAAGGGAGAGGTAAGTAATGGCTAAATTCGCGGCAAATCTGACAATGTTATTCACAGAAGTTCCTTTTCTAGATCGTTTCGAAAAAGCACACCAAGCGGGCTTCAAAGCGGTGGAATACCTTTTCCCATACGCATTCGAAGCGCAAGAACTAGCAAGCAAGATACAGCAGTTTGGTTTTGAGCAAGCGTTATTCAACATGCCTCCAGGTGATTGGGATGCAGGTGAACGAGGTTTTGCAGCTATTCCGGGGCGTGAGGATGAATTTAAAACGAGCGTCGAGACTGCGCTGATGTACGCCAAGGCACTGAACTGTAAAAAGGTTCACGCTATGTCTGGCATTGTTGATTCACGCTTCACTCGTGATCAGCATATTGAAACCTTTATCTCAAACATTCGTTATGCAGCGGATAAGTTTGCCGAACATGGTGTTGAGCTGATGATTGAGCCACTCAACAATCGCGATGTACCGAACTACTTCGTTGCACATCAACGTGAAGCGGTGGAACTCATCAAACAAGTGGCTCGTCCAAACGTGAAATTGCAGCTCGATCTCTATCACGCACAAATTATGGACGGTGATCTGAGTACGTTGATTCGCGATGTGGCGCCATACACAGGCCATATTCAAATTGCTTCTGTGCCTGAAAGGCACGAACCATCGGAAGGCGAACTGAATTACCCACACCTATTCAATGTTTTGGATGACTCTGGTTACCAAGGCTGGATCGGTTGTGAATACAACCCAAGGCATAGCACGCAGCTGGGCCTTAGTTGGGTTAAACCATACCTATAACAATTTTAATTTCTATCCATAAATAACTTGAAACCAATTACAAAAACAAAGGGTCGTGACTATGAATATTATCATAACTGGAGGGGCGGGTTTTCTCGGAACCCTACTTGCCAAATCACTACTAAAAGAAAACAAAGCTGAAAGTATTACTATTGTCGACATTCAAAAGTCGCGCTTAGAGGGCATTGATGACCGAGTCGTTTCTTTAGTCATGGATATGACAAAGCGAGAAAATATAGACCAAGTTATTACTGCCGAAACGACACACATTTTTCATTTAGCGGCAATTGTATCGAGCCATGCTGAGCAAGATTTTGATTTAGGCGTAGCTGTAAACCTGACGACCACACAGTTATTGCTTGAGCGTTGCCGTAAAGTAAACCCTAATATTCGTTTTACGTTTGCTTCATCTTTAGCTGTATTTGGTGGTGATCTTCCGGAAACGATTACACCAATAACAGCACTTCATCCTCAGTCATCCTACGGGACGCAAAAAGCTATAGGTGAGTTATTGGTGAACGACTATGCCCGTAAAGGCTTTGTTAAAGCTGTATCCGTACGTTTACCGACTATTTGTATTCGCCCTGGGAAACCAAACCTTGCCGCTAGCTCTTTCGTAAGCGGAATTATTCGTGAGCCTTTGAATGCTCAAGAATCAAATTGTCCTGTAGACCCTACGCTAAAACTTTGGATATCGAGCCCGTCTAGAGTGGTGGACAATATTCAATATGCAGGGCTAATGCCTTATGAGCAGTTAAATAATCTGTCCTATAGAACGCTTAATTTACCTGGTATTCAAACTACACCAGCTGAGATGATTCAAACAATGGACACTCTAATGGGTAAACAACTTTCTAATTATATTACCTATGAGCATGATGCGGGTATTGATCGTATTGTGAGTAGTTGGCCACAAAAAATTGATTGTACTAAAGAACTGGAGCTTGGATTTAAATCAGACAGTAATTTCAAGGATGTATTACAACAATTTATTTCTGTTAACAATATGGAGATTGTCTAATGTTACCAACCTCAGTAATTGGACTAATAGTAGCCGTATCAGTCCTTGTTTTTCTTGTATTACGTACAAAAGTACATGTGTTAATTGCGATGTTAATTGCGGCATGTATCGCAGGTATTATTGGTGGGTTAAGTGTTGACGACACGATTGCGACCGTTAGCAAAGGATTTGGTGGAACATTAGGCGGTATAGGGATTGTCATCGGTCTCGGCGTTATGATGGGGGCTATTTTAGAGGCTTCTGGAGCAGGAGAAAGTATTGCCTATAATTTTATAAAGTGGTTAGGAAAAAAGAAAGAAGAGGCCGCTCTTGCTGTAACTGGCTATATTGTTAGCATCCCAATCTTTGTGGATAGCGCGCTTATCATTCTTTATCCAATAGCGAAGTCTTTGTCAAAAACGTCCAATCGCTCGATTTTAACGCTTACGGTTGCTCTGGCGGGCGGCTTGGTCGTAGCGCATCACGCTATTCCGCCGACTCCAGGGCCTTTGGGAGTTGCTGGTATCTTTGGTGTCGATCTTGCCAGCATGTTAGGTTTTGGTTTGATGATCGCAGCGCCTTGTGTCATGGGTATTGTTTGGTATGCAAGATGGTTAGAAAAGCAGTTTCCTGAATTCATTCCAACCGAACATTTCTCGAAGTCTAGTGAGCAACTGATTAATGATCACAAAGAGTACATTGCAAGTAAAGAAGCGAAAGACCTACCATCTTTAAGTAAATCTATCGCTCCAATTATTATCCCAATTTTACTTATACTTGCGAAATCAGTGATGGGTTTATTAGAGGGGACTTTCGGTTTCGAAGGGCTGACTGCAACAACATTTGGTCAATTTATCGCTTTTATCGGCAGCCCTACTATTGCACTATCAATAGCGACGTTATTAGCGGTTTACACATTGGGTAATAACCTTACCAAAGAAGAAGCGAATGAAAAGATGGAACAAGGAATCTCCACTTGTGGCATCATTTTGTTAGTAACAGGAGCTGGTGGCGCGTTAGGTGCCGTATTGCGTGAAACGGGTGCGGGCGCAGAGATTGCTAACCAAGTTGCAGGGCTTCCTATTTCTGCGGTTATGATTCCATTTATTATTGCGACGTTAGTTCGTATTATTCAGGGCTCTGGTACAGTCTCCATGATAACCGCTGCTTCTATATCTGCCCCAGTTTTAGTGAATATTCCTGACGTTAACCTTTTATTCGCAGCGACGGCAGCTACGATGGGATCTCTATTTGCTGGCTACTTTAATGACTCGCTATTCCATATTGTTAATCGATTAATGGGGGTGACTGAGGTTAAGAAACAACTCATTATTTGGACTATTCCAACAACAATTGCTTGGGCTATTGGTGGTTCATTAGTCATGATTCTTAACTTATTCTTCGGATCTCATGGTTCAATCTTTGATCCTGTGTTACCACTTGCTGTACTTTTGGGGTGTGTTGCATTTACAAAATCTTACAGCGCTAAGCACGTCGAATTACAAGAGGTATAAAGGTTTACTTGTACTCTTCCATAAAGTAAAAACCTATCACAATATGTATTTTTATCAGATAGTTTAGAGTTTTTTAATAATATGAACGGCCCTATGTTTGGGCCGTTTTAGTTCTTATAAATAAACTATTTAACTTGAACCGATATAGGTTCCATTTTCAACTTAATCAATATGAAATGGAATTGTTATTTCCCGCTTAGTAAGCGATTACATATAAAGGATATATTCGAGTGTAACCCTAGTGACTTTACTCTAGCGAAGTAGGGTTACTTTATATAAGAGTCCAGTACTTTTAATACGACTTCCATATCTTTTTCACGTTGAGTTTTGTCTTCCTCAAGTACGACGTGTTCAAGTAAGTGACCTTTAATTACTTCTCGCATCAAACCATTTACTGCTCCCCGAATAGCGGCAATCTGCTGCAACACATCTTGGCATTCATGCTCTTCTTCCAGCATTTTTTTAAGTCCATTCACCTGACCCTGTATTTTACTGACTCGAGTGTTGAGCTTCTTTTGATCTCTGGTTGTATGCGACATGTCTTATCTTCTTTAAGTTACGGGCCGAGTTATTCTAACTGATAATGTAGCACTCAATTTATACTGGGGGGTAGTATTTAATACTAGGGGGGAGTATAGTTTGCGATAAATTAGAATCAACAACAGAGAACAACAATGGATTTTGTCGCGTTACTACAACAAGGTAATGGGTGGTTCTTTATTCCCAGTGCCATTTTGCTTGGCGCCTTGCACGGTTTAGAACCTGGGCACTCTAAAACGATGATGGCGGCGTTCATTGTCGCGGTGAAAGGAACGGTCAAACAAGCCGTGATGCTGGGTTTAGCTGCCACACTTTCTCACACTGCAATTGTATGGTTAATCGCTGTTGGCGGGATGTATGTTAGCCAGAAATTCACCGCTGAAGCGGCTGAACCATGGATGCAACTTATCTCTGGGGTCATTATCGTGACAACCGGCGTATGGATGTTTTGGCGGACATGGAGCGATGAGCGAGCTTGGAACAAAGCTCAGGATCATGCTCGCGACTGGACGACGCAAGTTGTGGATACAGGACATGGGCATGTTTCGCTTTCGATTACAGAGGAAGGGGAGCATCACCGTTTCCAGTTGCGAACACTCAGCGGTAAACCTTTAACTGCTGAAGGTATCAAGGTTTCGGTATCGAGTGATGGTTATCAACCTGCTGATATCTATAACTTTATAGAGCGTGATGGATACTTGGAATCGGCGTCTTGCATTAAAGTCTCTAATGGACTTTCTGTCACTTTGATCATCGGGCACCATGATCATACCCATGACTTTGATGTACATTTCCGTCCTGGTTCTCATTTAGAAAGCGAAGATAAGGAATATCAAGATGCTCACGAACGCGCTCACGCTTTAGACATTCAAAAACGCTTTGAGAATCGAGACGTGACGAATGGGCAAATTCTGCTGTTTGGATTAACGGGCGGTTTGATTCCATGCCCTGCTGCGGTAACGGTTTTGCTTATCTGTTTGCAGCTTAAGGCAATGACTCTTGGTGCGACTTTAGTTGTGTCATTCAGTATTGGCTTAGCCTTGACTCTGGTTGCTGTTGGCGTTGTGGCAGCAGTGGGCGTGCAAAAAGCGACATCTAAATGGAGCGGTTTGAATGATGTTGCACGTCGAGCTCCTTACTTATCGGGCGTCTTGATCAGTGCAGTTGGTTTATACATGGGTATGCATGGATACATATCGCTGACGAGTTAAACTCTATGATAAAGACTCTTTTCCTTTCTTTTTGTATGGGTAATGGCTTCATGCCTTGGTTTGCATGTTTTGCTGCCGATTCTTGATTGAGAATCACTCGATCCGACATCGCTGCCATATCTACAAACCAAGTCATTCTCGCTTCACCAAGCATCTCGGATTACAACCGCTGCAATTGTGGCTCTAATATCTGAACCTGAGATACTAAATGATAAAACGGGAGCACTGACCACAGCGCTCCCGACGGCAAAACGCTAATTAGAACTCTTTTCTTTAATGTTCGATACCAATTTGGTCGCATAGTTAAATTTAACTATGCAAACGTTTCCTTTTGCGTACTCGTCCCTTCGCCAAACCTCGTAGAAATGTGACGTTTTGAAGACTTTTTTTCCTTCTGTCTAAAGTAATCGGGAACCAAGCAGATACATAGTTATAAAGTTATGTCTTGCTCTGCCAAACAGACCCAAAATGCAGTTTGGTTGGTTTTGGAGAAGAAAGGCTTAGCGCTCGATTAATGAGCATCAATTGAATTGTATTGAGACAATTATAATGAAAAGAATCATCTTATTAGCAGTCTGCGCCATGTTTGGTATTGCTGTCGTGGCGAGTATGGCATCAACGTACCTAATTTCGAGTCAGAAAATCGATGACATCATCTTAAACAAATCCCAAGTTCAAGCTGAGTTTCTAGCGGGAAATGCGAGTTATATTTTGGAGAACTCAGCCAATCCAATGCAAGATTTACAATCGCTTGTTGAGGGGCTGAAACAACGTTCAGACGTGAGCTATGCCGTTGTAATTGATCGTAACGTGACGGCAGTAGCCCACAGTGATAAGCACAAGCTGAACAAAACCTATAACGACGAATATACTGTTGAAGGCGCGACGAGAGGTGTTCAACAGTACTCAAAGTGGTATGCCGATGTACAGAAAGTATGGGTGTTTGACATCATGGCACCAATTTATGTGGATGGTCAGTTATACGGTACTTTTGATATTGGTATTCCTATTACCGAAGTGAGCCAAGCGACGAATGGAATTATTACTTACCAGTTGATCTCTATGGTGGCGATCTTCGTTATGTGTGTTTTGATTCTGTCACTTCTGCTAAATAAACTGATGAGACCGCTTTCTGCGCTTAAAGACGCTCTACAAGACATCTCAAAAGGAGACGGAGACTTAACCGTTCGTTTGCCAGCGAAAGGTAATGACGAAGTCGCGCAAATTTCTTCTGCTTTCAACGTTTTTGTTGGGAAAGTACATGAGATTATTACACAAGTTGTAAATACTGGTGTGGAGCTTAATAGTTCAGCTGTCGCTTTGCGTGGGCAATCTCAACAAGCGCTCACAAGAGGGCAAGAGCAGAACGAGCAAACCATGCTGGTTGTCACATCCATGAACGAAATGATTGCGACGGTCAATGAAATTGCCTCCAATGCTGCTGGAGCGGCAAATGCTGCGAGTGCAGCAAGTAATGAAGCGCAAGATGGCTACACGACGCTAGAAAGAACCAAAACGGCGATGACTAATCTTGAAAACGAGATGAACAGCACTTCCAACATTATCGTGAGTCTTGCTGAAAATACTCAGTCGATTGGTAGTATTCTAGAGGTGATTAGAGGTATTTCGGAGCAAACCAATCTATTGGCTCTCAATGCGGCTATCGAAGCTGCACGCGCTGGTGATGCCGGCCGAGGTTTTGCAGTCGTAGCTGATGAAGTTCGCAACCTAGCGACTAAAACGGCTCATTCTACCGATGAAATTGACAACATGATTCACCAGCTACAAACTGAAGCTCAAAGTGCGGTGAATTCAATGAGCAATAGTAAGACTCTTATTGAAGAAGGAACGGCAGAAACCGAGTTAGCTCGACAGGCTTTAGAAGCAATAGCTGCACAAGTGACGACTATTTCAGATATCAATACTCAAGTAGCAACCGCAACAGAACAGCAATCAACGGTAGCAAACGAAATTAATATGAACATGGATACCGTCAGCCACTCAGTGAAAAGTGCGCTAACGGCGAGTGAGCAACTAGAAGCATCAAGTCAACAACTCGCGGAGCTATCGCGAACACTCGATCGTCACGTGGGAGCGTTTAGAATCTAAACGCCAACTGACCCTCTTTAATAAAAAGCCAGTAAATGTTAATTGCTGGCTTTTTTATTTGAAAAAATCGAGTCTCAAATCGCTTAGCGGTGTCTGTCCTTTCTAGACGATAAAACAAAATATGATAAATTAGTTGAGTAAAGCTTAGCTAAGCGTTAAGTTTCGCATTTTGCTTTAAATGTTCAACAAACATAGATATTTTCTTAGCTACATGTTTTCTAGACGAGTAAAAGGCGTAAAGCACTAAATCCTCAGGTTCGTACTCTAGAGTGACGATTTCTAGCTCACCATTTTTGATCTCATTTTGGCATGACTCAATTGGCAATATTGCGTACCCAAGCCCTGATAACGCGCCATATCTGGCGAGATGACCGCTGTTTACTTTGAATGAAGATTGCACAGTTTGAGTAATATGGCCCCCAGCAGGGCTTCTGAATACCCATGGTGCACCATTTACTGCGGTAAGCGTCGTGATGCAGGGAACATGACTTAGATCCGTAATTTTGTAAGGGGTGGCGTATTTCTCAATTAGTTGAGGCGCGGCTAAAATGGCACTGGGCCAGCGTTTTATCTCTCTCGCCACCCAGTTACTGTCTGACAAAGTCCCTCTATGAAAACTCAAAATGACATCAAAGCTGTCAATAACATCATCTTTAGGGTTTAGCGTTGTATCGCAAGACAAAGAGATTGACGGGTATTGCGTGCAAAAGGTGACAACCGCTTTGGCGAGTACAGGTGTGCCTGGCATAAGAATTCGCAGTTCCCCTGTTACCGTGTGTGAGTGGCGCGTTACCGTTTCTAGTGCGGCGTTGAGTTGCTCCAATAACGGACGAGTGCTGCTATAGAGCTCTTCTCCAGCCTCGGTAGGCGTCATTCGCCTTGTTGTTCTATTGAACAACCTAATGTTTAACTTTTCTTCAAGCAGGGCAATGTGTCGGCTGATATTTGATGTTGGTATATTCAAACACTCAGCGGCTCGCTTAAAGCTGTTGTTCTCATAAACACAGTGAAAACTTTTTAACCAGATTTGGTCAACGTTATCAAACATTTCATTATCCCACTTTATTGGATTATCAAGCCAGCATATCGCACTTTATCCCTGTACTAAGTTACATACAATTTTATTTACAAGTTTAAGCGAACAAACAACGAGATATCGCGCTAGGACGTAATCAATAGTGGTGAATTTATGAGCTGGTTAGAACGGTTATTTGAGAATAAAAATATAATAGGTTCGCGCAAAGCGTCTATCCCTGAGGGCGTTTGGACAAAGTGTCCTGAGTGTGAACAAATACTTTATCGTGCCGCGTTAAAAGAAAATTTGGAAGTATGCCCTAAATGCTCATATCACATGAGAATGGCTGCGCGTCAAAGGTTGATCTCTTTTCTGGACCATGGAACACAACAAGAGTTGGCAAGTGAGTTGGAGCCACAAGATATTTTGGGTTTTAAAGACTTAAAGCGATATAAAGAGCGAATTGCTTTAGCACAGAAAACGACTGGAGAAAAAGATGCGTTGGTGGTGATGGAGGGCAAGTTATTGGGGCTGCCTGTTGTTGCGTGTGCATTCGAATTCTCTTTCATGGCAGGCTCGATGGGCGCAGTGGTTGGCGAGAAGTTTGTCCGAGCAGTTGAAAGCGCAATTAATACAAAATCTGGGTTAGTATGTTTTTCCGCTTGCGGAGGGGCGCGCATGCAAGAGTCTTTGGTGGCTCTCATGCAAATGTCAAAAACCAGCGCCGCGTTAAACCACTTATCTGAGCACAGATTACCCTATATCTCAGTATTGACGGACCAAACTTATGGTGGCGTCTCGGCGAGTTTAGCCATGTTAGGAGACATCAATATTGGTGAACCTAAAGCAAGTATTGGCTTTGCGGGAAGACGGGTCATTGAGCAAACGGTACGTGAAAAGTTACCAGACGAGTTTCAGCGAAGTGAATTTTTACTAGCGCATGGTGCGTTAGATATGATTGTCGATAGACGTGAAATGCGCGATCGCGTTGGCCGCTTATTGGCTAAGTTAACCAACGCGAGGGTGGTCTCAGAATAGGTTGTATTAAAGTTAGACTTAGTACTTGCGTTTATTGAGCCGTAATCATTACAAACCGTTCATTTTGCCCCCATCTTGGTTCCGCATTCATTAGGCTGAGATCCAACGCCGTTTGGTATGGGTCAACAGCAAAATGGTCGCTTACTAACCCCCAGAGCATCCAGTTGATTGCGGTTTCATTCTCGGTAAGCTCTTCGAGTGGCGCTTGGAGGAAAAAGTACTCATCTTCGCCATCGTAACCGAGCCGATCATAGATAATGTTGCGTAGCTCTCGATCCAAATCATGTTGGAGGTTGATTGAGTCGTACAGTTGCTCTTCTGTTGGGCTATTCTCATGGTGATAAACATTGCGTTTTGACTCTTTGCGTAAAGTACCAGCGCCAGTTTCAATGCTTACTTTCTTTTGCGAGTGTTGCTCAAGAACTTGAATGATTTCATCCTCTAGTTGATCGAGTTTACTCAGCAAAACTTGATTGTTTATGTCACCAGCGGGGGAGGCCATCGTTTGGAAGGCTTTCACTCTCTCGTAGACTGCTTTCCCGTGAGGAAGGGCCGCAAAACACTGTTCTCGGAGCGCTTCATTGGCTTGCCAAATGCCCGAGTAGAGCTCGTAATCATGTGTATATGGTGGAAGATCTTCAGTATCTTCCCCTAATAATTCTCGCCAGCGCTTTTGCCACTGTTCTTCTTTTGCGTGTTTTACACGCGCGTATTGCTTAACCCAGCGGTTACGAAGTTTTACCCCAAAAATGGCAAGTCCCCATGGAGCGAGCAAATAAAAATAATAGTGAGAAGAGTTATCCCAAAAGTAACCGTAAACGTAAACACCAAAAGCAAGCACCCAAGTTCCAATAGTACAAGCAATAACCCCGGACATTATTGATGATTGGCGCTTTGTTTCTCTTAATGTATTACCTTCAGCACATAACCAAAAAATGCCGCCAAAAACAAAGGCAAACGTTGTCATGAAGTAGGCAATCCCCGCTCCCAAAAATCCCCAAAGTGACATGTATTATCCCTAGCCAAATATCTGCTTTATTCACTCATCAATGACTGGAGGAGTAAATGTGTTTGATTTGGCGGAGAATTTACCATTAACGCCAGCCTTTTGATATGCACTCGATGACTTATTGGGAATGAGTCACAAATAAAAATAGATGGTATCAAGCATCAAAATTTAATTTAGAACCTTTGATTGTCGTGAACTCTATCTGGAAGAGTTAAGGGGGGCGTTTAAGGTCAATTTTCCTCATAAAGTCGTTATTTAGAAAAAGGTAAATTAATGTTTTTATTGATAATTGTGAGTTTTTTGGGAGTGGGATTGCTCCCATTTAATTAGAGTAAAAAACCTATTTTTGGGAGCGGTTTCATAAATTTTATGACACTGATTTCACTGTTTGAGCTGTAAAGAATATAAATCCCCACTCAATGTATGTTAATAATCAATGAGTGTTGTTATGTCTCATATCCGTTTTTTCCCGCGCCATCGTTTGGCGCTTGCTTGTATGCTAGCGAGTGTGTCTGGCTTCTCTTTTGCACAAAATCAGTGTGCTGTTGCTGATTTACAACAATCGCGAGATCTGGCTACTGCCGTTTCTGGTGCTGAGTATGATTGCTACCACGCTTGGTTTTCAGCACCTTCAGAAACGCTGAATGATATCTATAGTGAAGCGAGCCTAAGCCGTATCCAAGTCGCGCTGGATCAAGAAATCGCTCGCTATCGTGGTGAAGCAGATCAAGCCCGTGTTCTAGAGAACTTAGGCGAATTTGTTCGAGCGGCCTACTACGTTCGCTACAACGCTGGTACTGGTACACCTGAGTTTTCGCAAGCGTTGAGTCAGCGTTTTGCTCAGTCGACGAACCTATTCCTAAACAACCCTCATGCTTTGGATCAGGGTCGTGAACAAGTTGGTGCAATGAAGAGCCTGACTTTGATGGTTGATAACGTTAAGCAGTTGCCGCTGACCATGGATAGCATGATGGTCGCGTTGATGCACTTTAATCGTGAAACCGCGCAGGACACGCAATGGGTCGATGGTTTGAACAACTTGTTCCGCTCTATGGCAGGCCATGCGGCGAACGATGCGTTCTACCGATACATGGCAAACAATACACACCATATTGATACGTTGGTGAAATTCGCATCTGATAATGCTTGGGCATTAGATACGGATGCAAGCTTTATCGTTTTCAATGCATTACGTGAAACTGGTCGTTTGCTCGCGAGCCCAGATCAGGAGACCAAACGCAAAGCATTGGCAGTAATGCAACAGGTGATGCAGCGTTATCCACTGGGTAGTGAGCATGACAAACTATGGCTTGCTGCCGTTGAAATGATGAGCTACTACGCACCAGAAGGCCTAAATGGTCTGAATATTGAGCAAGCCAAGCAAGATTTAGCTGCACGTGTAATGCCAAATCGTTTTGAATGTCAGGGACCTGCCATTATTCGCTCTGAGGATCTGACCGATGCTCAAGCAGCGAAAGCGTGTGAAGTGCTAGCGGCAAAAGAAGCCGACTTCCATCGAGTTGCGAATACGGGTAATCAACCTGTCGCTGATGATTTGAATGATCGTGTTGAAGTGGCGGTATTCGCGAGTAACACTAGTTACGTTGATTACTCTTCATTCCTATTTGGTAATACAACGGACAACGGTGGTCAGTACCTAGAAGGTGACCCTTCAAAAGCGGACAATACTGCGCGTTTCGTCGCTTATCGCTACGCGAATGGTGAAGATCTCTCTATCTTGAACCTAGAACATGAATACACGCACTATTTAGATGCACGATTTAACCAATACGGTTCGTTCAGCGATAACTTGGCTCATGGTCATATTGTTTGGTGGCTAGAAGGTTTTGCTGAATACATGCATTACAAGCAAGGTTACCAAGCTGCGATTGAGCTGATTGCAGATGGTAAACTGAGCCTTTCCACTGTGTTTGATACCACGTACTCTCACGATACCAATCGTATCTATCGTTGGGGTTATCTAGCTGTTCGATTCATGTTAGAAAATCATCCACAAGACGTCGAAAGCTTGTTGGCATTGTCGCGCTCTGGCCAGTTCGAACAATGGGCACAGCAGGTGACGTCTTTAGGTCAACAATACGATGCTGAGTTTGAACGTTGGTTGGACACATTAAAAGTGGAACCTGAGCAACCTGATACAGACCCAGAAGAGCCAACAGAACCAACAAGCCCTGAAGCACAAGTGACTGAATTGACGGCGAACCAAAGCCTTCAGCTCAGTGGCGAAGCATACAGCGAAAAACTGTTCTACGTTGATGTTCCAGCCAACACCGTTAACTTCAATGTATCTATTGAGGGTGCGGGTGATGCGGATCTTTACATGAGCTACAACAAAGTCGCGCATTACTATGATTTCGAAATGAGTCAATATGCTGATGGCAGCAATGAAGAGATTGTGTTTGAACCAGAGCAAGATGGTTACGTTAAAGCGGGTCGTTACTACATCAGCTTAACTGGACGTGATAGCTATGACTCAGTAAATCTTGTGGCTGCGTTAGAAGTGGAAGCGCAAACACCGCCAACCCAAGTGCAAGATGATTTAGCACCTGTGGTACTAGAGTCTGGTGAAGCCAAAATGCTTACCGTTCACAAGCAGCGTTATGCAGCAGTTCATGTGCCTGAAGGTGTAGAAGAGGTTCGTGTATGGCTAACGGCTCACTCTCAAACTGGTAATGTCGATCTATACGCGAGTAGGGAGCATTGGCCTACAGTAGAGCAGCACGAGTATGCGTCCAACTATGCAGGCAGCAATGAATACCTTGCGATTCCTGTTACTGAAGCAGGGTACGTGCACTTCGCTCTTCAGGCTCCAGAGCAAGGCGATGACGTTGAAATGCTAGTGCACTTCAACTAAACAGGTTCGATTAACTAAAGTCGAGATAAAACGTCGCTGATACAGCGACGTTTTTGTTTATATCGGACACGATTATAAACAAACAGCGGCGAATGCTAGTTAATCGGCTGATCTATCGAGTTATCAGTTGCCCTTTTTCTAAACGGCTTTAGGTTTGTATTGCAATTTACCGCGCACATAAACTTTTTTAGCGACGCGTTCTGTGACCTAGCTTCTGATTTGTGTTTCCCAAATGGATACAATATATATGCACCCCGTGCAATAAAGTGAAAAGGGAAAGACATGAAAACGCTTATTTATGAAACGTTGATTAGCCTTGCTAACCAAGAACCAGAACAACATGCAAGAATCCGACAAAATCTCTATGAACAGTTGGATCTGCCGTTCGATAAGCAGCTGGCTTTGTATTCTTGTGCCCTTGGTCCTGCAAGTTCAGGCAAGTTGGAGAGCAGTCAAGGCATTAACAACGCGGTAGATTGCGCGGTTAAACTGCTTGAAACTCCTGAGCGCTAATTCACTCGTTGTTTTAATCACGGCCCGAACCCCAAGGGCCGTTTTTAATTGCGGTTAAATTGATTTCAACGTCGTTATTGCTCTGCTCTTTCCGCTAGCACTTCTTTGAATGCAAACATGCCGTTTAATGCCGCGGGAAACCCTGCGTAGACGGACATCTGCAAAATGATCTCTTTAATCTCATCCTCGCTACAGCCTACATTCAGCGCTGCATTTAAGTGCACTTTTAGTTGCGGCGCGCAATTCCCCATTGCCGTTAGCGCGGCGACGGTTGCGATTTCTCTCGATTTTAGGTCTAAGCCCGGGCGAGCATAAATATCGCCAAACGGATACTCAATGGTGTACTGAGCTAAATCTGGACAAATATCTTGTAAGGTTTCGATGACATTATGACCAGCGTCGCCATCAATTTGCGAGAGTAGTTCTAATCCTTTGTTAAAGCGTGATTGTTCCATCGGTATGTTCCTAGTGAATAAACGTAAACACACCTTAATCGTTAGAGTTAACTCTAAGTCAACGAACTTTTCCGCTTTTATACAAGGCAATTTTTTCTTCTAGAGCCGATAAGTGCTTTTTCTGCTGATCAATGTGGCGTTTGAGGTTTTCTTGGTGTTGTTCTAACAGAGCTTGACGTTGTGGTACAGATTGAGAGCCGACTTCCCTTAATTTGGCATACTCTAGAATCTCTTCAAGTGGCATTGCAGTTTCTTTTAAACGCTTAACAAAGCTTATCCAGTTTAGATCTTTCGAACTATACATTCGATGTCCACTCGCGTTTCTATGGACATGTTTAAGTAAACCGATTTTTTCATAGTATCGAAGTGTATGAGCAGATAGCCCGACGAGGTCAGAAAATTCTTTGATATTCATTATTATCCTCCAAGGTAGAGCATACCCCATAGAGATAAGCTAAGTTTCGCATTTTGAAGTCATTTCGGGACAGATACAAACGGAAATCTTTAGTCTTTTAACGCTAGGTATGGTGATTTACTGGATTTTTGAAACGCGCCAAACGTGATCCATCTGCCAGTTTCGTTTTATTAACAATTGATTACTCAACGGGTTGGCTTGGCTATTTTTATCCTTTGGGCCTATTTTAGGGCGTACATAGGTCTTATGTTCTATCTTTTTAAATTTAAGTTTTTGTTAATCAAAACAATGCCTTAGTTTTGTGTTGGTCTGTTCGGGTTGTATGTCGTGTGCCCGTTATTCACTCAGAACGATTTATCGCTGTGCAATGGATGAGTCGCTACGCCTTCGATTTCAGCCTTGAGTTAGTGCTAAAAGGGTGAGTGCCTCTGATGAATAGCTTTTATAATCTCGATTATTGAATTCACTCACAAAAAAATGCAAACAAGTAATCGTGAGTGGAAACGAGCAGGAGAACAACATGAGTGGCTCACAGGAAACACAATCATTCGGTGCAAACGTTATCTTACATGCGTTTGATTGGAAGTATGCTGACATTGCCCAACGAGCAAAAGAAATCCGCGAGCTTGGTTATGGCTCTGTGTTGGTTTCGCCACCAATGAAAAGCGCACACGATGAGCGCTGGTGGCAGCGTTATCAACCACAAGATTATCGTGTTATCGATAATGATTTGGGTGATACCAAAGATTTTATTCATATGGTTCGTGAACTGGAGCAAGTTGGTGTGTGGGTTTATGCCGACGTAGTGTTTAACCATATGGCAAATGAGGCCCACCTTCGCAGAGACCTTCAGTACCCAAGACAAGAGGTCTTGGAGGAATACCAGAACGACAAACAGAAATATCAGTCGCTAGCGTTGTTTGGCGATCTATCTCAACCACTTTTTGATGAAGAGGACTTTGTTGAAGCATTCGGCATCAAAGACTGGAAAGATAAGTGGCAGGTTCAAAACGGACGTATCACAGGTGGGCCAACCGATCCTGGCTTGCCAACTCTTCGTGTTTGTGACCATGTCGTTGAGCAGCAGCGAGCGTACCTAAAGGCGCTGAAAGCTATTGGTGTGAAAGGTTTTCGTATTGACGCTGCGAAACACATGACGTTAGAGCATCTTAAGCGTGTTTGGACAGACGACATCACGCGGGATGTGCATATATTTGGTGAAATTATTACCGATGGCGGTGCGACGGAAGAAGAGTATCAGCTGTTTCTTGAGCCGTATCTACAGGAAACTCGCCTAGGTGCGTACGATTTCCCTTTGTTCTCAACCATGTTTAAGGCGTTTGCTAAAAAGGGCAGCTTCAAGTCTCTGATTGATCCCTATTGTTTTGGTCAGGCTCTGTCCCCCGGTCGTGCGATTACATTTGCTATCACACATGATATTCCTAACAATGATGTCTTTCTTGATCTCATCATGGACGAGGAGAACGAATGGTTAGCTTATGCCTATATTCTAGGCCGAGATGGTGGTGTGCCGTTGATTTATACCGACTTAAACACCAGCGGTATTAAAGGTAAAAATGGTCAGCCAAGATGGCAAGGTGCATGGAGCGATCCGAGAATGGCAAAAATGATCCAGTTCCATAATATGACGCATGGCGAGCCGATGAGTGTTCTTGAAGGTAACGATGACATGCTCGTACTGAAGCGAGGTGACAAAGGTATTGTGGTGCTTAATAAATCACAGCGTCAACAGTCTTTGACATTAAAAATCGATGGTAATTGGGTTGATTTGATGACAGAACAAATCATTCCAACTGACGGTAAGTTAATCGTACCATCTAAGTCGTCGATGTTACTCGTCGCGAAGTAGAAGATGTACACACCGAGGTTAGCAACTTCGGTGTGTATGTTTTTCATCGTCATTCACGTTCTGCTGAAGTTCAATAGAAACTCAAACTCTCTCGTTTTTGCTAGAAATTTATGAGCACTCGTTAACGCAACATTCTGCTTTTAAAAAACCAATTACGTCATCTAAGCACTGATACTCTGCAACACAAAAAAGGGTTCTACCCTCGCGGCGCTGGGTGAGAAGACCAGCTGAAGCAAGGCTCGAGATATGATGAGAGAGAGTGGATGCTGGAATGCCAAGCTTTTCTTGTACGCCGCCTACCGCGATACCTTTGTATCCCGCTTTGACGACTTCTTTGTAAATACTTAAACGAGTCGGATGCCCTAACTCTTTTAGTGCTTTAGCAACGGCTTCAAGCTCCATACTGACCTCTAAAGAATGACCACAGTAATTTTGTTTCGATAATAGGGAAAGTCTCGGTAAATGCCAACTATTACGATCTCAGAACAGTTTAAATCAGATGAGATTCATACTGGCTCATGCCTTCATGACAACAATTGTCTGTTCTAATGAGACAGATCAATCTTCATTATTATTTCACGCCACGTTCAAAATCCCTCGTCTACACTCAATGTTGAGTTGTCAGTTGGCAGACCAAGGAGGCGGCCATGATTGCGGTTCATAGAGATTATTGTTTGTCTAACAGTTCGGAGTTACATGCCCACGTTAAAGTCAATCCTGTCGGTAAATTAGAAGTTGAGATTGTTGAACTTCAAGAGCGCCACACCACAGAGTTTGATGATTTGTCTTTTGAGAGTCGTGGGTGTGAAACTCGAATCTGTGGTAAAGAAGACACAACTCCGTGGCAGTTCAATCTTGCAGTTACTGATGCGTTAGAGCTTTCTCATTTAGTGGAAGAAGCAAACGAAGAGTATGAGATTTTAATGAATGATCTTATGTAATATCGAGAAGATCATTTTATCCTGCACGGCGTGTGGCTCTGTACTGAAAAAATAAAAACCTCCCAAGTGGGAGGTTTTTAATATGGAGTGCGTTATCGTTGGATAGGCTCTTCTCTTGGTGGTGTTAGCTCTTGGACGTTATCTTCATTAAAGTCATCGGCGTAACCTTTAGGTGGCGGTGTCCAACCACGTTCTGACCGCGATAGTTTGTCATGACGATCTTTTTGCATCTCTTCCGCCATTTTCTCCTCTAACTGAATAAACAGTTGTCGGAAATTGTTGTCATAGCGTTCACCTTCAGAATCATCCTCCCAAGCTTTGTAAAGTATTTCTGACTTACGTGCTTCAACACGCTTATATGTCGCCTTCTGTTGTTCAACGAAGAAGGGGTGAATGCCAAGGGCTTTCATTGTATGACCGCCCATCTCCAATGCAGAATGGTAGGTCTCTGATTCAATAATATCAGCCCCCGCTTGACGCAAAAGATAGCCATGTCCACGGTCAAAGGCACGTGCAATCACTGTTACTTTTGGGTACGTGTGCTTAACGTACTTCACCAGTTCTACACTCGATTCTTGGTTATCAATCGCCACAACCAAAGCAGCGGCGTGCTCAATGCCGGCTGTATGTAGCATATCTGGTCGAGTCGCGTCGCCAAAATAGGCGCGAGTGCCAATTTGGCGCATGTTATCGACTTGGTCAGATTGATGGTCAAGTACCACGGTAGTCACGCCGTTTGATACCAATAGGCGATTCACTATTTGTCCAAAGCGGCCGATGCCGGCGATGATCACCGTGCCTGTTTCCTCAATCGTATCGCTTTCGCGTTCATTTGACTGGCTTTCAAAGCGCGGCAGAATCACTCTATCAAACAGAATAAACAAACCTGGTGTCAGGAACATCGAAATCGCAACCACTAACGCAAGAGTTTGTGAGAGTTCAAATGGGATGACGTGGTTTTGCACTGAAAAGCTTAGAAGCACAAAGCCGAATTCACCTGCTTGAGCCAAGCTTAGGGTAAACAGCCAGCGGTTGCTGCCTTTCACCCTAAATATCAGTGCAAGAATAAACAGCACCAAGGCTTTCAAAACCATCACGCCAATGGTCAATGCCATGACCAACCAGAAATTATCAAAAAGGACCGAGAAGTTGATCCCTGCGCCAACGGTAATAAAGAACAGACCTAACAATAGGCCTTTAAATGGTTCGATATTGGATTCTAACTCGTGGCGGAATTCACTGTTCGCCAATACAACGCCAGCCAAGAAGGTTCCTAAGGCAGGAGATAAGCCCACTAAACTCATCAGTGCAGCGATACCAATGACAAGCATGAGTGCAGTTGCGGTAAAGATTTCTCGCAAACCAGAGCTAGCCACATAATTGAGCAGCGGTCGACTTAAAAAGTGTCCACCAACGACGACGATTGCTATCGATGCTGTGATTACGATGCCGTATGCCCAGCCTGGCAACCCCGCAACGAGGCTTAATTCTTCATGGTGCGCTGCGGCTGTTTGTGCTGCGGACTGTGCCTGTTCAATTAATTCAGGTAAGGCCAATAGGGGAATGAACGCCAACATTGGTATCACTGCAATATCTTGAAAAAGCAACACGGAGAAAGCGTTTTGTCCACCTTCCGTCTTCGTTAATCCTTTTTCGCTAAAAGTTTGCAAAACAATCGCAGTAGAAGAGAGGGCGAAGATCAAACCTATGGCTAAGGCTATGGTCCAAGGCTGGTCAAAGTATAAGGCAATACCCATAATCGCCGCGACGGTACCGCCGACTTGCAGACCTCCTAAGCCCATTAAGCGATTGCGCATCGCCCACAACATTTTGGGTTCGAGCTCTAAGCCAACGAGAAACAGCATCATCACCACGCCAAACTCGGCAAAGTGCTGGATTGTTGTTGTTTCTTCACCGACTAAACCGATAATTGGGCCAATAACCACACCTGCGATGAGATAGCCTAAAACGGACCCAAGTCCCAAACGCTTAGCAAGTGGGACTGCAATTACAGCAGCAATCAAATATACGAAGGCTTGTAAGAATATCCCTGTCATGAAGCCTCCTTAATGAGCTCTGGCAATGCGCTGTTAAGCTTGATTAATGACGCCGCAGCTTCAACATCCAACCTATCTTCGACTAAAGCTGTTAGCAGGCTCTTGTACCGCTCAACATGACGAGGGATTCGCCCTTCTTCATCTGCTGTACGTGCGCCAAACATCGCGAGAGGGGCAATGTAGTTCATGCCGGTCAGTGCGGACATTTGTTCAATAGGCGCAAGCAGTTGACGAATCGTAAAGTGGTTGTAGCCCTCTGCCTTATAAGCTTCTTCTTTGCCCCCTGCAGACAGCACACAAAGCATGGTCTTGCCTTGCAGTGCTGTGCCATCTGTACCGTAAGCAAAGCCATATTCCAAAACCAGATCTTGCCACTCTTTTAAAATCGCAGGCGTTGAATACCAATATAGTGGGAATTGGAAAATCACCACGTCATGCTCACGTAAGCGTTGCTGCTCACGGTCGATATTAATATCGAAACGAGGGTATTCGCCATAGAGATCAACACATGTCACGCCTTCAATTTTTTGAGCTTCTTTGAAAAGTGGAGTATTCACTTCTGAACGATGCTGGGAAGGATGAGCAAAGAGAATGAGTACTTTTTTATTTGCCATAGGGATCCTTGCTATCTAAATAACCATGCCCAGTAGGAGCGCGGGTTGGTTAGAAAATGTAACTCATAAATGATCGCCAAGCTAGTTTGGAAAACTGTTTAAGCTGTTTCAATATCAATAAAAAACCACCAAATAAATTGGTGGTTTTGGGAAGCGTTACGTTTTACTAATCATGAATAGGGACGACTAGAATATCCACCGGTGACTTGTTAATTAAGTGTCTGGAGTAAGAAATGATCTTGCTCCAGAAATCTTGGTGGTGACCACAAATCAGCAGATCCACTTCTTGCTCTTTAATGGTGACTTCCAATTTATCAGCCAAATCACCCGTACCTACAAAGAAGTGTTTAAGTGGGTAGTCCATGTAATCACTAAATGTTTTTAAACATTCCATTGAATGCTCATTCAACGGCCTTTGATCCGGGTTTTCTTTAATGTCTACAAGCTCACGATAGATTTCTCCGTGCGTACCATCAATATGAATAAAAGAGATATCGGAGTCGAGATAGTTTGCCATTGATACCGCTCTGTCGATAAGCACGGTGCTTTCATCTGACAGTTCGAGTGCAACAAGGATATGTTTGTATTTCATAACCACGCCCTTATGTGGATTATCTTTACCCTAAGCATAGTATGGCTTGGATAAAAATTGTGTTGCTAAGATCTCGAAATTGTTCAAAGACTTGTTAAAAAGTTAATGTGATATAACAACTTACTGTGAAACTTTCTTTTTGTTCACATTTGGTTAGAAAGCTTGCTTCTTGAACAAAAAAGCGGCTACACTCTGCGCATCATTTCTCTAGGAGATTACGCCAACATGAAGAACTAAACCTGTTATCCATATTTTTACTTATTTTTTGGATCTGCAGGGTTAGTAGGCGTAGCTCACTTTCCGATATTTCTTTGCAACAAGACGACTTTTTGATTTGACGTATATCGTCGAGCTTTACATAGAGCTTAATGCGTTTGTGCACGCGTTTTGTTGCCATTTCAAATCATAGCTACGGCTGTTGTCCCTGTCATACAGGAGGCAAATTATGCCAGTTTTACAAGCTTTTAATGTTAGCCATCAGTTTGATAATGGCGATACGCTATTCCAGTCTATTTCTTGTTCCATGACTAAACGACGTGTTGGTTTGGTTGGGCGCAATGGCATCGGCAAGTCGCTTTTGGCTTCCATTTTAGCGGGAGAAATTCAGCCTGCCAGCGGTGTTGTGACTGCTCCCTCTTCTTTCATGATGTATTGCCAGCAGCCGTCTGATCTGCTTTCAGGTCAGCAATCGATCGCCCAGTTTCTGGGCAAAGATGCGGTCTTACATGCTTTGAAGCAGATTGAACAAGGTGATGTTTCTGAGCATTGGTTCGAACTGGTTGGCGAACAGTGGGATATTGAACTGAAACTCAAACAGCAGCTTGCTGCGATGGGCTTGCCGCAAGACCCTGATTTCTCTTGTGCTCGGCTCAGTGGTGGTCAGTTGGCGCGTTTGCAGTTATGGCAGTTATTTGAAAACGAAACGGATCTTTTGATTCTCGATGAGCCATCCAATCACCTCGATACCGAGGCGAAACAATGGCTGATAGAGTCTATGACGCATTTCAGCGGTGCGATTTTACTCATCAGTCACGATCGTGAGCTGCTGCGAGAGATGGAGGAAATTTGGGAGCTATCGGGCCTAGGTTTACAGGCTTTTGGTGGAAATTACGATGTGTACGCCGAGAAAAAACGCACTGAACTGCAAGCGGTCGAGAGGCAGTTAGCGCAAGTCGATAAACAGAAAAAACGGTTAGCCGAGCAAGCCCAGAAAAATCGCGAAAAAGCAGACCAACGCGCCGCGCAAGGGAACAAACTGCGCAAAGGCGGCAGTCAGCCCAAAATTTTGCTTGATGGAAAAAAGGATAGCGCGACCGCCAGCGCTTCAAATCGCAATAAGAATGAGCAACTCAGACAAGCGCATTTACAAGCCAAAGAACAGGCGTTGAAATCGCGACATGAGCAACTCAAGGCGCAAAAGCTTTATCTTACAGATAATCCGAACCGTTCGCGAAAAGTGTTGTCGATACAAGAAGGTATATTACCTTTTGGGAATTCTACGCCTATCACGTTGCAGATTTTTGCGAACGACAAAGTCCATCTCAAAGGGAGAAATGGCTGCGGAAAATCAACCTTGTTAAAGACGTTGCTTGGCGAGTTATCGTTGCAGAGTGGTGAGTTGCAAGTGAATACGCCTTTGTATTATCTCGACCAACATTTTGGTGCAGTGAATCCAAATCTTTCGTTACTTGAGAACGTAATGGAGAGCTGCCAAGAGATGACGGAAAGTGAAGCGAGGACCTTATTGGCCGGGATCGGTTTTCGTCGAGATGCAGTGTTTCGGTTGGGGCGCCTACTGAGCGGTGGCGAGAAGATGAAGCTCGCGATGCTGATAGTCAGCCACCAAAATTCTCAGCCTTTGCTGCTGCTTGATGAACCAGATAACCATCTCGACCTCGAGTCAAAAATAATGCTTAGTCAGGCGTTAAACACATACAAAGGTGGATTTGTTCTGATTAGTCACGACCAAGATTTCGCTTCTGAGTCTGGGGTTTTGCGCCAAATCGAGCTGACTTAGACGAAAGAGAGTAAACGCCATCGTAGCTCTTCAGTATTGTTCCCAAGTTCTACACCGCCACTTACTAGTTTGTAGAACTGGAAGGAAATGAGGGAGTTAGGATGGCTTTCACAACTCGTTTAATGAAATTAGATTCATTTTGTCGATATATAGTAGAGTTCTGATGTATTGCACAAAAAGACAACAGAAAAATAAAAAGGAATTTCATGAAAAAGAATACCCTAGCACTCACAACGGCTCTCGTACTCGGAAGTGTGTTGTCTGTGGCGTATGCAAATGAAGCGGCGCAATCGTCGGTTGAACAGGTAACCCCGAAAACCATCACGTATCCAACCACACAAAAAGTGGATGTTGTCGATGACTACTTTGGTACAAAAGTGAGTGATCCTTATCGCTGGTTGGAAGACGATCTCAGCCCAGAAACCGCAGAATGGGTGAAGGCACAAAATGCAGTGACGTTTGATTATCTGTCGAAAATCCCTTACCGCGAGCAGATTGAAGAGCGCATCACTAAGCTCATGGACTACGAAAAGCAAAGCCAACCGTTCAAAGAGGGTAAGTTCACTTATTTTTACAAAAATGACGGGCTACAAAACCAAGATGTGCTTCATCGGCAGTTAGGTGATGGCGAAGCAGAAATTTTCCTCGATCCAAATACTTTTAGTGAAGATGGCACCACATCGTTAGCGGGAGTGAGCTTTTCACGTGATGGTTCTTTGGTTGCATACAGCATTTCGGAAGGCGGTAGCGATTGGCGCAAAGTCATTGTGTTAGACACAGAAACCAAAAAGCCCGTCGGTGAAACGCTGGTGGATATTAAGTTCAGTGGCATCAGTTGGCTCGGCAATCAAGGCTTCTATTACTCAAGTTATGACAAGCCAAAAGGGAGTGAACTTTCCGCGAAGACAGACCAACACAAGCTCTACTTTCATAAACTAGGGACGAAACAAAGTGAAGACCAATTAATTTTCGGTGGTGTAAAGGACGAAAAGTATCGCTACGTTGGGGGTTACACGTCGGAAGATGAACGCTACTTGTTTATCTCAGCCAGCGTATCGACGTCGGGTAACAAACTGTTCTTCAAAGACCTGAGTAAGCCAAATAGCCCGCTGAAAACCATTTTAGATAACACCAGTTCTGATACTTGGGTGATAGACAACCAAGGCACGAAACTGTACTTGGTTACGAACCTTAATGCGCCGAACAAACGCGTCGTGACGGTGGATGCGAGTCAGCCGCAGCCCAAAAACTGGAAAGATGTGATTCCTGAAACAAAGAACGTGTTACGTGTTTCTACCGCGGGTGGCAATTTGTTTGCGAGCTATATTGTTGATGCGATCTCGATGGTGAAGCAATACGACATGAACGGCAAACTCATCCGAGAAATCAAATTGCCTGATATTGGCAGCGCATACGGTTTCTCGGGGAAAAAAGAAGAAACCGAAGTCTACTATTCTTTCACCAACTACAAGATGCCAAGCACGACCTATCGTCTGAACATCAAAGACGGTGATAGCGAGGTGTACTACAAATCTAAAGCGCCATTTGATCCTGCTTTGTATGAATCTCGCCAGGTGTTTTACACCTCAAAAGACGGAACAAAAGTGCCGATGATCATCACCTATAAAAAAGGGACACCGATGGACGGCAGTGCACCAACCATCCTATATGGTTATGGCGGTTTCAACATTAGCCTCACGCCATCTTTTAGCCCGACACGTGCGGCTTGGTTAGAGCTTGGTGGTGTTTACGCGGTAGCGAACATTCGTGGTGGTGGGGAATATGGCAAAGAATGGCACAACGCTGGCATTCAAATGCAAAAGCAAAATGTGTTTGATGACTTTATTGCTGCGGCTGAATTCCTAATTGATGAAAAGGTAACGTCATCAAACAAGTTAGCCATTAACGGTGGATCGAATGGTGGCTTGTTAGTAGGGGCCGTTATGACGCAACGTCCAGAGCTGTTTAAAGTGGCGCTGCCAGCAGTCGGCGTACTGGATATGCTGCGTTACCATACTTTTACCGCAGGTGCTGGTTGGGCGTATGACTACGGCACGGCAGAGCAAAGTAAAGAGATGTTCCAATATCTGAAAAGTTATTCGCCGGTGCACAATGTAAAAGCAGGGGTGGAATACCCAGCAACATTGATTACAACCGGTGATCATGATGACCGTGTTGTTCCTGCTCACTCATACAAATTTGCTGCTGAGTTGCAATCGAAGCAAGCGGGTTCAAATCCGACCTTAATTCGCATCGAAACCAATGCAGGACATGGTGCAGGCACACCAACGCGTAAAATAATTGAGACAAATGCAGATATTTATAGTTTTGCACTGTTCAATATGGGAATAGAGAAACTGCAATAGTGCGAATTGTTTGCGTTTTAGTTATCGAAACGCATCGGCGCTTTATCGCTCGATAATAAAAGGGAATCACAGAGAGTGATTCCCTTTTTATTTATTATAGGCCTACTATTCTAATCTGATGCTAGGCTAATCAAACTAAGGTTTTTAAATTATTATAATGTTCTAATTAATCTGAAGAGTGTTGTACGATCGAAATGAAACATTGATCGCGATCACCTAAATCCATTGCACTCTCTATTTATATGGTAAAATTAATTAATCATTTGTTCTAATGATAATTGAATTTTCATAAGTTTTAATATTTCCTTCTTCATTGGTATTACCAAATTTCAAGTTATATAAGATATAAGTAGCGGTGATTGAACTTTTACGATGCTTTATTTTATTTTAATTAAAACGTCGAATGTTTCGTCATTATTGAATTTGCTTTGATAATTTATGTTATCCAAAGCGAGTTGTGTTGCTTGCTATTTATGATGACCTCATGACGTGAATAATTTTATAATCATTAAAATGGATACAGTTTTATGAATTTAGTGAAACCGTCTGTTGCCATTATGGTTGCAGCCCTACAACTCGCGTCTTCTGCCTATGCGCAGACAAACAATAACGAAGAACTACAAGATATGTCTGACCCACTTGCGGTATACACCCAAGCGGGCTTTGGTATTACTGATAAAGGCGCGAACATCAAAATCGGTCAAACTTACCAATCTAGCCAGCCTGGTACCATGGCGATGAACATCATTGAAATGAAAGGCATTGGTGGTGAGCTATTTGGCATTCGCGACAATGATGATCCAATATATGCCAACGTTGATGACAGCATTGACTCTTTCCGACTACGTAATTTCCAAGTAGAAGTCGCAAAAGGTCTAGGCCGTCAATTAGATGTAAACTACGACGTTGATAACGATAAATTAGATGCATCTTATAGCTTTATTCAAGGTCTACCTAAGTTTGGTATGTTGCAGTTATTTCCTTTAGCTGGTGCGGGTGTCACTATTGCTAATGATTTTAGTGGTGATGACAAAGGTTACGAAATTCCAGGTACTTTCACCGTTGTCGGTATGTACTCAAAAATTGAATTAACCGATAAAATCTGGGTTAACTACAACCCAATGTATATGCATACGTTGTCAGGGTCTAGTCAATATAAAGATACTTATTACGCGGGTGAAGATAATATCTTGACTCATGAGTTTGCGTTGTCTTATCAAATTAATCCTCGCGCAAATATTCGTTACTTTGCAAACTGGAATGAGCACGTTAATTTCGGTGATGGTGATCACCGTATCGAATTTAACTACCAATTCTAACTCCCTCGTTTATTTCCAGAATAGAAAGTGTGTTTATCCATATATTTATATATTTAGGCTAGGGCACTTTCTAAATAAAGTAGGTTTATCATGAAAGCCAAATATAAATTTGCGTTGGTATCTATTGCTATATCTTCTGCATTGCTATCAGGATGCAAAACTGGCGATATCGCAACGAAAACTGCCCAAGCACCCTCTGTTGAAACCGTTACCCTAACCGAAACAAAAATCACTCCTTATCATACTTTTATCGGTCGAACTGAAGCGGTAAATGACGTTGATATTATGCCTCGAGTCGGTGGCGAATTAACCGCGATTCATTTTAAAGATGGCGATATGGTCGAAAAAGGCCAATTGCTGTTTGAAATCGACGACCGTCCTTACAAAGCGGCACTGGCGTATGCAAAAGCGTCGTTGCAAAAAGCAAAAGCACAACTCGTTCAAACTACGCGTGATGCAGAACGTGTGAAGAAACTTATCAAAGATAAAAGCATCAGTGAGCAGCAATACGATGACGCCATTGCTGCGCACGCCGCAGCGATTGCCTCGGTAGAAGAGGCGAAAGCGACGCTGGTTTCAGCAAGGCTCGATCTTGAATTTAGCTCTGTGCGTGCTCCTTTCTCTGGCCGCGTGGGTTTCAGCAACTTCCGAGTGGGTGACCGTATTTCGAAAATTCAACTCGTTCCTCTTGTTTCGATCACTCAAATCGACCCAATTCGCTTTGGCTTTGATGTTGATGAGAAGCTCTACCGCCGCGTAAGAAGCGCGATTGATGTGGCTCATCGTAACGATGACAAACTGGATGTTGATTTAACACTGACGCTTTCAGACGGTTCATTGTATCCGCTTGATGGCAAGATCTACGCCGTTGGCAACAAGATCGATTTAGAAACAGGCTCAATTCGAGCAGAAGCACAATTCGATAACCCAACTTACGCGCTTATGCCGGGTGAATATGGCAACTTGACCATCAAGCTGCGCAACAAAACCATTGATGGTTTGCTTATCCCATCGGCGGCTGTTCAGCAAGACCAAGCGGGTGACTACGTCATGGTGGTTGGTGATGATCACGTGGTGTCACGTCGTAACGTTGAACTCGGTCAGACCTACGGTGTGAAACGTGCTGTGCTGACTGGCTTGGCGGCTAACGAAAAAGTCATCGTTAATGGTCTACAAAAAGTGCGTCCGGGTGCAACGGTGAAAGACGTTGAACTACAGAGTGAACAAGGCTGAGTGAGTACTGATGTTAAGTAAATTTTTCATTCATCGGCCGAAGTTTGCTTTGGTGATCTCACTGGCGATGACATTGATGGGTATGATCGCCCTGAAAGTCTTGCCAATTTCTGAGTATCCTCAAATCTCTCCAACGGTAATTACGGTGAGCACCATGTATCCGGGTGCAAACGCGGACGTGGTTAAAAAGACCGTAGCACAACCGATAGAAGCCAAAGTCAACGGCGTTGAAGACATGATTTACATGTCTTCTGTGATTGGTAACGATGGCTCATACACATTGCGTATTTACTTCCGAGTGGGCGCAGATGGCGATATGGCGCAGGTTCGTGTGAACAACTTGGTGGCACAGGCGACGTCGTCTCTACCACAAGAAGTAAACCAAATCGGTGTGACGGTTAAGAAGAAATCTTCCGACATGCTGGGCGTTATCACACTGCGTTCTCCGAAACAGTCTCACGACAGTATCTACCTTTCTAACTACGCGGATCTCAATATTGTCGAGCGTCTAAAACGTATCGAAGGTATGAGTGACATTACGCTTCTGGGTAAGAAAGACTACTCAATGCGAATTTGGTTGAACCCAAATAAACTGGCTACCTTGAAGCTTTCTGCTAGCGACGTTATTGGCGCAATTAAAACGCAAAACATCCAAGTGGCGGCGGGTAAGATCGGTGGTATGCCAGCTCCAGATGATCAGCAATATCAATATGTTTTGCAAACTAAAGGTCGACTCACTTCTGCGGAAGAGTTCGAGAACATCATCATTCGTGCGAGCAAGAAAGGTTCTTTGATTCGCTTGAAAGATGTGGCTCGTGTGGAAGTTGGCGCACAAGGTTACGAAGCTGATGGTCGTATGAATAACGAACCAGCCGCCGTTCTGGCCTTGTACCAGTTACCGACCGCGAACGCGCTAGACGTGATGGAACGCGTGAAAGAGGCCATGACAGAGTACGAAAAATCGTTTCCTGATGATTTGGTCTATGACATCGCTTATGACTCTACTGAATACGTAGAGACGTCGATTGATGAAGTTTACGAGACGCTGGTGATTGCGGTACTTCTTGTCACCTTCGTTGTGTACGTTTTCTTGCAGAACTGGCGAGCGACCATCATTCCAACCTTAGCGATTCCGGTTTCCATCATTGCGACGTTCGCAATCATGGGCGTGATGGGCATGACCATTAACACGATCTCGTTGTTTGGCTTGATCCTCGCCATCGGTATCGTGGTGGACGATGCGATCATCGTGGTAGAGAACGTGGAGCGGGTTATCCATGAAGAGCATTTAGACCCGATTCCGGCCACGATCCAAGCTATGAAAGAAGTGACGGGGCCAGTATTGGCAACAACGCTTATTTTGTTGGCGGTATTCGTACCGGTTGCGCTATTGCCGGGTATTTCCGGTCGAATGTTCAACCAGTTCGCAGTCACCATCTGTGTGTCGGTGCTGATCTCTGCGATCAACGCATTAACGTTAACGCCAGCGCTTTGTGCGTTGATGTTGAAATCAACTCACTCGCAGCCTATTGCGCCTTTGCGTGCGTTTAACCGAGGTTTTGAGGCAATAACGCGCAAATACCAAGGTGTAGTTGGCTTCTTGAGCCGTCGCATTGTGCTGAGTATCGGTGTTTATGGCGCGCTTATTGCGGTGCTGGCATTTGCGTTCATGACCGTACCTTCCTCTTTCGTACCGAACGAAGATAAAGGCGTGTTCATGGTCGAAATGCGTTTGCCAGACGCAGCAGCATTGCAGCGTACTGCACCATTAATGAAGCAGTACGTTGATGAGCTAAAACAGATGGAAGGTGTGGAGAACGTGGTTTCGGTTGCGGGCTTCTCGGTAATTAACATGGCGTCGATTCCAAACTCGGGCATGTTGATCATCAAACTGGATAACTGGAGCAAACGTAAAGACCCTGAGCTACACCAACGCGCATTGATGAATAAAGTTAACCAAATGCTGAACTCAACGCCAGATGCCGCTTCGTTCGTTTTCGCGACACCGGCAATCAAAGGTATGGGTGCGGTGGATGGTTTCAACCTTGTGCTGCAGGACAACTTGGGCCGTTCTCCACAAGAGTTGGCAAAAACAACCGCTGATTTTGTTGCCCAAATCAACCAACTGCCTGAAGTGGCACGTGCGTTCTCGATTTTCCGTGCGAATATTCCGCAACGTTACATCGATATTGATCGCGATAAAGCGATTTCGATGGGCGTACCGTTGAATGAAATCTTCAGCACACTGCAAGCACAGTTGGGCGGCGCCTACATTTCTGACTTCAACTTGTTTGGTCGTTCGTACCAAGTGAAAGTGCAAGCAGAAGAGCAATACCGTGACAATATCGACGACATCAACCATCTGTTTGTTCGCTCAAGCTCTGGAAAAATGGTGTCACTGGCAACGCTAGTGAAAGTGAAGCCGATCTTCGGCCCAGATACCTTGTCGAACTACAACATGTTCAGTTCTGCAACCGTGAACGGTGCGCCAGCGCCAGGCTACAGCTCGGGTGATGTTGTAAAAGCGATTGAAAAACTGGCTGCAGAATCTTTGCCAAGTGGTTACTCGTACGAGTGGTCCGGCATGACTTACCAAGAGATGAAAGCAGGCAACATGGCACCAATCGCGTTCGCATTGTCTTTGCTGTTCACCTACTTGTTCTTGGTGGCTCAGTACGAAAGTTGGACCATTCCTGCTGCGGTAATGATGGCGGTTCCAGTCGCGATTCTCGGCGCAATGGGCACGCTACTGCTGGTGGGACAACCGTTCGACTTGTATGTGCAGATTGGTGTGGTCATCTTGATCGGTATGTCCGCCAAAGTGGCGATTCTTATCGTGGAATTTGCCAAAGTTCTGCGAGAAGAAAAGGGCTTATCCATCATTGATTCTGCCAAAGAAGCTGCTCGAATCCGTTTCCGTGCAGTACAGATGACCGCATTCGCCTTCATCTGGGGGGTATTCCCGTTGGTGATTGCATCGGGTGCCGGTGCGGCATCTCGTCACTCACTGGGCTTTGCAGTATTCGGCGGCATGATTCTCTCTACGTTTGTAGGCACGTTGCTGACGCCAGTGTTCTTCGTGATGATGCAATCTCTGCGCGAGAAGTTTAAGCGAAAGAAACCCACTGAACTTGAGGTGAGCGAGCAATAACGCTGATTTCAACTGACTGACTCCACAACACCCCCACGCTGTGTGCGATTGGCCAATGCCTTTCATTGATATACAACCACCGTCGCAGCGTGGGTTCCCCTAACA
Organism: Vibrio sp. Vb0667; assembly: GCF_033391095.1. Classification (NCBI taxonomy): domain Bacteria; kingdom Pseudomonadati; phylum Pseudomonadota; class Gammaproteobacteria; order Vibrionales; family Vibrionaceae; genus Vibrio; species Vibrio sp. Vb0667. The sequence continues at coordinate 13,730 of NZ_JAWPOL010000006.1, read as the reverse complement.
ATAATAGGTTTTAACATGAAAAATCTTTCAAAAATCGTCGTAGCGAGTTCTCTACTGACTTGTGCTGCTGCGCAAGCGGGTGGGTTATACCTTTACGAAACAACAGCATCGGATATTGGTTTGGCATCCGCTGGTATGGCGGCTCGTGCGCAAGATGCCTCAGTAATGGCAGCAAACCCGGCTGGTCTGGCGAATATTTCTGGTAAATCTTTCTCTGGTAACCTGATTGGCCTTTACGGTGACGCGCAACTAGACACGATGACTGGCGATGCGGGCAACGTGATTGGTTTTGTTCCTATGGCGTCGGCATTTTACAGCCAACAAGTGAACGACAAATGGACGCTGGGTATTGGTCTGTATGGCAATTACGGCCTTGGCCTCGAGTACGAAGGTCTTTTGAATAATCATTTAGATATTCCTACAGCAACGACGCAAGCCTTGACCATTCAACCTTCCGCTTCTTACCGCATCAATGATCACTGGTCTGTGGGTGCGGCGCTTGGCATTCAGTACGGTATGTATGAAGTAGAAACGAAGGGAGCCTTGAACTTCAATGACGAAGACCAAGACACACAGGTTAACGGCCGAGTAGGTGTGCTTTATGAGGCAACACCAGGTACGCGTCTTGGCCTGTCTTACTCTTCTGAAACCGAATTTGAATTCGACAATAGTAACTCCATTGCTCCACAACAACTGATCTTCAGTGCTTACCATGAAGTGAATGATGACCTAGCGGTGATGTGGAACGTGAACTGGCAAGACTGGAGCGAATACACAACCACGCTGGGCGTAGAGACACAAGACACTTACCAAATCGCATTGGGTACTCAGTACAAACTGAATGAAAAAATGATGTGGAATGCAGGTTTTGCATTCGATACCAGCATGTATGAAAGCCAATCAAACGGTGACATTACCGTTCCTACTGGCAAGGCGTACCGCATTGGTACAGGCATTGATTACAAATTGGATTCAGAAAACTCAATTGGTTTCGCGTTTGAAGCGATCTTGATGGAATCGTCAGAAACGCCACGCTTCCAAGCGGGCTTTGATGAGCCTGCACTGTACTTCATGAGCATGAGCTACAACTGGAAAAACTAATCATTCCTAATCGCTAAAACGCCTTCCTTACAGGCCATTCTACCCTAACTACCTGCACTGGATGCTGTCACGCCATCTAAGGTAGTTAGGGCGCTTTTGTCACATCCAGTGAGTGATGATTCAAAAAATATCTGCGCAGCTAAGTGCGGGTATTCAACATCTCAAAGGACTGAAAAATGAAAAATAAACTAGCGTTAGTGTGTATAACTTTGTTGGTCAGTACGCTGGCTCATGGTGCCGAGCATCGAGTAAAAGACAATAAAAACAAGTTGGCGGATGACCCAACAAAAGTCATCACGAAATTTGGCGCGTCGTACGCAAACAACTACGATTTTGATGATCAAAACATCTCATTCTCGGGCTCACTTGCGCTTGACCAAGCGCGCAAAATCAACCTGCGTATCAATGATGATGCGAGCGAGTGGCGTATTGGTGGCTCGTGGTTGTTTCCGGTCGGTATCGTGAACTTCAACTTCGGTAAAAATGAATACGTAAACGGCGCGGATCAAACCAACTACAGCGTTGGTACCTTTATGCCGCTAAGTTATTTCGGGATTGAGCCAGCAGGCTTCCAAATTTTCCCAATGGCAGGCTATACGTACAACACTGGTGATGTTCCTGTTTGTGACGGTGCAGAAAGTAGTCTCTGTAGCGAGCCTAACTTTACGGGTACGCCAAGTGCAGAGAATGGCTTCAATATGATGAGCTCTTCAGGCAGTAGCGGTTACGTTGGTGCATTTGCGCTGAAATCGTTTACCAAAGAGCTGACGTTAATCAGCTTTGCAGCAGGCACTTACGGCTCAGAAAACAGTGAAGGAGAGAACTACAAAGGCTTCTTTGGTGGTATTGGTCTTGGTTACCTCGTGAGCAAACGCCACTCTTTTAACGTAATGACGTTTGGCATGGACAACAACACCTATTTGGATGAAGCAGACAAGCGCATCGTATTATCATATCAATATCAATTTGAATAAATAAAAACGCAGCCCAAATAGCTGCGTTTTTACTTTGATAGAATGAACTAGTGAATTGAGTTGTTTTCTTCGATCTTTTTCTGGTACTGGTGTTTTAATATATACATGCGCTTAACATCGCTGTAAGCGCCGTTAATAAAGTATTCTTCTACAAGGTGACCTTCTTCGATAAAGCCGCACTTTTTGTATAAGTGAATAGCGACTTCGTTATCCACTGCGACTAATAAGTAGATTTTACGTAGATTAAGAATTGAGAATGAGTAATCTAACGCACGATTAATCATCTCTGTCGCATAACCTCGGCCTTGATGCTCTGGGGCGATGATTATCTGAAATTCCGCGCTGCGGTGAATGTAGTTAATCTCGATCAGCTCAACTAAGCCAATTACGATGCCGTCTTCATCTTCGACGACAAAACGCCTTTCAGCGTCATCATGTATATGTTTTCGATAAAGTTCTTCGAGCTCGTCATAAGACTCGTAAGGTTCTTCGAACCAGTAGGCCATGATATTTCGGTTGTTATTCAGTTCATGAATAAAGCGCAAATCAGAACGCTCTAATGCACGCATTTTTAGGCCTTTCTTCATCATTTTTCTCCAATGAGGGCGGAGAATACCTCCGCACTTGATGCTAGAAAATATTACCGTATTTCACAAGAATAGCGCATCTTTTTTTGGAAAATATCCTGTGATTTTCAATGTGGAAACTTAGAGTTCACGACAAATATAAATTAATCTTTACGATAAAAAACTCGATTAGGTGCTTTGCCTAATATCGTATTAAATACCGCGCAACGACTTAGTGTCTTAATCTAAACAAACAAGGTATTCAATATGTTTTCAATCGGTGACGTAGTAGTAGCGACTAAAGGTATCGATCTTGGCGAAATGGTTGTTACAGGTTTAAGCAGTGGCGGTTTTTACACACATGTAAAAGCAGGCGAAAAAACACTAACTTACCCAGCTAAAGATCTTAAGAAAGCATAATTAAATTTGCTCATTCTTATTTTTAACTGGCTTAAAGTTCGTATTAGTTATTTTAAGCGGGTTAGAATCGATAAAAGGTAGCGCAATGAGTCGCTACCTTTTTTTATTTTTTCTACCTTTCTTCACCAATATGAAACTCAACGCGATTTCTTCCAGTTTCTTTTGCCTTGTAAAGTGCTAAGTCGGCGCGTTTAACTAATGGTTCAAATGAGTCGTCGAGACGACAGACTTGAGTTACCCCAATACTCGCGGTGAAGCTCATATCACAACCTGAATGTTGAACGGTCGTCGTTTCTAGTGCATTACGAATCGTTTCTAATGTGTCTAGAGCTTGCTGTGATGAGCGACTTCTTAATACGATGGCAAACTCTTCACCGCCAACTCTGGCAAGTAAGTCACAATCAAGTAGATGACTTTTAATAGTATTAACTGCATGGATCAGTGATTTATCGCCTGCGTCATGACCAAATCGGTCATTGAGGCTTTTAAAATTGTCGAGATCTAAAATAGCAACATGGAAGTCAATGCCCTGGGTTCGGTATTCATTTAGGCGGCTTTCGATTTGTCGCATGAACTCTCTGCGGTTTGGAATACCTGTTAGATCATCCGTCGTGGCGAGGTGCTCCATCTTCATAATCTGTATATGAAGGGCAATGTTTAAAGCAATCCAATTAGCGATGCACTGAAGCTGTGCCGCTTGTTCGTTTGTGTAAATGTGCGTTTGATGATGCGCAACATTAAGCGTTCCTAGGCAGACTTTACCGTGCATTAAAGGCGCGTCCATACACGTACCCATACCATTGGATGCGAGCATCATACAATCGATCTCATCAGATTGCGTAACATCATCGCAGATCATCAGTTGTTGCTTTTTGAACACTCGGCCAACAAACGCTTGATGAATGGGCACTAAAAATTCAGCGGGAATCGCTTTACTACCAGAGAAAGAGTAGACCTTTAGATGATCATTGTTTTCATAAAGTGTGATACTCGCACGGTCAGAATTAAATATACGATTTATCCATTCTGCCACCGTATCAAGTACTTGCTGTAGTGTTTCCGATTGAGCTAAAAAGTGAACAAACCCTATCGGCATACATATCGGACTTTCCATGTTTTGCATCGATAAGTCATCAGGGTTAAAAGTTCTTTCAAGTCTCAATAGACATCTCCTTGGCAATGTTGCAAATACCAACAATAAATTACGTGAAGCTATTTTGTAGAAAATGTGCTTCTTGGTAAGAGTATGGTTTAATTATCGCCGTTTGTGTGCATTTGGTTGCTTAATGTGGGCGTTAACTCACCCTAAATAAGTAAATCTTATACCTATTTATAAGTAAGTCATTACTCAATAAGTGGTGTTTTTAAGATGGAAGTACAGAATGAGCCCTTCTGGAAGAGAAGGGCTAGAAAAGGATACAAATGGGGTCAGGTGAGTAGAGACTTAATTGTCTTTGTACTTTTGTAAAATCAACTGACTTATCTGCGCAACGAGCTGGTCCCTAGCTTGAAGTGAGAGCTCGGTTTCTGTGACATAAATACTAATGTAAACAGGTCGATGATTTTCCTTCCATATAATCGCGTTAATGCCACGCGAACCATGACCACCCGCACCAGAACGGTCTGCAATAGACCAACCTGTTGGTAATACAGAACGCATTAACGAGTCTGAAACTTTGTTGTCCTGCATCCAGATTTTTAATTGTACACGAGACTCATAAGACAACGTTTCGCCTTCGACCAAAGTTCGAAGAGTGTTTAGTATGGCGTTAGGTGTGGTTGTGTCGCGGCTGTCGCCTGGTGTGGCTTCGTTCAAGCGAGGTTCTATTCTGTCTAGGCGCGTTGCTTTATCTCCAATTGTTCGCAGAAACATTGTTACGGCTTTAGGGCCGCCAATTTCATTTAATACCAAGTTGGCTGCAGTATTATCACTCATTAACATAGCGGCTTCACACGCGTGCTCTATGCGTGTGTTTTGGCCTGCGAGCTTATCCATCACTGGAGACCATACAACGATACTGCGCTCATCGACTTTTGCGGTCGCATTCTTACTTAGCTTACCGCTGTCCATATCACTTAGCATTTTGGCACAAGCTAGGGTTTTGAATGTGCTCATGAGTGGGAAGCGTTCATCGCCACGGTAGTCCCAACGCTCGTCTGCTTGGGTATCCCAAACTGACACCCCAATTCTGCTTGAGGTTTGTTGCTCGAGGAGAGAAATGTCCTCATTCAGTTGGGACGCGTAACTTAGGGTTGAGCAAACCATTAGCCCAGCCAACAAAAATAACTTTTTCATGGATCGTGTTCTTCAATTTTAGTTTTAGTTCGCACCGTAGCGATGTCACGTAAACTATAACGAGCCAATACTCTAAACACTGTTAAATCTATGTCTATTTTATGTAGGATTCTTTGCAATACGCTAATACGGTCTCAATATGAGGAGAAGAGTGTTGCTATCAAGGCCCGTAGTTTGGCTTATATATTACGTCGGTGATTCGGTCATAAAAATATCTTAGCGTGAGACACTGGCTCAGAATTTCTTATCATGAGCTAACGAATAGTTTGATCCAGAGAAATAAAAGGAGCTGAATCATCAGCTCCTTTGTCTAGTTGGATAATTACTTACAGTTCAATCTTTTTAACCATGCCCGATTCTGCATGGCCCGGAATGTTGCACGCGAACTCAACCTTGTTGTCACCGTGGAAGTGCCACAGTAATTGCTTCGCTTTACCTGGTTCTACCGTAACTGCGTTGCCTGAGTCATGCATGTGATCGCCACTCATTGTCTTCATCATTTCGCGATGTTCTAGCTGCTCTTTAGCCGAACCAATCGTAAACTCGTGGTTGATCTTACCGGTGTTCATGACCACAAATTGCACCACATCGTTTGGCTCAATTTTAACGTCTTTTTTGAACTTGATGGTCATGTCATCACCCAAGATAACGTGTACCACCTTGTCTGGCTTTGCCCCTTTTGCTGGCATACCAACTGCCGACATGCCCGGCATATCCATCATGTTTGAATGGTCCATTTTACTGTGGTCCATCTTCATGCTGCCGTGGTCCATATTTTCATGCTTCATGTTGCTATGATCCATGTTCGCGTGGTCCATGTTTGAATGATCCACTTGGGCAAACGCAGTCGTTGTTGTTAGGGCTAGAGCAAGAGTGATTAGTGTCTTTTTCATTTTTATATCCTTGTTTTAATTCATTATTAACTTGGTTGCTTCCCCTCAAACGGCATGTTTGAGAGGAAGGTAGGGGTTAAGCCTTGTTGTTTACATCACTAGCTTGGTGATTAGTTGCATTGCTTTGGCGCAACTCACGTTGTTTCCACAGCTTGAAGATGGCTGGAAGCACCAACAGCGTCAGCAGCAGTGCTGATGCCATACCACCAATCATTGGTGCGGCGATACGTTGCATTACTTCTGATCCTGTCCCTTCGCCGTACATGATCGGAATCAGACCAATAATGACCGTCAGTACCGTCATCATTACTGGGCGAACACGTAGGCCTGCACCTTCACGAATGGCATCAGTTAGGTCTTTCGCCTCAAGCTTCTGTTGGCTCTCTTCTGCATCGAGTTTTTTGTAGTGCCACGCTTGGTTGAGGTAGACGAGCATGATGACCCCAATTTCAACCGCGACGCCTGCTAGGGCAATAAAGCCGACCCCAACGGCAATCGAGAAGTTGTAGTTGAGGATATGCATGAGCCACAAACCACCAACCATAGCGAGTGGTAGGGTAAGCATGATGATCATCACTTCACCGACACGACGGAAGCTGAAGTAAAGCAGCAGCATAATGATGGCGATGGTGATTGGTACCACGACACTCAAGCGATCTTTCGCACGCTCCATGTATTCGTATTGACCAGACCAAGCCAGCGAGTAACCCGCAGGAAGTTCTAGTTGATCGGCCACGACTTGCTGTGCTTCCACTACGTAAGAGCCAAGGTCACGACCATCGATGTCGACAAATACCCAGCCGTTTGGACGCGCGTTTTCTGTCTTGATCATCGGAGGGCCGTCTTCGTAACGAATGTCCGCTACATCAGCCAGCGCAATACGAGCGCCATTTGGTGTCACCAATGGTAGGTTTTGCAGTTTAACCACTGAATCTCGGTAGTCTTGTGGGTAGCGAACGTTGATTGGGTAACGCTCCAAGCCTTCAATGGTTTCACCCACATTCATACCGCCCACCGCAGTGGAGATCACTTGCTGAACGTCTTTGATGCTTAAGCCATAACGCGCTGCGGCACGACGTTTAATGTCGATCGTGACATAACGACCACCTGCTACACGTTCTGCATAAACCGATGCCGTGCCTTGTACGCCGTTAAGAATTGGCTCCAACTGAGAACCGATCTTCTCAATCACTTTCAGATCGGGTCCGGAGATCTTAATGCCGATAGGGGTTTTGATGCCCGTTGCCAACATGTCGATACGCGTTTTGATCGGCATTACCCAAGCGTTAGTAAGACCAGGGAACTGAACCAGCTTGTCGAACTCTTTGCGCAGTGACTCGGTTGTTACCCCTTCACGCCATTGGTCGCGTGGCTTCAACTGAATCACGGTTTCAATCATGGTGAGTGGCGCTGGATCGGTTGCAGTTTCAGCTCGGCCAATCTTGCCCCATACGGTTTTCACTTCTGGAACGGTTTTGATCAGCTTGTTGGTTTGTTGTAGAAGCTCGCGTGCTTTACCAATTGAGATACCCGGATAGGTTGTTGGCATGTACATCAAGTCCCCTTCATCCAGCGGAGGGATGAACTCGCTACCCAGTTTACTGGTTGGGTAGTAAGCCGATGCCATCAGACCTAATGCGATAACAATCATGGTCTTAGGGTATTTTAAGCTGGTGTTCAACAGCGGACGGTACAACGCGACCAAGCCACGGTTAACTGGGTTTTTGTGTTCCGGTAACACCTTACCGCGAATGAAGTAGCCCATAAGAACAGGGACGAGTGTGATTGCCAAACCTGCTGCCGCTGCCATTGCGTAAGTCTTAGTGAACGCAAGCGGCGAGAACATCTTGCCTTCTTGGCCTTCTAAGGCGAACACTGGTACGAAGCTAAGAGTGATGATAAGCAACGAGAAGAACAGCGGTGCGCCGACCTCTTCTGCGGCTTTGCCGATTACTTGCCAGCGGTTCTTGTCGGTCAATGGCGTTCGTTCAATGTGCTTGTGAACGTTTTCAATCATTACGATTGCCCCATCCACCATGGCACCGATGGCAATTGCAATACCACCCAAGGACATGATGTTGGCGTTGATGCCTTGCCAATGCATTACGATAAACGCAGTGAGAATGCCAACCGGTAGGCTCAGAGCGATAACCAACGAAGAACGAATGTGGAATAAGAATAACGCGCACACAATCGCAACGACAATGAACTCTTCTGCAAGCTTCTTCCATAGGTTTTCTACCGCTGAATCGATAAGGGTAGAGCGATCGTAAGTTGCAACAATTTCCACGCCTTCTGGCAGGCTGCGTTGTAGGTCTGCGAGTTTGTCTTTGACTTTCGCAATCACTTCACTGGCGTTTTCACCAAAGCGCATCACGATAACGCCACCTACCGCTTCACCTTCGCCATTCAGCTCTGAGATACCACGGCGCATTTGTGGGCCAAGGTTAATGTCTGCGATGTCTCCTAATAGCAACGGCGTGCCTTTCTCGGTGACTTTTAGAGGCAGTGATTTGATGTCTTCAATGCTGGTTAGGTAACCCGTGGTACGAACCATGTGTTCGGCTTCCGCAACTTCGATAACGGACGCGCCGGTTTCTTGGTTACCGTTTTGGATTGCCATGTTCACTTGTTGCAAAGTGAGGTTGTACGCACGCAGTTTGGCAGGATCAATCTGCACTTGATACTGCTTCACCATACCGCCCACGGTAGCGACTTCAGAAACGCCATCAACGGTTTGCAATTCGTATTTCAAGAACCAGTCTTGCAGGCTGCGAAGATCCGCCAAATCATGCTTGCCGGTTTTGTCTTGTAATACGTAGCTGTAAACCCAGCCCACGCCCGTTGCATCAGGACCTAGGGTTGGTTTTGCGTTCGGTGGCAGCTTTGGTGCTACTTGGCTTAAGTACTCCAACACGCGCGAACGTGCCCAGTACATGTCGGTATCATCGTTGAAAATGATATAAACGTAAGAGTCACCAAAGAAGGAGTAACCACGAACTGTCTCAGCACCCGGCACGGCAAGCATGGCGGTGGTGAGTGGGTAAGTGACTTGATCCTCGACGACTTGAGGAGCCTGACCCGGATAGCTTGTCTTGATGATCACTTGCACATCAGAAAGATCCGGAATCGCATCAACAGGCGTATTCTTTACACTGTAAAGTCCGCCTAATACAAGGGCTAAGGTCGCGACCAACACTAGGAATCGGTTGCTCAGTGACCAACGAATAATAGCATTGATCATAATTAACCCTCGACGGCTGTTGTTGCAGGAACTAGCTGTTTAAGAACGTAGTCAGAACCTTGTTTTTCAACTAGAAACCGAACTTTCTGTCCTTCTTCAAAACCCGATAGATCAACGTCTTCACCCACAGAGAAGTTCATCTCGCCTGCATCCCAGTTCCATTCTGCAACCGGTAGGTGGTTTAAGGTGATCATGCCAAAATCAGCCATCAGCATGCTAATGTCACCAGTTAGCCAAACTTCTGCGGCAATGACGCTGTTGTCTGCCTTATACTCGATGATTTGGTACTGACCGGACTCCGTCTTTTGCATTTCAAATTCGATAGCCTGACCTTTTTTCAAGTCACCCATTTCAACGCCATCTGCGAAAGTGAAGTTCATTACCATGCCCGGCCAATCCCATTCTGGTACAGGTTGGTGGTTGATGGTCAGCATGCGGTGATCTTTCATTACGTCTGTGATTTCACCTTTGGCCCATGCTGTTTCTGCCGCTGCTTCTACACCATTGATGCGAGACAGATCCGCCGACTGGCTTGATTCAGAATCGAGCATGAAGTGAGATGAAGTAACGATCTTATCGCCTTGTTTAAGTCCTTGTAATACTTCGATTTGTTCGCCAGCTTCACGGCCAACTTCAATTCGAGCGGAGCGATATTTGCCTTCGCCCTCAGCTAGAACAACGCGAGTCATACCACCAGAGCGGATAACAGATGATTTAGGAATCGTTAACACTGCGTCGTCAGTAACAGGCTGCAAGGCAATATTGGCGAACATGTTTGGCTTCAATGCGCCATCTGGATTAGGGAATTTAAGACGCACACGCAACGTACGTGTTTTCGGATCAAGGATTGGGTACACGTAATCGACAACACCTTGCCATTCATTGCCCGGAATCGCGTCAAGGGTCATCGTGGCTTGAGAACCCGCTTTCATCCAGTGCGCTTGACGCTCAAAGACTTCTGCATCAACCCAAACATTGTCCAAAGGACCTGCACTGATCACCGCTTGAGCAGGGGACAAATAGCCACCTTCACGCACGTTTAAGCTCGCGATAACGCCATCAGCAGGCGCTTTGATTTCAATGGTTTGCGATGCTTTACCACTACGAGTAATGGATTTGATTTGAGCACGGTCAACCCCAAGCGTTACCAAGCGCTCGGTCGCGCCTTTTTCAAGACCTTTGCGGCCAGTGCGGTACGCATTCAGCAATTCTTCTTGTGCTTTAACCAGTTCAGGAGAGTAGAGAGTGAAAAGCACATCGCCTTTCTTCACTTTCTCACCCACGGCATTGATGTAGAGTTTTTCTACCCAACCCGCCACACGAACGTTGGTTTGCCATAACAGACTTTCATCAAAGGCAATATAGCCAACCGTTTCGATGCGTGGTGATAGCTGTTGTAGTGTCGCGTTTGCGGTTTTAACCCCGAGGTTGTTCTCTACTGAAGGGTCAATAGTCACTGTACCCGGTGCGTCTTGTTCACCGGATAGGTCTTCTGCGTAAACCGGAATCAAATCCATGCCCATTGGGGACTTACCCGGCTTGTCGCGTTTGTAATTCGGATCCATTGGGGCAACCCAGTAAAGCGGATCATTAGAGCTTGCAGCAGATTCGCCACCCATAGCACTCATGTCGTGAGTCGAGCCCGTAAGAAAATGATTAGCACCAAACCCTAAAGCACCACCAACAATCAGCGCGATGGTTGCAATTTTAAATGTTTTCATTGTTTTACCTTATTTTCCCCTTCACATTTGACGCTACAGCGTTGTTGCCTGCTCTCGTTCACCCAAATCACATAGCAGATCCCTTAGTTTGTTAGGGAAAGTGCTCATGGGATTCTCTCGTTTGCCGCCTAGCTGTAGCCCCAACTGTCTTGGGGAATCACAAATTAATATGTCGAAATAGAGCGAGCTTCCGGTGAAGCCACTTGATAGTCGAAACCACCGAGTAGGGTGGCTAAATTGCTGTTTGCGATGTTGAGATCGGTCAGTAGACGTTGTTGCTCCAATTGCAGAGCCAACTCGTCAGTCGTGGCGGAAATCACATCGTTAAACTGCGCTGTGTTGTTTTGATAACCCCGCTCAACGGCTTGGATGCGCGCTTTCGCTTGAGGCAATAAGGTGGATTGATAACGTTCTAAGCGTTGGGTTAAGTTGCCGCGATCAACCAGCAAAGTGTTCACCTTGGCATTCATCTGCGTTAGTAAGGTGTCTTTTTGTGATTGTGCCGCGCCAACTTGGTATTGAGCGGCCGCGAGATTGCGATCTTGGCGGTCACCCGTAAACAACGGAATGTCCATGGTGAGGTAAGCGCTGACCAAATCTGATGCTGGCTCACCCATCATGTTGTCGGCTTGGCGGTAGGCGTACATTACTTCGACGCCAAATTGTGGGGTGTAGGCTTGCTCAGTAATTTCCACCTGCGTTTTATTGGCAGAAATGCTGACGTCGGCCATCTTAACCATCGGGTGTTGACTGAGTTGCTGATAATGCTTGGTGGAACCCTGACTGGCAGCAAGTTTGCTGTTCAGTGTGTCCCAATTAAGTTGATTGCTCGCATGCAGGGCCTGTTCATTCGCCAACCAATCTGACCCCAACCATTCGGAGAGTTGAGAGATAAGACGACGTTGCATTTGTGCGTTGGCTTGCAGTTTCTCATCCAACTTGCTGACTTGAAGTTGGGCGTTAAGCAGATCTTGCGCTTCACTCTTACCAATCGAATAGTTGGTTTGAATAAAGCTTTCCATCTCCTTCATCAACTTGCGGTTCTCAAGCATGATTTGTTCAGCGCGTTGCTGGTAACCAAGTTCTAACCAAAGTTGAGTCATGTTGTTGGCTACCTCAAGCTCACGAGCATGGACTTGAAGCCCAAGGCCGTCAGCTTGTTGATTGGCTTTCTTCTGCTGTAAATCAAGCGTCGAGCCACGCTCAAATTGTTGCATTAAACCAACGGAGATGTTGGTCATTGGGTCTTCATCGAATTTGAAGCTGTCGACAGGCAAGCCACCAAAACCCACTTTCAGTTTTGGGTCGATTAAGGTCGCACTCGCGACGCCCGTTTCACGCATGGCAGCAGATTGCGCTGAGTATTGCTTACGATTGCCATCGTTACTCAAAGCGACGTTGATCAGTTGGGCAAGCTTGGTCGTCGAAGCTCGCTCACTTGATGCGGAATTTTGTGCTGCGTGCGTCTCTTTACCAGCGGCGTTAACCAAGGTTGGCGCAGCGACCAGAGCCACCATAAAAATAGGTGCAGCTAAGCGGTATGGTTTGATATCCATAATCTAAATCCAGTGTTCGCCGGATCGATGGAGGTGCGGATTTTATTGCGGGAACAGTAAAGCCTTGTCACCTCATCGTTCAGGCGCATTAAAACAACCTGCGATACACGCGCAGGGTCGAATGCTAGGACGGATTTAGGCTATAGGAGGTCGGTACAGGTCGCGGCTGACGTGTACGACTGGGGAAGCAACTTCAGGAGTAATGGTTGCGCGATAGACGACGGGCATTGGGCTATTGATAGGATTCGGTAGGGGGACGAAAACTATCGTACACGCGGCACTACAGCAGGTATGAACCATGCCGGAGCCTCCACCACAGTTCATGCTGGTTTCTCTTGCATCGCCATCTTCGGACAGAGAAGCGTCTGTCATGGAGACGTCCATCATGCCAGGCATACCGCAGTGTTCGCTGTCACTCATCATAGAGGGATGGTGAGCCATGCCAGTAGACATCATTTGAATATTCATCAACGGCTCACTGTTCGCCACACTAGATACCAATAGTACTAGCGTCGTGAAGAGAGTTAACCAGATTGTATGCAGCGGCTTTAAGTGCATACCCTTTCCCATGTGTTTGATGAAAATGATGAAAACCCTTCGATTCTAAAGGTTAACCTAAGGGTAAGGTCAATCATTTATTACTCTTATTATCAAAATAGTCCAACCCTTCAGTTTTCGCACTTTCGAGCGAGTAAAACGTTTGTTAAACACCGAGTGTTGAAAGTTAGCGAAAGAAACCCTCGCTTTTTATGACACGTGAAAAATGTGGTTTATAAGTTTTACATCACACTAACTTGTCTTACAAATGATTATCCTTATAGAATGCATGGTTTTACTTGTGCAGATTTGGATTTGCTTTGCTGCGGGGGTTGCATGATAGAAATTGTCATCGATGGAAAATATAGAATTGTAGAAGAGGGTCTAACCCTTTTAGAAGCAGCAAAAGTGTGTGGGGTCGA
>NZ_JAWPOL010000069.1:0-2746 GCF_033391095.1 Vibrio sp. Vb0667 | reverse complement strand
CCGAACTTAGCTACCGGGCAATGCGTCTGGCGACACAACCCGAACACCAGAGGTTCGTCCACTCCGGTCCTCTCGTACTAGGAGCAGCCCCTTTCAATTCTCCAACGCCCACGGCAGATAGGGACCGAACTGTCTCACGACGTTCTAAACCCAGCTCGCGTACCACTTTAAATGGCGAACAGCCATACCCTTGGGACCGACTTCAGCCCCAGGATGTGATGAGCCGACATCGAGGTGCCAAACACCGCCGTCGATATGAACTCTTGGGCGGTATCAGCCTGTTATCCCCGGAGTACCTTTTATCCGTTGAGCGATGGCCCTTCCATTCAGAACCACCGGATCACTATGACCTGCTTTCGCACCTGCTCGAATTGTCATTCTCGCAGTCAAGCGGGCTTATGCCATTGCACTAACCTCACGATGTCCAACCGTGATTAGCCCACCTTCGTGCTCCTCCGTTACGCTTTGGGAGGAGACCGCCCCAGTCAAACTACCCACCAGGCACTGTCCGCAACCCCGATAAGGGGTCGACGTTAGAACATCAACACTACAAGGGTGGTATTTCAAGGACGGCTCCACGCAATCTAGCGACTGCGCTTCAAAGCCTCCCACCTATCCTACACATGTAGGGTCAATGTTCAGTGCCAAGCTGTAGTAAAGGTTCACGGGGTCTTTCCGTCTAGCCGCGGGTACACTGCATCTTCACAGCGATTTCAATTTCACTGAGTCTCGGGTGGAGACAGCGTGGCCATCATTACGCCATTCGTGCAGGTCGGAACTTACCCGACAAGGAATTTCGCTACCTTAGGACCGTTATAGTTACGGCCGCCGTTTACCGGGGCTTCGATCAAGAGCTTCGACCGAAGTCTAACCCCATCAATTAACCTTCCGGCACCGGGCAGGCGTCACACCGTATACGTCATCTTGCGATTTTGCACAGTGCTGTGTTTTTAATAAACAGTTGCAGCCACCTGGTATCTGCGACTCTCAATAGCTCCATCCGCGAGGGACTTCACCGTCGAGAGCGTACCTTCTCCCGAAGTTACGGTACCATTTTGCCTAGTTCCTTCACCCGAGTTCTCTCAAGCGCCTTGGTATTCTCTACCCGACCACCTGTGTCGGTTTGGGGTACGATTCCTTACAATCTGAAGCTTAGAGGCTTTTCCTGGAAGCATGGCATCAATGACTTCACATCCGTAGATGCTCGACGTCGTGTCTCAGCCTTAAGAGAAACCGGATTTACCTAATTTCTCAGCCTACGCACTTGAACCTGGACAACCGTCGCCAGGCCCACCTAGCCTTCTCCGTCCCCCCATCGCAATTGTAAGAAGTACGGGAATATTAACCCGTTTCCCATCGACTACGCCTTTCGGCCTCGCCTTAGGGGTCGACTTACCCTGCCCCGATTAACGTTGGACAGGAACCCTTGGTCTTCCGGCGAGGAGGTTTTTCACCCCCTTTATCGTTACTCATGTCAGCATTCGCACTTCTGATACGTCCAGCATGCGTTACCACACACCTTCAACCGCTTACAGAACGCTCCCCTACCCAATATACAAAAGTATATTGCCGCAGCTTCGGTTTACTACTTAGCCCCGTTACATCTTCCGCGCAGGCCGACTCGACCAGTGAGCTATTACGCTTTCTTTAAATGATGGCTGCTTCTAAGCCAACATCCTGGCTGTCTGAGCCTTCCCACATCGTTTCCCACTTAGTAGTAATTTGGGACCTTAGCTGGCGGTCTGGGTTGTTTCCCTCTCCACGACGGACGTTAGCACCCGCCGTGTGTCTCCCGGATAGTACTTACTGGTATTCGGAGTTTGCAAAGGGTTGGTAAGTCGGGATGACCCCCTAGCCTTAACAGTGCTCTACCCCCAGTAGTATTCGTCCGAGGCGCTACCTAAATAGCTTTCGGGGAGAACCAGCTATCTCCAGGTTTGATTGGCCTTTCACCCCTAGCCACAAGTCATCCGCTAATTTTTCAACATTAGTCGGTTCGGTCCTCCAGTTGATGTTACTCAACCTTCAACCTGCCCATGGCTAGATCACCTGGTTTCGGGTCTATATCCAGAGACTGAACGCCCAGTTAAGACTCGGTTTCCCTACGGCTCCCCTAGATGGTTAACCTTGCCACTGAATATAAGTCGCTGACCCATTATACAAAAGGTACGCAGTCACAGGACAAGCCTGCTCCTACTGCTTGTACGTACACGGTTTCAGGTTCTATTTCACTCCCCTCACAGGGGTTCTTTTCGCCTTTCCCTCACGGTACTGGTTCACTATCGGTCAGTCAGTAGTATTTAGCCTTGGAGGATGGTCCCCCCATATTCAGACAGGATATCACGTGTCCCGCCCTACTCGATTTCACTGAACACACGTCGTCAACTACGGGACTATCACCCTGTATCGTCGGACTTTCCAGACCGTTCGTCTAACGCGTGTAAAGCTTAAGGGCTAGTCCAATTTCGCTCGCCGCTACTTTCGGAATCTCGGTTGATTTCTTTTCCTCGGGGTACTTAGATGTTTCAGTTCCCCCGGTTCGCCCTGTTGAGCTATGTATTCACTCAACAGTAATACCTTATGGTATTGGGTTTCCCCATTCGGAAATCCCAGACTCAAATGGTTTTTACTACCTAATCTGGGCTTATCGCAAGTTAATACGTCCTTCATCGCCTCTGACTGCCAAGGCATCCACCGTGTACGCTTAGTCACTTAACCATACAACCCGAAGGAGTTTCGAGTTGAT
>NZ_JAWPOL010000068.1:0-2815 GCF_033391095.1 Vibrio sp. Vb0667 | reverse complement strand
TCTAGGCATTCTTTCGCATAACTCGCTAATATTGGGGCCAAATCAGGGTTGGCCTCTATCACTTCCATGTCAATTTTCCTCATAAGCACATAACGCCCTGTTAAGGGGTGAGCAACGCAATACCAAAGCCGCCGCATACCACCTTAAACACTAAAACCAACGCATAGTGAAAATGCCAAGCGTTGCGAATCCCTCTTGAACAGTTTGTTAGGCATTGGCTACCGGTGCCTCTGACTTTCTCAGGTATAGAGCTAATAACCCAAAAACTAACTCTGCAACTAAATAAACATACATTAGTGTATTAGGTTGACCGTCAAACAAGATACCAATTAGACGACCAAACGCCATAGATAACAATGTAATAGCTACAATGATTAAAGCCAAAGTGACATCTTGCTTAATCTTGAGGACGAGTATCAAAGCAAGACCGATTGCAAACTGGGCACCACCATACGTAGCCCTAAAATCAATAGTTGCAGAAGTAGAATTGGGGCTTGAGCCTGTAATTAAGTTTGCCATGTCTACAGGGAACACAGCAAAGATAGCTCCGTAGAGCGAAAAGAATAGCGCAGTTAAGTAAACTAATAATTTCGACATACCCACTCCCTTAGGTTCGAAAAGATGCCTAACGCCGCATTAAGGTGTGAACAACGCGACCACTGAACCTAACCTTACCGCCGTAAACACTGAACTCAACGATGGAATGAAAAATGCCAAGCGTTGAGAATCACTCTTAAATGCTTTGTTATAGCGCAAGCAACCGCTCCGCCGCTTTACTAATTTTGTTCGCCTGCATGCTTTCACCACCGACATTTTCTTGGATGATTTCACTGTATGCTAGCGAAGAAACAAGGACACTAAACTTTAAAATAGATTCGAGTTCTTCGTCGTCACGAATGTTGGTCAAGGTATCTCCAGAATACTGCCTTGCTACACTCTGGATACCACCATGCGTAAAATCATGCATATTTGGAGTCAACGCATCAAAAGTAGCTTGAAGGAAATTGATTTCTTTAAACTCGGGAACAGCAGCATCCACCTCACTAATAAGTACTTCGATACGTTTTGGAAAGTGCATTTTAGAAAGATCATCATCCATAGATAGTTCACCAAGATGGTACTTTACCCACATAGCTCGCAAGTAACTTTCCAAAGCAGGTCGAACCAACGCATACATCGAAACTGTCATAAACTGATTTTTCAAAAAATTTATTGAAATACAGTGTTCTATGGATGCCGAAAACAATGGATAGTAAATTCTGTTCTTGCTGTCTAAACGAAATTCTAGTTTGTTCATGTCTTCATGGATCAGCTTAAAGTAATCCATATATTGTTCATAGTTTGCCAAATTTATCTCCTGTGCTATAACGCCCTGTTAAGGTGTGAGCAACGCAATACCGAAGCGCCCGCATACCACCTTAAACACCGAACGCAACGCATAGTAAAAATGCCATGCGTTGCGAATCACTCTTAAACAGTTTGTTGTGTGGACACTTTAGAGAAACTTGGATTCAAAGATTTCTTCCCAAGGCAAATTTGGCATGGAACTACCTTTGACCTCCTTGTAGTCTATCTTAACTTTTGAGCTATCAATGAACACTTTGTTGTTCTGTTCTAAAACCTCAGCCCTTTCATTGATTTCTTTCATTAAATGAAACCTTGCGCTCCTAGCTTCTTCGACTGCACACTTCAGTGTTTTGAGCCTAGAATCTGTTTTAAGTAATGACTCACACATTGCTCTCAACTCTCGCGAGTCATATCCCTTGAACGTTTTAGTGCTACTTAACACAGCATGTTTTATGAAATCATTGCGAAATACCTTTGGTTTCAATAATTCAAGAAACTCACTTATGGTCTTTTTCTGCTTAAGTCTCAACTGTTCTTCACCTTCTGGTATTAGATCATCAAGCTTATTCAGTTGTTCCTGCAATTCAATCAATCTACGCATAATGCCTACCGATACTAAATTATCGGAGCGTAGCACAACCCCAAATAACAAGTGTTAGCTACATGCTAACTTCATGATATATATTGAAAGGACACATAACGCCCTGCTAAGGGGTGAGCAACGCAATACTGAAGCCGCTGCATACCACCTTAATCACTAAAATCAACGCATGCTAAAAATGCCACGCGTTGCGAATCCCTCTTGAGCAGATTGTTAGCAATCACGTTGGCGCTGCAATTATTTACTTTCCAAGTCATTAGACACATAGCTCAGTTTTTTCATAAGCCTTCGAGCATCTTCTTGCGATATTTCAGCGAGTTTGAAAACTTGTTGTTCACGACTTGGAGCAGTAATAACCGTTGCATTACCATCAATGAAAACCATATCTGTCGTTAGTTTGTTGGAAGCATGCGCTAGCTCCCACCCTTGGTATAGATAGACCGTTTGACCTTGCTTGAGAGTGAACTGTTTGTCCCAGAAGAGCCTTGAAGGGATTAAAGGATCATAAAATTCAAGATTTTTTTCACCAGGCTCTGCGTAAAACCAAGTATAAGATCCGTTCAGCAACTTCCCTGTTGGCTCTCCATTTACTCGATAGGTTTGGACATTTTCCAACAGCCCTTTGTTGTTGCCTTGCAAAATATAAACGATTGACTTTCCGTTATTAAAATTAGGCTCAACTTTATTTGCTTCCACTCTATCAGGTGCTGATGCACATCCCCAGAGAGAAACTAGCAACACTGCCATTCCTATTACATTTTTCATAATACTCCTTTTTGTTATTAGTGAATGCTAACGCGCAGTTAAGGTGTGAGAGACGCACATGCACCCTAACCTAAAATAAACTCTGATAAATCCGTGCCTATT
>NZ_JAWPOL010000067.1:0-2883 GCF_033391095.1 Vibrio sp. Vb0667 | reverse complement strand
GATGGAAGTGGACTGGCGGCAGAGAAAGTGAATATGGAATCGCCTCGAGCGTACACTTTCCCTCAAACCTTGGATATGGTGATCGAGAAACCGTTCACTGGCTACGGTTACGGTAAGTTTGAATCTGAGTACATGCTGTACACCGCGCGCCAGCATGCGCTGAATGAGAACTATCCTGCAGGCTTGCCATCGATGGATCATCCACACAATGAAATGTTGTACTGGGGCGTAGAAGGTGGGCTTCTGCCTGTATTAGGCATAATCCTCGCAATGGGATTGGTTTTACATCGGATTTATCAAGCCAAACGTGGCACACGCCTAGCGTTGCTTGCGTTATTCATTCCTATCGTACTTCACTCTCAGTTGGAATATCCGTTTTATCACTCTCTCGTGCACTGGCTGATTTTCATCATTTTGCTGTATTGGGTCGACCAGCGTGTCTCGCGCTATCGCCAAGTTGGGTTTAGCAAAGTGACCAAAAGTCTGCTACGTGTTTTTAGCTTGGTGATTCCGGCCGTGTTTACCTTCTATATGGTGAGCGCACTACACACGAACTACATTCTGACGAAGTTCGAAACTACGCGACCAACTAACCCTGATATTTTGAATCAGGTAAGTAACCCGGTCGTATGGAAAGACAGATTTGACTGGGACGTTTACAGTACCTTTTTGAATATTGGTCTGTACAAGCAAGATCCAAGTTTGATTCAACCTTATATTGATTGGTCATTGCAGATCATTAAAGATAAGCCACGCCCTGCGTTCTACAATAACTTGATCTTGGCTTATCAAGGACTGGATGACAGCAGTAAAGCGGAACAAATTCGTGCAGAGGCTCAATTCCTATTTCCGAACATCGACTTTAGCCAAGTAAATTATCAACCACCCTCACAAGCCCAATCGACAACGCCTAGCGTGTCTGATGCGGAATAGACAAACAAAAAAGCGAAGGACTTCCTTCGCTTTTTTGCTTTCAGCCCAATGATTTTAGGCCCTGTTGGTTATGAGTAATAGAGTTCCAAGCTCTTGAGACGCTCTAATGCGCAACTCTTACTCAGTTAAAGACTCTTCCAGAGCCTTCAAGCACAGCGCGACATTTTCCGCGCGAGCACCGTATCCCATCAACCCAATACGCCATGCTTTGCCAGCTAACGCACCTAACCCTGCACCAATTTCAAGGTTGTAAGTTTCAAGTAGATGCGCGCGAACTTTCGCTTCATCGATCCCTTCCGGCACATAAATCGCGTTCAATTGAGGTAAACGGTAAGCTTCTTCCACTACAAATTCAAAACCCAGTTTCTGAAGACCATCTTTCAACTTCTCATGCATCAATTGATGGCGAGCCCACGCGTTCTCAAGCCCCTCGTTCTGTAACACAAGCAGCGCTTCATGCAATGCATATAGGCTATTCACTGGAGCGGTGTGATGGTAGCTACGCTTACCTTCCCCACTCCAGTACCCCAACACTAAGCTTTGATCGAGGAACCAACTTTGAACTGGCGTAGTGCGCGATTGAATTTTTTCGATAGCAGCCGGAGACAGCGTCACTGGAGACAAGCCTGGCACACACGACAAACACTTTTGACTGCCTGAGTACACAGCATCAAGCTGCCATTCATCGACCTTTAACGGAACGCCGCCTAACGATGTAACGGCGTCCACAATCGACAACACATTATATTGCTTGGCTAACTTACCTAGAGTTTGTGCATCACTGACAGCACCGGTTGATGTCTCAGCATGCACAAAAGCCAGAATTTTTGTATCAGGATGTTGCTGTAGTGCTTGTTCAACTTTATCTACTGAAACAGGCGCACCCCATTCATCATCGACTAGCACCACTTCGCCACCAGCACGAATAACGTTTTCACGCATGCGCTCGCCAAAGACACCGTTTCGACAAACGATGACTTTGTCACCTTTCTCGATCAAGTTAACGAAACAAGTCTCCATCCCAGCACTGCCTGGAGCAGAAACCGCAATAGTGAACTCATTTTCGGTTTGAAAAGCGTATTTCAACAGCTGTTTAAGCTCATCCATCATCGCGATAAACAGAGGGTCTAAATGACCAACCGTTGGACGGCTAAGGGCTTGCAATACCTGCGGATAAACATCGGAAGGACCAGGGCCCATTAAAATTCGGTGAGGGGGAATAAAGCTTTGGATCGGCATGTCAGCTCCTTGATTGCAGTCATTTAGCCTGAAAGAAGTCATTTTTAGAATTATTTGCCATCAAAACATCGTCACTCTTCATGCTTTGCAAGAAAACTCACTTGAATTATTTAACAAGTCGTTCACCAGAAAACAGGAGCAATTTTTATTTCGATTAGCAATACATTCAGGCATCAAAGGTTTCACACTAATGTATTTTGTTGCACACGGCAATTAGCCCTAAGTATAGAGGTCAAACCACTGTCACAATTTCGTTAATAAAAACCATCATTCTGGTTGAAATATTGATTGACATTGTGACGTCAAAACCGTTCAATGTTTGAGCTTTATGTAGAAGAGGAGCACTGCCCAGGCAGATGATTTGTGGAACCGCAATTCCAACACCAATCATTGAGGGGGAGTAGTGCCGAGGTAAGTCAAAATTGCAGGGTTTGGCTTGTCGGTTGACTTGGGTTGAGTCCCATCAACTGTCATCAGCACCGTCTGATGAAGAGCTTCTGAGGGTACATTTTCAAATGACAATCTAACTACCTCTCTTTTTGCTCTGTTCCTTTCCTCACAAAACATTGGATGTGTATATTTTTTAGGAAGTCGTGGGAGAAACGCAGTGAGCGCATTTAACGTAGCTAAATTCGGTGGGACCAGTGTTGCCAATTTTGAGGCAATGAGTCGTTGTGCCACCATCATCGAAAACAATCCAAATACTCGCCT
>NZ_JAWPOL010000066.1:0-3073 GCF_033391095.1 Vibrio sp. Vb0667 | reverse complement strand
AATTAAAACGTTCGCGACACGGCTATTGGGCAATCACCCCAATGGCGGTAGCGTGCTAGAAGGGAAACTAGGTCATGAAACACAAAGGACTAATTCGTTCTTATGAGATGGAGTTCGCTTTTTTATATCGCATCTCAGATCTTGCTGTCATTGTCACCTTTATGCTGCTCCTAGTATTGAAAGACACAAATACCTCGATGGATAAGGACTACGTCATCTTGTCCTTCGTCGGGGGTATTTCATTTTTGTTTATGGCGGAGAGCGGCAACCTATATCGCTCATGGCGGACAAGCTCATTTAGAGAGCAAATGTTCATTGTTTGCATGTCGTGGTTAATGACAAGCGCCCTACTTTTCATGGTGCTTTACTTTTCCGAAGTTTACCCTTTGTTTGACCGCAGTATCTTAGCGTTATGGGTTACTATTACGCCGGCATTACTGTTGGCGTGGCGAGTGACCTTTCGTACCGTTTTGGCCTATTTGCGAAAAATGGGCTTCAACACACGCACCGCTATCATCATCGGCCAGACCCCTCACGGCATTACCCTTGCCAACGAGATTCAAAGCCACACCGAGCATGGTGTTCTATTTGACGGCTTCTATGACGAACGCTCTAGCGACAGATTGCCTAGCTCCGAATACCCAATCAAAGGCGCGGTAAACCAAGCGTTAGAACGGGCAAAACGAGAAGAAGTCGATTACGTATACATTGCGATGCCAATGCATGCTAAAGAGCGCATTGCTTCCATCCTGAACCAGTTCTCCGACACCACAGCGAACACCTATCTGATCCCGGATTTCTTTACTTACAACCTGCTCCATTCTCGCTGGGATCAAATAGGTCAAGTTCAAACTCTCAGCGTGTTCGATACGCCTTTTGCTGGCGTTTCATCCTGGATTAAACTCTTCTAAGACATTTTGTTCTCTAGCATTATCTTAGTGTTGATATCACCAATCCTGCTTGCTATCGCCATCGGTATTAAGTTGACGTCAAAAGGCCCTGTAATATTTAAGCAGCATCGTTATGGTTTGGATGGTCGAAAAATCGAAGTTTGGAAGTTCCGCTCGATGACGACGATGGATCAAGGGCCAAACATCAAACAAGCCACGAAAAACGACCCTCGTATTACTCCGTTTGGCGGTTTTCTACGTCGCACCTCATTAGACGAACTGCCGCAGTTTATCAACGTATTACAAGGCACTATGTCGATCGTTGGCCCTCGTCCTCATGCCGTTGCGCACAACGAAGAATATCGTCAGATTGTCGCCCGCTACATGTTGCGCCACAAAGTCAAACCAGGCATTACAGGTTGGGCTCAAATCAACGGCTATCGCGGCGAAACCGACACGCTCGATAAGATGGAAAAGCGCGTCGAGTTTGATTTGGATTACATCCACCATTGGTCGGTTTGGATGGACATCAAAATCATCTTCCTTACCGTGTTCAAAGGCTTTACTGGCTCCAATGCGTACTAAGGCGGCGATGATGAAAACAACAACTCCAGCACTTGCGCTTGCCCTTTGTTCAACAGCTACATTAGCAGAGCCAATGGCGTATCAAACTGAATCTGGCATTGAGTTTATCCCATTGGTCAAAGCCTTCTACGAAGGCGACGACAACATAAACAAAGCGGAAAAATCTCAAGATATAGAATCCGTAAACATTTGGGGACTAGAGCCTAGCTTGTTGGCTCGTATCGAGCGCAATCAATATCGCGCAGATATTCAGTACAAGCTAAAAGCGGGCTTTTCTTCGGACGATAAGAATGATTACGATGACCATACCTTTCAGTTCACCAATTTTTTTGAATTCAATCATCGTCATCGTTTAGTCGTGGATTATCGTTTTCAGGCATTGCATGAAATCCGCGGTGAAGACATCACTGAAGGACAAGGTAACCTTCTCGATTCACCTATCGAGTTTTACCGTAATGATTTGAAAACCAACTACGTGTTTGGCTCTGCTGGTGCGAAAGGACGATTCGAATTTGGCTTAGGCTACAGCGATAAAACTTACCAAAATTATCGTAACGGTTTACCTGGCAAGCCCAACGCAAAAACTAAGTACAACGACTTCCGCGCCCCAAACGCTCACGTTGAGTTTTACCTTAGAGCGACTCCTAAAACCTATTGGTTAGTTGGGACAAAACAAGTCTTCACCGAGTACCTTAATAAAAACCCTCGCGCTGCATCAAAAGACAGCGACACCGGCTTTTACTACACCGGTGCTGAGTGGGAAATATCGGGGAAAACCCAAGGTATCGCAAGGCTTGGCTATCAAGTTAAAGACTTTGATAGTGAACAACGAGAAACCTTCAAAGGCTTTAGCTGGGATATCGGATTTGAATGGCTACCACAGGAGCAAACGTTGGTGACGGTCAAAACTACCCAAGCTGCCGTCAACCCTGACCAAGATGGTGACTACGACTTACAGACTCGTTATCGCCTAGATATCAAACACGATTGGAACAGCTATTTAGCCACTCGTTTAGGTGGCATTTATCAAGAAGATGATTACACCGGCATCACGAGAAACGACGAACGATATACCCTTTCCGCTGGCGTTGATTATCAAATTAGACGCTGGATTCAATTGAAAGCGGATTGGCAATATCAAGACAAAACATCCAATCGTTCAGGTTATAGCTACGACCAAAATGTCTGGACGTTAAGCGCGCAATTTTCGTTGTAACAAGGAATGTTAATGAATCCATTATTCAAGTTAATTGGCCTAGCTCTGCTACTTTTCAGTACTTTTGTTAGCGCGAATTCAAACGAACAAGATTACCTACTCGATACTGGTGACACTATTTCAGTGCAAGTTTACGGGGAGGAAGATCTTTCTATTAAAAACATTCTCATCACGTCAGATGGTTACTTTGATTACCCTTACCTTGGACGAATCAAAGCGATCAATAAAACGCCAAAACAGCTCAAGTACGAAATCGAAACGGGCTTAAAAGGTGACTATCTAATCAACCCGAAAGTCATGGTGACAATCAATTACTTCCGTTTGTTTTACGTCAATGGCGAAGTTCGTAAACCCGGAGGATTTGAGTATCGACCAGGACTGA
>NZ_JAWPOL010000065.1:0-3160 GCF_033391095.1 Vibrio sp. Vb0667 | reverse complement strand
CCAAATAGGCACGGATTTATCAGAGTTTATTTTAGGTTAGGGTGCATGTGCGTCTCTCACACCTTAACTGCGCGTTATACCGCAATCAATCATCTAACCTTTTCATGGCTTTACGGTAAACATCGCTACGTTCTCGTTTTCCGACTGCTAAGACGGTTACAATGATGACATCGTCTTCAACTTTGTAGACGAGACGGTAGCCCGATTGACGCAACTTAATTTTATACATGTTGTCAGCTCCAGAAAGTTTTGAAGCTGGAACATGTGGGTTATCTAAGCGCTCGATTAGCTTTTTCTTAAATTGTTGTTGCAGAGTAGAGCCAAGCTTTTTCCACTCTTTGAGTGCGCTCTTTTTAAAGTCGAGTTTATAGGTCATCAATATTTACCGAAATGCTCTCTTCAGATTCACGCTCTTTAGCGATAGCTAGTAGTTCAAGATCTTCGAGTCTGTCCATCATCATTTCGTACGCTTCGGCAGGTACGCAATAAAATGCTGGCTCATTTCGGTTTAATACTGCAACAGGTTCGCCATAAGCACTAGTTGCAACTTTCATAGGGTTAGCTTTCAATTCGGTAATGCTTGCAGCAACATCGGCTAAAATTCTAGTGGTCATATAATCGGTCTCTTAAGTGGTCTTTATGTTGGTCATTTTAGCCTCAACAAAGCGGTATAACAAGTTGCTTAAGAGTGATTCGCAACGCGTGGCATTTTTACTATGCGTCGGTTTATGTGTTTAAGGTATTATGCGGAGGCTAAGGTATTGCGTTGCTCACACCTTAGCAAGGCGTTATACAAATACAGGGATGAAAATGGAAATTACAGTTAAGAAAATATCGAAAAGGTCTCTTTTCAAAATGCTTTTTATCGGCTTTAGCTTAAGCTTCTTTGTTTTCTTTTTAATGTGTGGCATCGCATCCATATTTGGTGCGGAGACTGTAAAGTGGGAAGAAACACCAGTAACGGGTGTATCAGGTCTGTTACTAGCATTAGCAATGTGGCCAATATTTAGTTTTTTCCTAGCGTTGTTTATGTGGTGCTTTGTAGCATTTGGTTTGTGGATTTACTCTTTAGCTAAACCTCTTAACCTAGTCTTTAAAGAGACCGCAGAATCCAATTAACCATTTGTATAACAAACTGTTCAAGAGGGATTCGCAACGCGTGGCACTTTCACTATGCGTTGGTTTAAGTGATTAAGGTGGTGTGCGGTGGCTTCGGTATTGCGTTACTCACCCCTTAACAGGGCGTTATGCGTATCAGAGGATAAAATAAATTGTTCAAACATATAGCTGTACTACTTTCGATAATTCTTATGACATTCGGTACTTACCTATCTAAGTTCGGAGTTCCTGATGATGCTTCATCTTGGGCAAATTTGGGGTCATTTTCTGCTGGTACAGCTGCTGTTTTAATAGCCCTTTATGGTGTCATATATACGATTTGGCAGCATAGGAGTGGCAAGACTAAATATACAATCGAAGCTCATGTGCGATTGATGAGAACCTATAAATCTGCTCATAGCGGTGGTTACACAAACAGGGGTATGAGTTTTTAAAATGGCTGTGGCCTAATGCTGTTTCACAGCTAACCAGAGATGGAAAGGCAACAGTTGATGACATTTTAAAGAACTCAAACTTAAATGAGATGGCTCAATGGAAGCGCAGTCTTCTTAAAGTTGCACGCAAATTAATAGCACAGTTTGTGAATGAAATGAGTAGAGAAGAACTCAAGTTAGCATGGTTATATTGCTTAATAGATGAGCTTCCAAAAGAATACAAAAATGCAATAGCACCCAAATGGACTGAAGTCCCTTTGTCAGATAGTGAAAGAAGTCTTTTTGACGCGGTAAAAAACGCATAACAAAGCGTTTAAGACGGATTCACAACGCTTGGCAGTTTTGGTTTGAATCGGCTTTAGTGTTTACGGCACAATAGTTTAGGTTGGGTGGTTGCGTTGTTCACCACTTAACGCAGCGTTATGTACCTAAGGGGTAACTGGAATTATGAGTGATTTTGTTCGTAAGGTTGGTGAAAACTGGAGTCAGATTGGTGCTGGCGCTAGTATAAAACGTCAATCAGCTGGTGCGACGAATCATGTTTTTCGTATCCAATCCTCAGAGACTTATTATCTTAGAAAATATAGTGTTCGCAATGTTGCTAAGATCAAGTTAGAACATGAGCTGCTGAGAAAGTTATCGCAAAATTTGAATACTATAATTGCCCCTGTTTTGACGCGCGATCACCACTCCTTTTGTAAAATAGGTGATGAGTTTTATGCTCTATTTCCTGAAGCAAAAGGAACGTTAATCGAAAAAAGTGCTCTGTCTGAGTTTCATGCTTTTCAGTTGGGAAAAGCCCTTGCTGACCTGCATGTTCAACTCGCTTCCGAGGTTGGAAACGACTTTCCAACAATTGAGCTTTCTTGGGATAAAAGTGCTTGGGTCGATAGACTACAAAAAATAGTCGCTGCTATTGAAACAAATAGTGAATTTGATATGAATAACTCGGTGCTACGAAGAGTAAAACAACAGCGTGATTATCTAGCTAGCTCAGAAGCTACGCACTCATATACCCCGTTAACAAGCAGGCAATTAATCCACGGCGACTTTCATCATTTCAATGTCTTTTTTGATTCTAATTGCACAGTAAGCGATGTGATCGACTGGGATTTAGTGCAAAACATGCCTCCTGGTTATGAGTTGGCGAGAGCATGCATGTATATGTTCGATTTGGAGCTTCATAGGTCATTAGCTTTATTAAAAGGCTATCTGTCTGTCAAGCCTCTATCCCGATTAGAGCTTAACGATGGAGCAAAGGCGTGGGCTGTTTACGCCGACCACCATGTGTGGGCTTTGGAGGAAGTATTTTTAAAAAATAATACAGCGGCACAGAAGTTCATACCTCAAAGGGACTTTATCCCTTTTATGGAGCAGTGGTTCCAAATTGAAAGTGCCTTGTTTTGAGGCGGTACATAACAATCTGTTTAAGAGTGATTCGCAACGCGTGGCATTTTTTACTATGCGTTGGTTTTAGTGTTTAAGGTGGTATGCGGTAGCATCGGTATTACGTTGCTCACACCTTAACAGGGCGTTAGGCGACATGAGACAAACGATAGACTAGTGGGTAGTATCTTGGCGTGAATCTAGCTTCAGTTAACAGAAAA
>NZ_JAWPOL010000064.1:0-3929 GCF_033391095.1 Vibrio sp. Vb0667 | reverse complement strand
AGAGTGATTCGCAACGCTTGGCAGTTTCGCTTCGCTCAAGTATAGCCAAGCGCCGCTCACACCTTAATGCGGCGTTAACTAACTCCTTCGATCCAGTTAATAAATTAAAGAGAAATGTTTATATGACATCAAAAGAACACTTTAAACCAATACCATGTCATGCAGACTACCTAAAGAGACTTTCTAACCCATATGGGATGAAATGTAATCGACTGCTTGATGACTTTGATTTTTACTATAAAAGTGGCAAAGTCGATTTATATGATGTGAGCCTTGCAGGTCTTTCTCTAACAAGTTGTCTATACCATAAGGTTGGTGACATAGAATCCAGTCTTAGAGCGATGGATATGCATCAGTACTTTGATATTAAATTAGTACAGTCACAGCTATTCAGTGATGAAGAGACGATTTCTGTGGTACTCCCTAAAGCAGAGGTGACTTTAGGAGCGAAGACAGTTCAACACATCGCCATCAGTGGGGCACATCTGATAGATTCAGCTTGGCTATCTTTATTCTGTGAGCAAGTGAGCGATATAGAATACCTTGCCAACTCAGCCGATCACCCAAGCACTGAGTGGTCTAATGTTCGGTCTCATACCTTCTTTGAACTCCAGATGGCCATGCTTGGAATAAAATCTGGCGACGTTAAGTCGTTAATTCAGAAGTTTATTGATGTAAGTACTCCTGAGTATCTTGAGGGTTTAGCCTTTGAACACGCAAACCTTATCAATTTACCAACGATTAATGTGATGATAAAAGTCCTAAATAAATCAGGTTGTGGTGAAGCGGAATATCAAGAAGTAATGTATGAAGCGGTCAAAGGGCACCACAAGTATTGGAGTCAAAAAAAATTAAAGGAAGAGTTAACTGGCTATTTTTCTGTGCCTTTATTGGCACTTGCAAAGCTTGCTTACCAGAAATACGGGTTTCGCTTGGGGTTTGAAACGGATTATGTTCCAGAAGCCTTCTATACCCGTAATATGCCCGAGCCGAGCTATAGCTTTTTAGATATTTACAAATCGTAGTTAGTTAACAAACTGTTTAAGAGTGATTCGCAACGCGTGGCATTTTTACAATGCGTTGCGTTTAGTGTTTAAGGTGGTATGCGGGAGCCTCGGCATTGCGTTGCTCACACCTTAACAGGGCGTTATGTAGCAAGAGGAATTTATGAAAATTGATAGCACCAATATCAAGTACACAGATTTGTCAGATTGCCTCCATATGAAGATCAAGATTATTGGCAAATCAAATAGAAAAGGCAGTGATAAAAGTGTTGGCGGGCAAGAAAACTGCTCTGGATTTAACATTAATAAACATGTTTTTGACGGTATGTCAGTCAATGAGTACCAAATGATGATAGCTAATAGATTTCTCAAAGAAGACCCGCAGTTCTCACTGACAAAGCACTTAAAGTACGATATCGAAAAAGGGTTTTACGAACTACGCGATTAGCTACATAACAAATTGTTCAAGAGTGATTCGGCACGCGTGGCATTTTTACTGTGCGTTAGTTTTAGTGGTTAAGGTGGTATGCAGAGGCTTTGGTATTGCGTGCCTCACACCTTAACAAGGCGTTATGCGACTGGAAGGAAAATTATCTCATCTCTCGTTTTCGCTTTCTTTGGTTATCCGTTTTTCGGTGTCGGCAACTCAGCATTATTGGCTCAATTTCATGAACCTCTTAGGCCGTAAAACATGCCAACATTCGTGGGTTGCCTCATTCGCTTTCCGAGCCGGTGCGTGGAAGTTTAGTTGGGTTCAAAGTGTGGAAAGGGCAAGTCTATCGATGCTCAGTATTTGTTGAACGTTCGTCGCTGCTAGGTTGGGTGGTTTAAAAGCAATATTGTTGCTGAAAGGGCGCATTTCGTGGTTGTTGAAATCTCGGCTGTAACATAGTGACTCTGCTGTTTCTTGAGTCACAAAAAGTGTTTGGTTTGTTTGTGGTTTTTCGTGCTTAAGGTAGTCTGCACTGGGCCAAGTTAGCTTATGCATGCAAATTCGCATAACAAGGCGTTTAAGGCAGATTCCCAACGCTTGGCGCCTTGCATTCTAAGTTGGGTTAAGTGTTTAAGGTGCAAAGATTTAGGTTAGGTGGTTAGCGTTGCTCACTACTTAACGCGGCGTTAGAACTTACATCAAATTATAGTCATGAGGCGGTATATGATTGGTGAAAAATTATTAGGTAAGTTATGGGACACGGTAGCTAGAGAGGGTGTCGGTTCTCTGGCTTCACCATGGCAAACTCGTAGGCAAGGAAAAGCAAATGTTGATGCTCGACGAGATGAGTTGCTTATGCTTGCACAAACAGAAATTGATGTAGCTGACATAAAGGCGGGAAGAAAAATTTTTACGGAAGACCGTAAACTTGTTTCCTTGGAAGATTCAGATAGCGAAACTTCTGTTCTGGCATTGAGAGATGGTCGAATCGAACCAACTTTTTCTCTAGAGGAGTTACGAGATAATACCCTAAATACCCGCCAAGCTAGGGATATCCAAGAGCAGATCAATGTAACTAAGGCGGTTTTGTTTGCAGAGGAAGAGTTAGAGAATAATTATACTGAGGGAAGTGAAGAGGATTTAGATTCCGACTGGTTTGCTCGCTGGCGCGATAGTGTCGAAAAAATTAGTTCAGAAGACTTGCAAAGACTATGGGCTAAAGCTTTAGCTGGTGAGCTAGCTAGTCCAGGTTCATATTCACTTAGAACCCTTGAGTTTATTAAGAATATTTCTAAATCAGAAGCTCATGAAATATCTAAGCTTGCGCCTTTTGCTATTTCCGATAGTGTTTATCAAGTTAAAGCTATTGAAGATGCAGGGTTGGATTTTAGTTACCTTTTAGAAATGGAAGATATTGGCATTCTAAGCGGTGTAAAAGGTGGTGGGTTACATCTCACTCTAGGTTCCCGTATTGCTGATTCATATGAGCAAGCCCTATTCCATAACAATAAAATACTCCGTATTACTCATGAAAATAGTGGTAAAAAAGCCGAGTTTGAAGTTTACAAAGTAACTAAGCTTGGCATGGAGGTATTGAGGTTGGGTGTGTTCCCAATGAACACAGACTATTTGGAACAAATAGGCACTAAAGTTAAGACGCAAGGCTTTAAGGTAATCATTGCTGACTGGGTACAGACAACGAAGACTCATGGTCAGTACTTTAATGCACGTGAGCTATAAAGTTCTAACAAAGCATTTAAGAGTGATTCCCAACGCTTGGCATTTTTCATTCCATCGTTGGGTTTTGTGTTTACGGTGGTATGGTGAAGTTTCGAGGTAGCGTTGCTCACACCTTAATGCGGCGTTAGCTTACAACAGTAAAATCAGAATCTTATAGCTAGTTCGATCTGGGGTTATCATCGAAAGTTCGTGCAATGGTTACACATTCTCTTGTTCTAGATGTGTCAGTGAATAAGCTTTTGTTGGCTGTTGGCTGTTGGCTGTTGGCTGTTGGCTGTTGGCTGTTTATTTAGCCTCCAAACTTCAAAAGTTGGTGCTCATTTCAACTACGCCTTGGATAGTGCCATTTGCAAAGTCTTGTATGTGAAAACAGCAATTCAAATGTCAGCTTCATTGTGTGAAGTTTCGTGAGTCTCCACGTTCGGCGGTTTTAGCTTGGCGCAAGGTAATTCAAAGTACACAGCCTGAAGTTGTCGGCTTTGGTGTTAAGTCTCAAGTTCAGCATGTAAAGCAAAGTAAGGTATGGCTTTTGGTATACAATGGTTTGCACGAAATAAGCTAACAAGGCATTCAAGAGGGACAGTCAACGCGTGGCGACTTTGTCTCAAATCTTGGCAGTTGTGTTTACGGTGGTAAATTGAAGTTTAGCAGTAGCGCGTCGCTGCCCCTTAATGCGGCGTTATTTCCGCAACGGATCTCTCAGGCTGAATGTACGTGATTGTAGCCTAAGAGTGAAAGTGGCGGGGTAATAG
>NZ_JAWPOL010000063.1:0-4504 GCF_033391095.1 Vibrio sp. Vb0667 | reverse complement strand
TCTAGGCATTCTTTCGCATAACTCGCTAATATTGGGGCCAAATCAGGGTTGGCCTCTATCACTTCCATGTCAATTTTTCTCATAAGCACATAACGCCCAATTAAGGTGTGAGGCACGCAATACGATGCCCCCGCATACCACCTTATTCACTTAAACCAACGCATAGTAAAAATGCCACGCGTGCCGAATCACTCTTAAATTGTTTGTTAGTTGCCCATCTCAAAGCCTAGTGCTAACATTTGTACACACACCAACAAAGGAATAAATCATGGACACTAGAATTCAATTTCGTGTTGATGAAGAAACAAAACGCCTAGCTCAACAAATGGCTGAGAGCCAAGGTCGCACTCTGAGTGACGCATGCCGTGAACTTACTGAGCAACTTGCTGAACAACAAAGAAAAACATTGTCTCACGATGCATGGCTAACTGAACAAGTAAATCTAGCATTTGAGAAGTTTGACTCAGGAAAGTCCGTTTTCGTTGAGCACCAAAATGCTAAATCTCGAATGGAAGAGCGCAAAGCCAGAATCCGTAATCGAGGTAAGCAATGATTTTATGGGAAGAAGAGTCACTTAATGATCGTGAAAAGATCTTCGAGTTTCTCTATGACTTCAACCCTGATGCGGCAGAAAAAACTGACAACCTCATTGAAGCAAAAGTAGAAAACTTGCTTGAACAACCTTTAATGGGCGTACAACGAGATGGTATCCGCGGACGATTACTCATTATTCCTGAGATTTCGATGATTATCTCTTACTGGGTCGAGGGAGATATCATCCGAGTTATGCGTGTACTCCACCAGAAACAAAAATTCCCTACGGATTGATTGCTTCCTCTGGGGAATTAACGCCTTGTTAAGGTGTGAGGCACGCAATACCTAAGCTTCCGCATACCACCTTAACCACTAGAACTAACGCATAGTAAAAATGCCACGCGTGCCGAATCACTCTTGAACAATTTGTTATGTAGCCGACTTTCAGGTTAGTGCTTTCTGTCCAATTTGGATCTTGGGCTCAATACCAGCTTTGCGATACAAAGCTAGAGCTGATTCATTGAAAGAATATACTTCTAACCACAGCTCTTCTCCGCCGTTAGAAATAGCCCTTTCCTCAAATGCCTCTATTAGCGCCACTCCAACACCTTGACTCCTAAAGCATGAATCCACAACAATCTGTTCAACGTTTGCGATCTTTCGCTCTTTGAGCGTCCAAGACTTACGAACCCATAGCTCACCAAAAACAAAACCTACTAACTGCCCTTTGCTTTCGGCTACCAGAAAAATCGAGCTTTCACTTTTGATTATCTTGTGTAGGTCTATTTTTTGTTCAATTTCTTCCGGTGACAAAAAGTCATCAGGTAAATTTGCTTGATGATACTCATTAAGCTGAAACTGTAGTTTCTTGATAACACTGATATCTTCAATGCGAGCTTGCCGAATATTTAACATATATAAATCCTTTTAACTTACCGTCCTCTCGCGGCTACATAACGCCCTGCTAAGGGGTGAGCAACGCAATACCGAAGCCGCCGCATACCACCTTAACCACTAAATTCAACGCATAGTAAAAATGCCACGTGTTGCGAATCACTCTTAAACAGTTTGTTATGTGTTTGCGTGCTGAAGTTGAAAATGCAACTGAGACATTAGTGATTGATATACTTTCATAGTAAATACTTGCAAATTTTCCATACAAAACTCACCACCAATAACTGGATGCAGATTCCAACCTAAGCATTCGTCTTGTTTTGGTTGTAGCCCGTGTTCGAGCGCCAAGTCATACCAACTAGTTAAAAAGACATTATCACACCAATCTTGTGATTTATTCATTTTATTGTACTCATGAAAGTCCGAAGCAATTGTTTCATAGGTACCATCTAAAACCGATAACAATGAAATTGAGCCATCCACTTCACCAAATAGCCAGTCACCCATGATGGTTAGATACAAAGGTTTCCCTGTAGGATTAAGCAACCATTTCCACTGAGGTAACAAGGTATCTATTTCTACGTCCGAGACTTCCCAAATAAACTGCATTTTTATCTTTCTCACTCTGTTTAGAAACCCATTGACACATAACGCTCTGTTAAGTGGTGAGCAACGCATTACCGAAGCCATCGCACACCACCCTAATCACTAAAATCAACGCATAGTAAAAATGCCACGCGTTGCGAATCCCTCTTAAACAGTTTGTTATGTTTATTTACCCCGAATTTTTGGGCCAAAGAATAATTCTACTTTCTCTACCGACTTGAATATTTTTTGGCTGAATTCGTCATCATCTGAAACGAAATACACAACCTTATCATTTTCAATAACTCGCTCAGGATTATTATCAACTGTTGCCCCTGGACCAGCATAAGCGCCTTTCATCCAGAAATGTAGCCAAATAGCACCTCTTAAATCTCCAATACGTTGTTGAATTTCGTTAAAACAGTTATGAGCGCTATCTGACCATATTGCTTTTGTTTCAAGACGTATTGTTTGTAGTTCTGCCCACTTCTCATAAAGCAAAGTCATACGTTCATTATATATTCGCTGCTCCTCTTCAAGACGACGTCCGACCTCGACCTCTTCTTTACTCAGATACAACATTGGATTTCTGACAGCTTGAAGGGCTTGCTGAACTTCATAAGTCTTGAAAACTGCTTTTTTAGCGAGCTCATATTCGCTGGTACCTCGCAGCTGCCGTCTCCAAGTGAATAAACCAAATGTGCCAATAATAAGTGCACCGACGGTACCTAATATTGAAAATACATCCTTGGTTAAGGACCAGTCTATTTCACTTATAGTTATGCATAGATTCAATACACTCTCCTAATAAACATAACGCCCAGTTAAGGGGTGAAGCACGCAATACCAATGTTACCGCATGGCACTTCAACACCAAAATCAACGCATACCAAAAATGCCACGCGTGCTGAATCCCACTTGAACTGTTTGTTAGCACGCTGCCCTTTAAGCCTTTGACACACGCCAAGACATTGAAATATAGCACGAAATTTATGGCTTAAAACACCAAAACGAAACGGACAGCTGCCAAACTAAAAACAAACTTCAAGACGTAAGTTGGCTTGAAGAAAAACATGCGAAACTACCCTATTTCGCAGTAATAAAATTTGCAAAGGATTCGATCATCGGACTTCAACAACCACGACAAATAGCCAAATTTAAGGCAGGAAATCAACCGCATCAAAGAAACCGCGCCAGTGAAATAGTCCGAAAGTTAGAAACCGTAAACGACAAACTCAAAGCGAAAACAACTCATATAGTGCCACCGGAGCGAACCTGAAAGGCACATTTGCTTAGGTGCAAAGCGAGGAAAAGAAACCAATAAAAACAGAAACTTTTAGCCTTTGATGTCAACCCAGTGCTAACGCTTTGCTAAGGTGTGAGCAACGCAATACCATTGTAACCGCATTACACCTTAATCACATAAGCCAATGCATAGTAAAAATGCCATGCGTTGCGAATCACTCTTAAGCAACTTGTTAATGTTCTTTGAGCGCATGAATAGTAGATTTGATTGCTTTTATCATATGCTCTGAACGAGGGTCGCTTTGGTTACCATATTCAAACAACATAAGTTCCAAAACAGGAACTGACGCAAAAGCAAAATCTTTATAGCTCTGAAGTTGATAAATAGCTGCAATTTGCTGAACCATTTTTATTGTCTGACGATTTCCATCAATGCCAGAAGCTAGCAACACCATCTGATGAAATGCTTCATAATGTTTTTGCTGCTGTTCTCTATTTCGCTGATCGATCCATTTAATCAATCCAATCACAAACGAAATTGCCGCTCCACATAAAGTAATAAGAGAAACATATTTTAGTAACTCGTCCAATTCTTTCCCCTTGAACACTAACGCCTTGTTAAGGTGTGAGGCACGCAATACCGAAGCTTCCGCATACCACCTTAACCGCTAAAACCAACGCATAGTCAAAATGCCACGCGTGCCGAATCACTCTTGAACAATTTGTTAGCTTACTTTTTCAACGCTCATAGATCTTTAAGTGATTCTCTAAGTTTATCCATAGGTTGAATTCCAAGTTCACTACTAACCCAACCATACTGGTCGCCATGGAACCGAGGGAAAATATGCAAATGGTAATGGTCGAGCTCGTTGAAATGAGGTGCCTCTCCGTTGTTTTGCATAAAGCCGATACCATCGGGATTGAACTTAGCTTCTATACGCTTATATAAATCTCTTGCGACGTCGGTGATCTCTAAAAACACAGACTCGGGCAAGTCGATGAAAGTACGATATTGAGTCTTAGGACAAATTAAAATATGTCCAAAGTTGATTGGGTCATGGTCTGCAAAAGCTATAACTTTGTCAGATTCGTACACGATGACCGAGTCAATTTCACGATTAACAATTTGTTCGACTATCGTGGTCATCTAAACTCCTATCAAAGTATGCTAACGCCCTGTTAAGGGGTGAGCAACGCAATACAAAAGCCGCCGCATACCACCTTAAACACTAAAACCAACGTGTAG
>NZ_JAWPOL010000062.1:0-6232 GCF_033391095.1 Vibrio sp. Vb0667 | reverse complement strand
GCTTAGCGGAAAGTTCTTTTACCCTCAGCCGAAATGCCTGCCGTTGCTAGACATTGCCAGCCAGTGCCCGTCACTCCGCGGTCTTCACTGCGTGATCGAGTTGATCGACACCCGCCGTGACACGCTCCATGAAGTGCCTGCCTGCGTCTGTTAGCCGAACGCCCCGCGCATGGCGCTCAAATAGCAGGACACCAAGGTTATCCTCCAGCGCTTTCACACGCGCGCTGACGCTCGACTGGCTGATACCAAGTGCCTTGGCCGCATGCCGAAAATTCAGATGCTCGGCGACGGCGATGAACTGAACAAGGGAAATGAGCGGTATCCTGCCAGACAGGATACCGACATTCACGAGGTTTCGATGGTTAGTGCGCCGCATCGGAGCGGGCCTGCTACCAGTCGTCGGTTAGACGACTGGCGACTTCTCGGTGGCAGCCCCACGGAGCCGAAGGAGCACCAGCCCCAACGAAACCAGTACCGCCATCGCCGTGGCGTAACAGATCACGGGCCACGCTGTGTCACCGTTTAAAAGTGCCACCGCCAATGTCCCGACAATGCTGACTATCAGGCTTTGAACGCAGAAGTAGAACGCGACCGCTGATCCCGCGATGTCGTCGAACTCTGCCAAAGCGCCGTTCGCGGTAACGGACACCGTGAAGACAATACCGACCGCGACAACCCACATCGGTAGGATGAAGGTGAGGAATGACGGCGAGCCGTAAAGTTCGCCGATCCCCAACAGGACCGCTCCGCAAACAAGCAACGCCATCCCACGCGCCACGCATCCTGCGATGCCCCATCTGGCGACAAAGGACTTCGCGAAACGGGTTGTCACGATCATTACAAGCGCGACAGTGGCGAAGGCAAAGCTGAATCCGATCTCGGAATATTCCGCTTGGCCTATGAGCACACGGGGAGCCGTCGAGAAGAAGACGAAGAAGGTGCCCATACCGGCGCTAAAGCCGACAGTGTAAACCCAAAAAGCCGGACTCGCGAAGATCGGCAAGACAGATCGGCGCGTCTTGACTTGATCCAGAGGGCGGGTTTCGTGCCACCTGAAACCCGCATTTAGGAGTGCGAGCATCGCCAGTATAGCCAAAGTAATGAATATCGCCTGCCATCCCAAGAACTCGCCGATCAATGCTCCGGCGATAGGGCCGAGCGCAGGCACGAACGCCAGTATCGAACTGAAAAGGCCGTAGATGACGACACCCTCAGGACGGTTGGCATAAACGTCGCGAACCGTCGCGAACGTCGCCACCAGCATGGCCGACGCGCCCACTGCTTGAAGTAGACGGAAAGCGACAAAGGCCGGTGCAGTTGAAGACCAAGCTGCTCCCAGAGACGCAATGACGAAAGCCGTTGCGCCCGCAAGTAGAATTGGCCGTCGCCCGATTCTGTCTGAGAGCGGACCAAAAATCACCTGGCCCACGCCGAGCATCACCATATAGAGGCTCAACGTGAGTTGGATCATAGCGGGCGTCGTGTTCAGGATGCCGGGCATCGCTGGAACGACAGGGAGATAAATATCCATCGCCAGTGAAGCGAGGATGTCGAAAGGAGCCATCAGCAGCAGTGCTGCCGGCAGCGTATAGGCCCACGCGGGGCGTGTGGTGGTCATGACGAATCAACCCTCGATTAAGGAATACCGGGCGACGTCTGCTCGTCAGCAATCAGATGAGACTAGCCTTACAGAGCGCCGCAACAACAATACTGGTTGTTGCGGCTTACTTGTCTGCTGACTTGGAATTTCCCATCTGATTACTCCACGCTTACGAATATGAATTGCTACATTTTATCCGATTATCTTTTGCTTCGCAATGCGGCATGGGCGCACTCAGCGTTCCAGCCCCCTCTGCCGCCCTAACTGCCACGACACCGACCCGCCCTGCACGATGCCCATAACCTCGCGGCCGAGTTGGCGGTCGATGATCGGCCGCCACGGGACAAGGGTGAACTCATGGGATTTCTCGACCACGGCGAACTTGCCGCTCGATAGATGCACGGTTCCGGTAAACTTGCCGCTGACGCTCTCGCCGTCCGTGGCGGCGCGGAACGGCAGGCCCTTACTCAAAGCCATATCCGATCCGACGCCGGCTACCTCGCGCTCCCGCAGGATGGCGAGAAGGTTGCGCCGGTAGAAGACGCGGCTGTCCCGGCTGCGGGTGGCGTCGCCCTGTTCGATATGGTGCTCGCGGCGCTGGTCCATGGCTTCGCGGACTTGTTGCCCGAAGCCGGTTGGCGCAAGGTCGGCCGTCTCGCCGTGGATCAGCCGCCGGTCCAGCCAGGTCGCGCCGTCCGATCCGATCTGTTTGTTCAGATCGACCGGGGAAAGGACGCGAACGCTGGCCTGACTGTCTCGGCCGGCGTCATGGGCGGCGGCACGGCTGACCAGATCATCGGGGATGCGCCATTGGTCGGCGTCGATCCGCTCGACGATACCGGCCCGGCGTAGCGCCTCCAGCCGGCGCACATGGGCATCGACATAGCCCTCATAGTCGCCGCCTGGAACGCGGCACGTATAGGAAGAATAAACGCCCTTTTCACCCAAGTCCAACAGCTTTGGACCGCAGTTGACTCTTTCGACACCCCTGCGATGCAACCCAATCCGGCTGACGGGGAGCCAGCAACGCTGAAAATTTACCCTCCTCTTTCCCACTAGCGGCTCCTTTTCCGACAACCAGCACGGCGGATCCCTGCCGCGGCGCTGTGAACGCAGCATTTTGATTGGTATCGTTGGCCTTCAGGCTCGTCAGTCAAACAGACCCAGGAGCAGCTCAGCCGGTGGCGCCCGGCTTTCGGGTAACGCCCTGGTCCCGCTGGTTTCGGCTTTGTGCTTCAGGTGATCAAGGATCTGCTTGATCACTATAGGGTCTTCAATGCAGGCGATGACTTTCATGGCGCCGCCGCAGCCGCTGCAGGTCTCGATGTCGATATTGAAAACACGCTTGAGCCGTTGCGCCCATGTCATCGACGCTCGCCGTTGTGCTGGTGTTGCCGGTTCATCAGCCACCCTGACCTTGTTGCCCCTGCCCCGTTTTGCCGGCGTGACCAACGCCCGGTGCCGACTGTTGGGTGCGAACACCCCGTGGAAGCGGGTTAGGTTGACTCTGGGCTTCGGTACCAGGGCGGCCAGCCTTGCAATGAAATCCAATGGTTCGAAAATGACGTGCGTGGTGCCGTCCCGGTACGGCGTCTTGAGCTGGTAGCGCACGTTGCCGCCTCGTGTTAACGACAGCCGCTTCTCGGATACCGCCGGGCGGCTGATGTACCGGCACAGCCGTTCGAGCTTCTTGCGTTCATCGGCCCTGGCCGCCACGCCGGCGTGCAGGCTGGACCCGGCTACCTTGCCAATCCCGTCACCGAACGGATCACCACTGGTCGGCAGAGTTTGCAAAGTGAACACCTTTCGCCCCGCCTGTGAACCGACAGCGATACGGTAAGTGATCGAGTGCCCCAGCAGGGGTGTCATCGGGTCGTCATCCACCGCATCCGAGGCCAGATAGCTGTTTTCGACATCCCGTTCCAGCAGGCCTTGCCGTTCCAGATAGCGACCCACCCGGTGGGCGATGGTGTGCGTCAGCTGGGTGAGCTCTGGGCTGGTCGGCGCCTTGACCCAGCGGAAACGCGCTGAGCCGTGGGATTGCTCGACATACACACCGTCGAGAAACAGCATGTGGAAGTGAACATTCAGATTGAGCGCCGATCCAAAACGCTGGATCAGGGTGACCGCGCCCGTCTTGGCCACTTGGTGGGTATGGCCCGCTTTCTTGACCAGGTGCCAATACCCATCTTTGTATCAACTCCCCTTCCTGCCCGGCATCCCCGCAATTGATGACTTCAGAACAAGATGCTACCAATTTTTCAATAACAGCAAATTGCCTTTTTACTCCATCGTTATCAATTAGTTTAATGCCAAATTTTTTAGGTACAATTGGCAGATCTTCCAATTTCCAGTATTTCCAATTTTCTTTGTAATCATGGGGTTCATTCAATGTACACAGATGGCCAAAAGTCCAGGTTACCCAATAGCCATTTCCTTCATAAAAGCCGTTGTTGCGTTGTTTTGCACCAATTACTTCGGCAATATCTTTTGCCACAGAAGGTTTTTCAGCTATACATAAAATCATAAGGAGGCAAAGTTAGTAAGGTCGTTGAAGTTTTGAAACCGTTACATACAAAACATTTCAACAAAAACAGTAAGTTTTAGAGTTATTTACGTGTATATTTTTTTATTTCAAAAGCAAAAGCGTGTTTTTCATCAATACCCTGTTTCAGTACAGTTTCACTATTCCACTCAGATTCAGAAAATTTAGGAAAAAAAGTATCTGCGTCAAACACTCCATCTACTTGTGTGATATACATTTCTTGAAGGATGTTTCGCTGCATAACTTCTGCATAAATTTGTCCCCCACCAATGATGAAAACAGTTCTTTCGGTTTCATTTTTATAGAACTCTAAACATTCAGTAAGTGAAAAAAAGACATGAGCTCCTGGTGCTTGATAGCCGATTTGGTGAGTTAAAACGGCATTTTCACGATTTGGCAAGGGTCTAAATTTCTCAGGAATAGATTCATAATTTTTACGTCCGGTTATTACTACATGACCTGTTGAAGTTTCTTTAAAGAATTTCATATCAGCCGGCAATTTCCATAACAAATCGTTGTCTTTACCAATGCCAAAATTTTTATCCATGGCAACAATTAATGATAGTTTCATAATGATCGGTATTGAATAATTAATTTTTTATTTGAGGCATTAAGCACATGCAATAATTTCTCAATTGGTTTTTTCACCTTTTCTTTCAAATGTAACTCATCTGCAGTTTGAATCATACGTATAGGAAGAATAAACGCCCTTTTCACCCAAGTCCAACAGCTTTGGACCGCAGTTGACTCTTTCGACACCCCTGCGATGCAACCCAATCCGGCTGACGGGGAGCCAGCAACGCTGAAAATTTACCCTCCTCTTTCCCACTAGCGGCTCCTTTTCCGACAACCAGCACGGCGGATCCCTGCCGCGGCGCTGTGAACGCAGCATTTTGATTGGTATCGTTGGCCTTCAGGCTCGTCAGTCAAACAGACCCAGGAGCAGCTCAGCCGGTGGCGCCCGGCTTTCGGGTAACGCCCTGGTCCCGCTGGTTTCGGCTTTGTGCTTCAGGTGATCAAGGATCTGCTTGATCACTATAGGGTCTTCAATGCAGGCGATGACTTTCATGGCGCCGCCGCAGCCGCTGCAGGTCTCGATGTCGATATTGAAAACACGCTTGAGCCGTTGCGCCCATGTCATCGACGCTCGCCGTTGTGCTGGTGTTGCCGGTTCATCAGCCACCCTGACCTTGTTGCCCCTGCCCCGTTTTGCCGGCGTGACCAACGCCCGGTGCCGACTGTTGGGTGCGAACACCCCGTGGAAGCGGGTTAGGTTGACTCTGGGCTTCGGTACCAGGGCGGCCAGCCTTGCAATGAAATCCAATGGTTCGAAAATGACGTGCGTGGTGCCGTCCCGGTACGGCGTCTTGAGCTGGTAGCGCACGTTGCCGCCTCGTGTTAACGACAGCCGCTTCTCGGATACCGCCGGGCGGCTGATGTACCGGCACAGCCGTTCGAGCTTCTTGCGTTCATCGGCCCTGGCCGCCACGCCGGCGTGCAGGCTGGACCCGGCTACCTTGCCAATCCCGTCACCGAACGGATCACCACTGGTCGGCAGAGTTTGCAAAGTGAACACCTTTCGCCCCGCCTGTGAACCGACAGCGATACGGTAAGTGATCGAGTGCCCCAGCAGGGGTGTCATCGGGTCGTCATCCACCGCATCCGAGGCCAGATAGCTGTTTTCGACATCCCGTTCCAGCAGGCCTTGCCGTTCCAGATAGCGACCCACCCGGTGGGCGATGGTGTGCGTCAGCTGGGTGAGCTCTGGGCTGGTCGGCGCCTTGACCCAGCGGAAACGCGCTGAGCCGTGGGATTGCTCGACATACACACCGTCGAGAAACAGCATGTGGAAGTGAACATTCAGATTGAGCGCCGATCCAAAACGCTGGATCAGGGTGACCGCGCCCGTCTTGGCCACTTGGTGGGTATGGCCCGCTTTCTTGACCAGGTGCGTGGCAATGACGCGGTAAACGATGCCCAGCACCCACCCCATGATCTCGGGCCGGCTGGCAAACAGGAAACGCAGCTGAAACGGGAAGCTCAACACCCACTGACGCATGGGTTGTTCAGGCAGTACTTCATCAACC
>NZ_JAWPOL010000061.1:0-6368 GCF_033391095.1 Vibrio sp. Vb0667 | reverse complement strand
GGGGTCGCGGGTTCGAGTCCCGTCCACTCCGCCACTTATATTAAGCCTCAGTCGAAAGACTGAGGCTTTTTTCGTTTCTACTGCGGCGTTTCCCTGAAGTGTGTTTACACCTAATTAGACTACTCCCCATAATCCCTACTAAGTGAACTTTGCGTGATTACACACTAGGCTTTAATTAATATAGGCCGTTGATGCTGTGGAAAGACAATATGACCTACAAACAAACCTAAGTAATCTATGGTATTCAAAGGCGTTCAACGGCTTGAATCTTGATGAGAAAGAAAAAACGAACTGTGCACATAATCCAGAAAAGCGTCATATATACCCCCAATCTCTCCTGGCTCAAAAATCAAACGACTTGAAAAGAATTGGAAGGTGAAAGATTGAAGGAGCTCTTCATTAGCGAGGTGATGATTTTCGACGCTGAACATTTGATGAGTCTCAGAAAAAATATATCGCCAAGGGGTAAGAAGCGCCAAAACAGAGAGGGGTAGCTTAGCTCGAGGCTGTAAGCTATGCGGAGTACTCACAAACGTCAAAGCTCAAACCCATTAAGAGAGTCGCTCTAGATCTAAGTGGTTATGTGCTCACTAGCGGTACTAGAAAATAGTTAAGTATTCCAAATGGATTATATGAAAAAGCCAACTGCTAAAGCGGTTGGCTTAGTATAAAAATCTCGACGTACTTTAGAGCGAGAAATGATGTCTAAAGAATACGTTTTAAAACACCATCTGCCTTTAGGCGGGTAATTTTTCTGACCAGTCGCTGTACCCCTATAGGATAGTCTTCTACTTTCTCTAATTGCTTATAAGTACAGATAAGGTGAGTATGCTCAAGAATACGCGAAACTTCGTCTTCAAACTTCTCAGTGAGCTTCGCATAATTGTCTTGTATGAGTAGCCCATTTTCTAGGTCGAGTGACCAAGCACGTGGGTTTAGGTTATTCCCAGTAAGTAGCATATAGCGTTTATCAACCCAAATACCCTTAAGGTGGAAGCTGTTATTGTCATGCTTCCATAGGTGAATTGACAATTTACGTGCGGCGATATTCGCTTCATTGGCTTTCGCAAAGCGACGCAAATTCACTTCGTAAAGATATGGAAGTCCGCCAATGGTTTTAAAGTCTTCCTCGGGTGCAATGTAAAAGTCGTTGGCGGTTTTATCACCCACAACAATAGTTACTTTCACACCACGCTTCATAGCTCGTTTCACTTCACGATGAAGTGCTTTAGGGAAGTTAAAGTAAGGCGTACAAATGAAAATTTCGTCTTGGGCTGCTGCCAATAACTTTACAATCTGTTGATTGAGCAGATTACGGCGTTTGCCTAGCCCAACTAACGGAGTGACTTTTACGCTTTCTTCTGTTGCAGCTTGGTCTTCAAACTTATAGTTGGCTTGAGCAAGAGAAGCCCTCAGTTGGCGAATCGCCGACTTTATTTCTTTGGTTTCTGGCTTATCTTTTCCTGCAAGATCATTAACGGCAGGGTGAGCAATCATTTCTTCCTGAATGAATTGCACCATTGAATTCGCTAAAGGTTCATGTCGAATCACATGGTAACGATCAAATCGATAACGTTCATGATAATGGAGATAAACGTTATTTAAGCTCGCCCCACTGTAGATAACAGTATCATCGACAATGAAGCCTTTTAAATGCAGTACCCCAAAAACTTCT
Organism: Vibrio sp. Vb0667; assembly: GCF_033391095.1. NCBI lineage: Bacteria > Pseudomonadati > Pseudomonadota > Gammaproteobacteria > Vibrionales > Vibrionaceae > Vibrio > Vibrio sp. Vb0667. The sequence continues at coordinate 4,693 of NZ_JAWPOL010000061.1, read as the reverse complement.
CTGCCACGCACTGGTATGCCATAGACAGGGATTGGGTGTAGGTACTTACTGGCATATGCTTTGTAAAGCGCTGAATTACCCTCAGATGTCTCCGCACCAATCAGGCCACGCTGCGCTCGATGCCAGTCGACACAGATATTGATGTCCAACCCAGGATTGCGCTGTTTCGCTTCATAAAGCGCAGTGAGAATTTCACGTCCAGCTTCATCATCTTCCAGATATAGAGCGACTAGGTAAATTCGCGACGTTGCTTTGCTGATCGCATCTAAAAGACGGGTTCTGAATGATTCTGCTGAATACAGAACATCAAAGTCTTCCGGATTGACAGCGAGACTTGGCAACTGTTCGAATGGATTCCTACTTACTATCATATCGGTATGAGTACCTTAGTTTAGTGCAATATTGCGAACCTGCCATTTTATCAAAGATATGATTTACCTGGCTACAAAAGCACGCGTTTTGATGTCGTTGAAGAGATGAATTGCATTGGAATGAGATCTTTACCGCTATCTACGTAACGTTGAAATGCCATTTTTAGCGGGTGTGGTAGCTCAGAGCAATCAATTGTTGTGAATCCATGCTTGGAATAATAGGATTCGAGATGTGTAAACGCGAAGCAATAATCGCCATCAGTGAAAACATTGTTTTTACAATGAGTTAGTAGTTTTTTTCCAATCCCTGTTCCCCTAACTTTCGGAATGACCAACATTCCTGTCAACAGACGAACTTTATCTACACTTTTTAAACGTAGTAACGCAATGATTTCACCCTTATGGCTTGCTGTAATGATCAATTCATCCTTTTTGGCTCGACCCGCAGGGTAATACGCTTTGTATAGTTTCTTAATGAGGGGGAGCTTGATGGGATTTAACACTTCTATGATTAATGAGTCTGGTATTGTCACTGCGGTTAAAAGATAACTAATGTAGAATGTCGACAGTTTAAGAGAATCTTATCTGGTGTTGCAAACCTACTATGCAAATTAAAACAAATGCGAGCCTAAAGGCTTACCATACTTTTGGAATTGAACAATCGTGTTCCTATTTAGCTATCGTTGAGTCGCTCGAAGATGTTATTGAGCTATTTCAAAACCCAAGATTCACCCATTTACCGAAACTTTTTTTAGGTAAAGGAAGTAATGTTCTTTTTACAGAACATTTTGAGGGATTAGTGATTGTTAATCGAATCATGGGTAAAGAAGTCACGGAAACGGATGAGGACTACCTATTACATATTGCCGGTGGTGAAGATTGGCCTGAATTAGTTTCCTGGTGTGTGAATCAGGGGATCGGTGGGATCGAGAACTTAGCTTTGATTCCAGGTTGTGCTGGCTCGGCTCCTATTCAGAACATTGGTGCGTATGGCCTAGAGCTAAAAGACATCTGTGATTATGTAGATGTTCTTGACCTAACTACGTTTGAAAACAAAAGAATGCACGCCCAAGACTGTGAGTTTGCCTATAGGGATTCCATATTTAAACATGCGTTGCACGGAAAGTGCTTTATCACCGCATTAGGGCTTAAGTTGGCGAAGCAATGGCAGCCGATTAACCAGTACGGCCCTTTACAAAGTATCCCAGAAGAACAACTCAGCCCTGCTTCTATCTTCGAACGAGTATGCCAAGTGCGAAAGGCAAAACTGCCAGATCCAACGAAGATAGGTAACGCAGGTAGTTTCTTTAAAAACCCAGTGATCACAGAAGATCACTATGATCGACTAACAAAAAAATACCCTAACGTAGTGGCCTACCCAGCTTCAGGAGGAATGAAAATTGCTGCTGGTTGGCTTATTGATCAGTGTGGATTAAAAGGGAAGTCTGTACACGGTGCGCAGGTCAACCCTATGCAAGCTTTGGTTTTGACCAACATAGATAATTGTAGTGCTGATGACATTGTCGCGCTTGCTTCTTTAGTGAAGCATACAGTATGGGACAAATACCAAATCATACTTGAGCATGAAGTACGCTTTCTCAATCGTACCGGGGAGACCAATTTGGCTCAGATCGAGGCATCTAGATGAGAAAAGATCACTCTACGAAACTTCATATTCTAAAGTTATTAAGTGATGGAGAGTTTCATTCAGGAGAAGCGTTGGGCGACGATCTTAATGTTTCTAGAGCGGCAATCGCTAAGCACATTAAAGGTCTTAGTGAATGGGGTATTGATATTTATCGAGTGCAAGGGCGCGGTTACCAATTAGCCTCACCATTGCAGTTGTTAGACGAGACTCTCCTTACCACTAGCTCGGAGTCACTTGTTGAACTCGTCCCTGTGATTGACTCAACGAATCAATATTTGCTCGACAGAGTCGCGGATTCGGAAAAGGGCCGTGTTTGTATTGCTGAATATCAAGCACAAGGGCGTGGTCGCCGCGGTAGACAATGGGTCTCACCGTTTGGCTCTAACTTATATCTCTCTATGTATTGGCGACTGGATGCAGGAATGGCTGCGGCAATGGGCTTGAGCTTGGTGATTGGGATTGCCGCAGTGGAAGCTTTGGAAGAAGTAGGCATGCAAGGTGTTAAACTCAAGTGGCCGAATGACTTGTATTATCAAGATAAAAAACTGGCCGGAATCTTGGTTGAAATGTCGGGTCAGGCCGGTGGGGCTGCTCATCTAGTGATTGGGATGGGCCTGAATATTGGAATGCCTGACGACCAGCCTGAGATTGACCAGCCATGGACCACGTTGAACCAAGTAAATCAGAGTCTCAAGATCGATAGAAATGTTCTAGCAATGACACTTATCAAGCATTGGAATTCCGCACTTGTCGAATATGAAATGAAAGGACTTACTGGCTTTATCGAACGTTGGAATCGGTTAGACAATTTCCTTAATCGTCAGGTCAAACTGCTTATTGGTCCTAGAGAGGTATATGGCGTCGTTCGAGGCATCGATCATCAAGGTGGAATATTAATCGAAACCTCCCAAGGACTAGAGACTTATATTGGTGGTGAAATCTCGTTGCGTAAAAGTGACTAATCTTCGATTACTTTCGCAACGAGACTTTATCAACTAAGTGGTTAACGCCTTTGTGTAGAATCAAGTGGGCTCTCTCACGAGTTGGAAGAATATTCAATTCTAAATTGAGCCCATTAATATCATGCCAAATTTGCTTCGCTTTTTTCTTTGCGTCATCGACAGAGAGTTGTGTGTAGTGGCTAAAATAAGAGCCTGGTTTCGTAAAGGCCCCTTGGCGAAACTTTAAAAAGCGTTCTACATACCAATGTTCAATGGTTTCTGTTTCTGCGTCGACATAAATTGAAAAATCTAAAAAGTCAGAGACGAAGACACGATGCGGGTCATGTGGATAGTCCATTCCACTTTGCAGAACGTTTAAACCTTCAATAATAAGAACATCCGGTCTATCCACTTTCCTTAGTTCATCAGTAATGTCATACGTGATGTGAGAGTAGATGGGTACTTCAAGATCGGGCTTTCCTGCCTTTACGTCAGACATGAACTCGACTAAGCGCTTGATATCATAGGATTCTGGGAAGCCTTTACGATGCATGATACCGCGTTCTTCTAGTACTTTTTTCGGATATAGGAAGCCATCTGTTGTAACCAAGGACACTTTGGGATGATTCTCCCAACGAGAAAGCAATGCCGTTAGAATACGAGCAGTCGTACTTTTGCCTACAGCAACACTGCCAGCGATACCAATTACGAAAGGGGGAGCATGTTCCTCTGTATTTAAGAATTGTTGTAATACGGAATTGCGGCTTTGACGAGCCTGGACATACAGATTCAAAAGACGAGACAAAGGAAGGTAGATCTCTACCGCTTCCTCCATGGTTAGGTTTTCATTAATGCCCTGAAGCGCAGTCAAGTCGTCTTCAGAAAGTGTCATCGGTACAGAGTTTCTTAACTCGGCCCAATTTGCACGGTCAAATGACAAAAATGGACTCATGGGTCTCTTTTATCCTTGGTTTAATAGAAGCAAGAACATACATCAAGCGAACTTCAAAGCAAACGACAAAGGTCGAAGTTTACTTTAAAAAAGCTAAGTTTGTACGAATTTGCAGCAAACGAATCTAAAAAATCGAAATTTATGATTTTTTTTCAAATTACTATTGCAACCTAGAAAATCATTCAATAGAATGCGCACCACTTATGCCGACTTAGCTCAGTAGGTAGAGCAACTGACTTGTAATCAGTAGGTCACCAGTTCGATTCCGGTAGTCGGCACCATTCTTTCCTTTAGTAGTCTGAATGGCTTGAAAATTTGGAGGGGTTCCCGAGTGGCCAAAGGGAGCAGACTGTAAATCTGCCGGCACTGCCTTCGATGGTTCGAATCCGTCCCCCTCCACCATATTCTTTAGGAAATAGCTCTCAGAGTTACGTGTTGCGGGCATCGTATAATGGCTATTACCTCAGCCTTCCAAGCTGATGATGCGGGTTCGATTCCCGCTGCCCGCTCCACTCTAATTTGAGTGCTGATATAGCTCAGGTGGTAGAGCGCATCCTTGGTAAGGATGAGGTCGGCAGTTCGAGTCTGCCTATCAGCACCAGCTCTCAAGTTTATTTCCTTTTGATATTAGATTTACCAATTATCTTTTTTTGGTTGCGTGGTCAATTTGGGCCACCTAAATCCGTACCTAGAGGGACCACTCATGTCTAAAGAAAAATTTGAACGTACGAAACCGCACGTTAACGTTGGTACTATCGGCCACGTTGACCACGGTAAAACA
>NZ_JAWPOL010000060.1:0-6530 GCF_033391095.1 Vibrio sp. Vb0667 | reverse complement strand
GAAACGACGGCAATGACCAAATCACAAATTCTATCGCAAGCGTCAAGCTCAATCCTTGCGCAAGCGAAACAAGCGCCTAACTCAGCGCTAAGTCTGCTAGGTTAATCAATTTAACAAAGCAAGAAACCAAAGCCAGGCTCATCCCTGGCTTTTTGCTTATTGGCTATAACGATTCAGATGTGTCCTGACAGTATGTTCGATAAGGCATTCATATCGATTAGATGATCTCTTTAAATTCCAATGTTTCTGCGATGGTGGCGCAGAGACACCTGAGTCAAGCAGCTGCGCAAAATGTTGAGTCACAACGCAACCTAACTTCGGGGTTTCGAATCAACTCGGCGAGCGATGATGCGGCAGGTTTACAGATATCGAATACTCTCCATGTACAAACGAGAGGGCTTGATGTCGCCTTAAGAAATGCGCACGACGCTTTTTCTGTTGCTCAAACAGCGGAGGGAGCATTGCACGAAAGCAGTGACATATTGCAACGCTTACGCTCTCTGGGGCTTCAAGCAGCAAACGGCAGTTATGACTCAAGTGATCGGCAAAGTATTCAATATGAGGTCGTAGCGCTGCAAGATGAGCTTGATCGTGTCGCGATTACGACAACATTTGGGGATAAAAACCTGTTTGATGGATCTTACGGTTCACAAAGTTTCCATATTGGCGCGAACGCTAATTCAATCTCTTTGACGTTACGTAACATGCGTAGCCACATCCCAGAGATGGGAGGGCAGCATTATGTTGGTGATGCGGTCGATAAAGATTGGCGAGTCACTGGAGATAACCAAACTCTCAAAGTCGAATACCAAGACAGTAAAGGGCAAACCCAAACGGAATCCATTGGACTCAAATTGGGTGACCGTATAGAACAGGTCGCCACTTACATCAATGCTCAACAATCGATAGTGAATGCTTCAGTAACGGAAAACAATGAACTGCAATTCTTCGCTTCTACGATGAAGGCGCCAGAGGGTGTGGTTCTCGAAGGGAGTTTAGCGGATGAGCTTGATGTGAGCGCTGGTCAATTAGTCACAATGGATGACATCGATATGTCGACGGCAGGTAAGGCGCAGCTTTCAATTGGGGTGATTGATGCAGCAATTAAGTACGTTGATTCGCACCGAAGTGAAATTGGCAGCTTTCAGAACCGTGTAAATGGTTCGGTGGATAACTTAAATACTGTGAATCAGAGTGTTACAGAATCCAAGAGTCGAATAAGAGATACAGACTTCGCAAGAGAATCTACGGAAATGGTGCGTTCTCAAGTGCTCCAAGATGCGACAACTGCGTTATTGGCTCAGGCAAAGCAAAGGCCGAGTTCGGCACTTGGATTACTTAGCTGAGCGGGTTTCAGCGATGCCCATCGCTCAAAAAAAGTCAGATAATAAAAAACGCTGCCATTGGCAGCGTTTTTTTCGTGTTCGATTAAGTAAAAATTACTTAGTTACACGTAGAACTGGAGTTTCACCAACAGTTACAGAACCAGAAAGCTTGTTTAGCTCTTTGATTTCGTCCATGTTAGAGATAACAACTGGAGTTAGCGTTGACTTCGCTTTCTCTTCTAGAAGAGCTAGATCGAATTCAATTACAGTGTCGCCAGCTTTAACAGTTTGACCTTCTTCAGCGATACGCGTGAAGCCTTCGCCTTTTAGTTCAACTGTGTCGATACCGAAGTGAACGAAAAGCTCAACACCGTCGTCAGACTCGATAGAGAACGCGTGATTAGTTTCGAAGATCTTACCGATAGTACCGTTTACAGGAGCTACCATTTTGTTGCCTGCTGGCTTGATAGCAATACCGTCACCAACGATTTTCTCAGCGAAAACAACATCTGGCACGTCTTCGATGTTTACAATCTCACCAGAAAGTGGCGCGATGATTTCGATAGCACCAGCGTCAGCGCTGTCATCAGATACAAGCTTCTTAAGTTTGTCAAACAGACCCATTGTGTCATGCTCCTAAGGTTTGGTTTTATTCTGTCGAATTATAGTATACCAATATAGCTCATTAGACGACTTTTTTCGCCGTCTAATGGCCATTAAGTATTGAATTACTTGGTACTACCGATTACTGAGCTTTCTCAGCAATAAACTTTTCTACCACGGCTTCGATTTCTTCTGCTGTCGGTAGAGAAAGGGCTTCTTCAGCCATTGCTTTCACTTCTGCGAAGTTAGAGTTACGAACAACTTTCTTCACTTTAGGGATTGAAATGCCGCTCATTGAGAACTCGTCCAGACCCATACCTAGAAGTAGAAGTGTTGCACGCTCGTCACCTGCAAGTTCACCACACATACCAGTCCATTTACCTTCTGCGTGAGAAGCGTCGATAACTTGCTTGATCACTGTAAGTACAGCTGGTGATAGTGGGTTGTATAGGTGAGAAATCATCTCGTTACCACGGTCAACCGCTAGCGTGTACTGAGTTAGGTCGTTTGTACCGATAGAGAAGAAAGACACTTCCTTCGCTAAGTGGTGTGCGATCGCAGCAGCAGCTGGAGTTTCAACCATAACACCGATTTCGATGTTTTCGTCGAACGCGTGGCCTTCAGCGCGTAGCTCTTCTTTGTACTCTTCGATCGCTTTCTTAAGCTCACGGATTTCTTCGACAGAGATGATCATTGGGAACATGATACGCAGTTTGCCGTGTGCAGAAGCACGTAGGATGCCACGTAGCTGATCACGAAGGATTTCACGACGATCTAGACTGATACGTACAGCACGCCAACCTAGGAATGGGTTCATCTCTTTTGGAAGATCCATGTATGGGAGATCTTTATCGCCGCCGATATCCATAGTACGGATGATCACAGCTTGACCGTTCATTGCTTCCGCAACTTCCTTGTACGCTTGGTACTGTTCTTCTTCAGTTGGTAGCGCAGTACGGTCCATAAATAGGAATTCAGTACGGTACAGACCAACACCTTCACCGCCGTTACGAAGGATACCGTCACAGTCTTTCACTGTACCGATGTTACCGCAAACTTCTACACGGTGACCGTCAGTCGTTTCTGCGTGTAGGTCTTTCAGTTTCGCTAGCTCTTCTTTTTCAGCTAGGAATGCTGCTTTAACCGCTTTCGCTTCTTCTAGCTCAGCTTCTGATGGGTTAACAACAATCTTGTTGTTCATTGCGTCAAGAATCAGCATGTCGCCATTCTTAACTTTCTTCGTGATGTCATTAGTACCAACGATAGCTGGAAGCTCAAGTGAGCGAGCCATGATTGAAGTGTGAGAAGTACGACCGCCGATGTCACAAGCAAAACCAAGCACGTAGTCTAGGTTGATTTGTGCAGTTTCAGATGGCGTTAGGTCGTAAGCAACAAGAATTACTTCTTCGTTGATATCGCTAAGCGAAACAATGTTGATGCCTAGTGCGTTCTTAACAAAACGAGAACCGATATCGCGGATGTCAGTTGCACGCTCTTTTAAGTATTCGTCGTCTAGAGACTCAAGAGCACATGCTTGCTCTTCGATCACTGAGTGGATAGCGTGATCAGCAGTCATCTTGTCGTTTTTGATAAGTGCTAGGATTTCCTCTTCTAGCTCTTCGTCTTCAAGAAGCATGATGTGACCTTCAAAGATCGCTTCTTTTTCTTCGCCAAACGTTTCAAGCGCTTTTTGCTTGATAGTTTCTAGCTGAGCTGCAGATTTGTTACGAGCGTCAAAGAAACGCTGAACTTCAGCTTCTACTTGATCGTCAGAAATAGTGTTTGTGTTTAGGACAATTTCATCTTCTTGAAGTAGTAGTGCTTTACCGATTGCAATACCAGGAGATGCTAGGATGCCTGAAATCATAGCCTTACCTTAAGTTTGGTCAACTTTATAAAACGGGAGAATAATGGGTGCGCTAACGAATAGTTTTAGCTTAGTTTTGAGCCTATTTCCAACGAAGCCATTTTGCTTTCACAAAATGGCTTCTGGAGTAGGAGACCGGATTAGTGTAGTTGGTCCATTAGAGCAACTAGGTGGTCAACTGCTTGCTGAGCTTGCGGGCCTTCAGCAGAAATAGTAACTTGAGTACCTTTTACTAGGCCTAGTGTTTGTAGTTTGAACAGGCTCTTAGCGCTAGCGCTTTTACCGTTAGAAGTCACAGTGATGTCTGCGTCGAATGCTTTTGCTTCTTTAACAAACTGTGCAGCTGGACGAGTGTGAAGGCCGTTTTCTGCTGTGATTTCTACTTGCTTCTCGTACATGTGATATACCCCAATAAATGTATTTTTTTGTTAGTTTGTGACCAGATTTTAGCTTAACTGCTTTACATCTTGTGCGCTAGCACGGGAAGAGTTCAAAGCGCGTCAGTTCTGATACTAGTCAAAAGTTTGGTAACTACGCAACTGTTTGCGTGCGTAATCACTTTGAAACCTTTTTGTGTTCTGCTTCTTTATTTTGAAGCTAGAAATAAAACACCCTGATATTACCAAAGGTAGGGCAGGGATCAACAAAAAAGCCCCTAAACGGGGCTTTTTTAAACTAAAAATTGATTTGAACACATATTATTGTTGGTTCTCTTTTTCGGTAAAGATACCTGCAAAGAGTGCTGTACTTAGGTAACGCTCACCGGAACTTGGCAAGACAGTTACAATTGTTTTTCCTTCAAATTCAGGTAGTTCCGCAAGTCGGTTCGCTGCAACAACCGCTGCGCCAGATGAGATACCAGCTAGGATACCTTCCTCTTCCATTAGGCGACGAGCCATCTCAATCGCTTCTTCTGAGGTAACTTGCTCAACACGGTCAATAATGTCTAAATCGAGGTTACCAGGGATGAAACCAGCACCGATACCTTGAATTTTGTGTGGGGCAGGCTGGATTTCTTCGCCAGCAAGTGCTTGTGCAATAACCGGAGACTCTGCTGGCTCAACTGCAACAGAAGTGATGGCTTTGCCTTTTTCACCTTTGATGTAACGGCTAGTACCTGTAATAGTACCGCCCGTACCAACACCAGCAACGAATACGTCGATTTCACCGTCTGTCGCTTCCCAAATCTCAGGGCCCGTAGTCTTTTCGTGGATTTCTGGGTTCGCTGGGTTGTCAAATTGTTGAAGAAGTAGGTACTTCTCAGGATTGCTTGCTACGATTTCTTCTGCTTTAGCAATCGCCCCTTTCATGCCTTTCGCCGCTTCAGTCAGCTCAAGGTTCGCGCCTAGTGCTTTTAGTAGCTTACGGCGTTCTAGGCTCATTGATTCAGGCATGGTCAATGTTAGCTTGTAACCGCGAGCAGCCGCTACGAATGCTAGAGCAACACCAGTGTTACCACTGGTAGGTTCTACAAGCTCTACACCTGGCTTAAGAAGGCCCGCTTTCTCTGCTTCCCAAATCATGTTTGCACCGATACGGCACTTAACACTGAAGCTAGGGTTACGCGCTTCAATTTTTGCGAGAACTTTGCCTTTACTTACTTTGTTTAGACGAACGAGAGGTGTATTACCAATAGTAAGAGAGTTATCTTCGTAGATTTTGCTCATAGTGATGTTCCTTCATTACACGTTGTGTGAATATGGATAGAAGAATATGCGGTATGAAAAAAAGGGAAAAGGATTAAAAAGTTATATCTTATTAGGTTGGCCCAGAACTTGATAAAAGAAAAGGGAAAAGCTGGCGCTGATCCCTTTCCTTAATCTCTAATCGACTATCGTTGGTGCTTAAACTCCGCGACCCACATAGCGGTTGCACCACATATTGCTACAGGCATGACAATGAGGTTCAAAATTGGGATCGTCGTAAATACAGACACCAATACCCCAAAGCCATAGGCCTTACCTTGCTTTTGTTTCAATTTGTAACGCATGTCGTTAAATGGGATTTTGTGGTTATCAAACGGGTAGTCACAATATTGAATCGCGAGCATCCAGGCGGTAAAGATAAACCATAAAAATGGTCCTACTGTTTGTCCAAGGGCAGGGATGAGCAATAACAGGAATAGGCCTATTGCTTTAGGTAAAATGTAAAGGAGCTTTCTCCACTCACGAGCTAAAACGCGAGGAACATCTTTCAGGACGGCAGTGAAACCATCATCATTTACTTTTTGTCCCGTTAAGTACTCTTCCACTTTTTCAGCCAAGAGGCCATTGAATGGCGCGGCGATAAAGTTCGCGAGCGTGCTGAAAAAATAGGAGAAGGTAGCGAGTATCGTCAGAGCGAGTAAAGGCCAAAGAATGTAAGTTAACCAGGATAAAAACTCAGGCAGCTGCCCAATCCAGCCTTCTATCCATATATTAAGGTTTGAAAATAGATAGAAGATGGCACCACCTACAAGCAAGATATTTGCAAGTAGAGGTAAGATGACAAAGCGCCTGATTTTAGGGGCAAGTGCCAATTGTATCCCGTATAGAAAATAACCGAACCCGGTTCTCTGCTGATTGTTTTGCTTCATGTCTATTTTGGCTTCGTGTAAATGAAAACTCATTGTACCTGTGAGGACTTTTCTTTCAATGCCCTGACAAATGACGTCTTGTTAAGTGGAATCGTGGCAAGAATCACAACAAAAAACGGAACTTCTTGCATTAAGTTGTTCTAAATCTACATATAGTTTT
>NZ_JAWPOL010000005.1:0-183355 GCF_033391095.1 Vibrio sp. Vb0667 | reverse complement strand
GGACGGATTCGAACCATCGAAGGCAGTGCCGGCAGATTTACAGTCTGCTCCCTTTGGCCACTCGGGAACCCCTCCAGAGGATTTTTATACTTAGTAAGATGTTTTCCCAACTCATCTCCCAAGTGCGGAGCGAATCATAGCAAACTCGCTCAGGCTGTAAAGCGTTTTTCTTACGTTTTTACGTTGAATGCTGTCTTTTTGGGCAAAGATGGTAGAAAGTCAGCGTTTTGTTTGTCCTTTGAACAGAAGAGAAGCGCGCTTTTTACTTGAATTTACACTACTTGACGTTAAACACCGTATCTACTGATAAACTGTAAGCAGTTTAATGACATAAGTTTATTCGTTTAGAAGTCAATATCATGAGCATGAAAGCCACGTTATCGTTATCTGTTTTAACGCTTTCTATATTACTGAGTTCTCCATCGGTTTGCGCTGCGATGCGAGGAGGCTCAGCGGTTACCGTTGTGACTGAACAAGTAGAAACGCACGAGATCAATCAATCCTTAACTCTTATCGGCAAATTAAAGGCAGCGGAGTCTGTGGTTGTCGCATCGGAAGTCGCCGGCAAAGTGAATCAAATCGCTGTTAAAGCGAATCAAAATGTCCAGCAAGACCAGCTATTAATTAAGTTAGATGACGATAAGGCTCAAGCCGCTTTGATTGAGGCAAAGGCGTATCTAAAAGATGAACAGCGTAAGTTAAAAGAGTTCCAACGTTTGGTTAAGCGGAATGCGATTACTCAAACTGAAATCGATGCACAAAAAGCCAGTGTTGAAATAGCACAAGCGAGGCTAGATGCTGCTCAAGCCAATTTAGCTGATCTCCATATTACTGCTCCATTTTCTGGCACTGTTGGTTTTATCGATTTTAGCCGCGGCAAAATGGTCAGTGCGGGTACTGAACTTTTGACGTTGGATGATCTTTCCGTCATGGAACTGGATTTACAAGTACCGGAGCGCTATTTATCGATGCTTTCTATTGGTATGGAAGTCATCGCTAAAACCAGTGCATGGGGTAGCCAGATCTTTACTGGTCAAGTCACAGGTATTGATACGCGTATCAGCGCCGAAACACTGAATCTTCGCGTGCGTATTGAGTTTGATAACCCAGAAAATCAATTGAAGCCGGGCATGTTGATGAACGCTTCACTAGCATTTCCTGCTATTAAGGCGCCAATCATTCCTGTTCAAGCGCTTGAATACTCCGGAACTAAACGTTTTGTATATGTAATTGATGAAAACAACAAAGCTACTCGTCAAGAAGTGTCGCTAGGTGCTCGTGTTGGTAACGAGGTGGTGATCGAATCTGGTGTTGAGATTGGTGACAAGATTGTGGTTCAAGGCATTGTTAACATGCGTGATGGTGTCGAAGTGAAAGAAATTGTCGCGCCACTAAAAGCGAACACCACGGATGTGACACGCAATGACAGTGAATCGGATGAGGAAGAAAACTAATGTTACTGTCCGACGTTTCAGTTAAACGCCCTGTCGCGGCGTTAGTTCTGAGCATGCTGTTGTGTGTGTTTGGCTTTGTGTCATTCACCAAATTAGCCGTTCGTGAAATGCCTGATATAGAAAGCCCAGTCGTTTCTATCAGTACGCGTTATGAGGGTGCATCTGCGACTATTATTGAAAGCCAAATTACCTCCGTTTTGGAAGACCAGCTTTCTGGGATCAGTGGAGTTGATGAAATTAGCTCCACTACTCGTAACAGCATGTCGCGTATCACGATCACGTTTGAGTTAGGTTACGATCTCAACACAGGTGTGAGCGACGTGCGTGATGCCGTGGCTCGTGCTCAGCGCTCGCTACCTGATGAAGCGGATGACCCTATTGTTTATAAGAACAATGGCTCGGGAGAGGCATCGCTCTACATCAATCTCAGTTCTGCAGAGATGGACCGTACTCAATTAACCGATTATGCCGAACGTGTATTGATGGACCGCTTTAGCCTGATCTCTGGGGTTAGCTCCATTGATCTCTCCGGTGGTTTGTACAAGGTCATGTACGTGAAGCTTAAGCCAGAACTAATGGCTGGACGTTCAGTTACAGCTTCGGACATTACATCAGCTTTACGAAGTGAGAACCTAGAAAGCCCAGGTGGTGAAGTTCGCAACGACTCAACGGTAATGTCCGTGCGTACGGCTCGTACTTATAACACGCCTGAAGATTTTCAATATCTTGTCATTAAACGCGCAAGCGACAATACACCTATCTATTTAAAAGATGTAGCAGATGTCTTCATTGGTGCAGAAAACGAAAACTCAACCTTCAAAAGTGATGGTGTAGTAAACATCAGTCTTGGTGTGGTACCGCAGTCAGACGCAAACCCGTTAGAGGTTGCGAAGCTGGTTAGGTCTGAAGTCGATAACATCCAGAAGTTCTTACCAGAAGGTACACGTCTTGCGATAGATTACGACGCGACAGTATTTATCGAGCGTTCAATCGAAGAGGTGTACAGCACGCTATTTATCACGGGCGGCTTGGTGATTTTGGTGTTGTACATTTTCATCGGCCAAGCTCGTGCAACCTTAATTCCTGCGGTTACGGTACCTGTTTCTCTGATTTCTTCGTTCATTGCCGCGTACTACTTTGGGTTTTCTATCAACTTGATCACCTTGATGGCGTTGATATTATCGATTGGTTTGGTGGTGGATGACGCAATTGTGGTTGTAGAGAATATCTTCCACCATATTGAACGCGGTGAATCGCCATTACTCGCCGCATATAAAGGCACAAGAGAGGTTGGTTTTGCTGTTATAGCAACAACATTAGTGCTGGTGATGGTGTTCTTACCGATCTCCTTTATGGATGGCATGGTAGGTCTACTATTTACAGAGTTTTCTGTATTGCTGGCTATGTCGGTCATATTCTCCTCTTTGATTGCCCTGACGCTGACTCCTGTATTAGGTAGTCAGATTTTGAAAGCGAATGTAAAACCAAATCGATTCAATGAAGCGGTTGATCGCTTGTTTAGCAAGCTTGAGAGTGGCTATCGCGCATTATTGAAAGGTGCATTGAAAGTACGTTGGGCTGCTCCGCTGGTGATTCTAGCTTGTTTGGGCGGTAGCTATTTCTTGATGAATCAGGTACCGGCTCAGCTGACCCCACAAGAAGATCGCGGTGTGATATTCGCGTTTGTGCGCGGTGCAGATGCTACGTCGTACAATCGTATGTCAGCCAATATGGATATTGTCGAAGACCGATTGATGCCATTACTAGGGCAAGGTTATCTGAAGTCATTCAGTATCAAAACGCCAGCGTTTGGTGGCCAGGCAGGAGACCAGACAGGCTTTGTGATCATGATTCTAGAAGATTGGAACGAACGTGATATCACGGCTCAGCAAGCCCTTAACAAAGTACGGAAAGAATTGGCGGGTATCCCAGATGTTCGAGTGTTCCCATTTATGCCAGGTTTCCAAGGTGGTTCGAGTGAGCCAGTTCAGTTCGTATTAGGCGGCTCTGATTACGATGAGCTCGTTGTTTGGGCTGAAATGCTAAAGAACAAAGCAGAAGAATCACCAATGATGGAAGGAGCAGAGATAGATTACTCGGAAAAAACGCCTGAGTTATTGGTTACAGTTGACCGACAGCGTGCCGCAGAGCTAGGAGTCAGTGTTAAAGACATTTCTGACACCCTAGAAATCATGCTCGGTGGTAAAAGCGAAACGACTTATGTTGAGCGTGGCGAAGAGTACGATGTGTATCTTCGCGGTGATGAAAATAGCTTTAATAATGCTGCAGATTTAAGTCAGATTTATCTGCGCACGAATAGCGGTCAGCTAGTGACGTTAGATGCGGTCACAAAAATTGAAGAAGTGGCGGCCTCTATTCGTCTTTCTCACTACAACAAACAGAAGTCCATCACTATTACTGCCAACCTGTCGGAAGGTTATACATTAGGAGATGCGCTGAGTTACCTAGACCAGGAAGCCATCGACAACTTACCGGGTGACATTTCGGTGAGTTATTCGGGGGAGTCGAAAGACTTTAAAGAGAACCAAGCGAGTGTTGCTGTTGTGTTTGCATTGGCACTACTAGTGGCGTATCTCGTGTTGGCGGCTCAGTTTGAAAGCTTCGTAAACCCGTTAGTGGTCATGTTTACGGTGCCGATGGGTGTATTTGGTGGCTTCCTTGGTTTGGTTATTATGGGCCAAGGTATGAACATTTATAGCCAGATTGGCATGATCATGTTGATTGGTATGGTGACGAAAAACGGTATTTTGATCGTAGAATTTGCCAATCAGCTACGTGATCGTGGCGTTGGGTTTGAAAAAGCGATCATTGATGCAGCTGCGCGACGTCTACGTCCAATCTTGATGACTGCGTTTACCACACTTGCTGGCGCAATTCCGTTGATAGTATCGACAGGGGCGGGTTATGAGAGCCGTATTGCCGTGGGTACGGTAATCTTTTTCGGGATGGGGTTTGCGACATTGGTGACCTTGTTTGTTATCCCGGCAATGTACCGATTGATTTCGGCGAAAACACAAGCACCAGGTCATGTAGAAGCAGAGTTAAACAAAGCAATTAGCCATGATACGAAGGGCCGTATAGCGCACCCTTAAATCAAACGTTAAAACATAAAAGCCGAGGTAATAACCTCGGCTTCTCTTTATCGGTTTAAAGTTAGCTCGGAAGCGTTCGATTAGAAGCGTTTCCCTAGGCTGATTTGTACACCTTCGTAGCTGTCGTAAAAATCTTCAAAACCCATATCTGCGACATTATAAATGTACTCTGCGCGTAACCAGATATCTGTACTCATATCCCAATGGACGCCAACACCGATGTTGAATAGTGCGCCTGAGTCATCTGTGACCTTTTGTTCGTTTGGTACGTACATTTCGGCTTGAGTGCCAAGCGCTGTTGCGCGACCGAATAGTGATAGTGGCGTATCGCCTAAGTCATCACTCGTTACAACAGCAGACATACCTGCTTGGTAATAGTGAAGATCTAAGTCAGTTTTTAGAGCATCGTTCTTAAGTTCATTTTGTGAATAGCGCAGAACCCCTTCAAACGCGAGGTATTGGTTTACATGGTAACCCCAGCCAACTGTGATATGTGGTGTTGACCACTCATTGTCTCTATCCGAGCCGAAGTACGGTGTATCAAAACCAACGTTACCAGTACCTAGATAAAAATAAGATTGATGAGCTTGTTCTTGAGCAGCTAAAGTTGGCACGCTAATGGTCAAGGTAGACAATAATAGAATGGCGTTTTTCATAACTAGACGATAACCTTGGTAAAAGACCGTTGTAATGATTTGTTTAAATGTTAATTTAATCAATAGGATGGGTGGTAACTATCATATCAGCTTTTATCAAAGGTAGTGATTTTAGAATGGGAATTGTTGCGCTAAAGCATACTTCTTACTCATGACTACCAACTAACTAGATATGGTGACGAAAGCTAGTCAAATAAGAGAGAAGGAAAGGAAAGTGGCTGAATTCAAATATAAAAACTTGACTCAAGAAGAACAAGATAAGTTAGACGCGGCGACATTTCGCCGTTTATTGGCGCATTTAGATGCCAACAAAGACGTACAAAACATCGATCTGATGATCCTTGCGGGCTTCTGTCGCAACTGCTTTAGCAAATGGTATAAATCTGAGGCTGAAAATCTCGGTTTGGATTTAGATATTGATGACGCTCGCGAACGTGTTTACGGCATGACTTACGATGAGTGGAAACAAAATCATCAACCAGCGGCAACGCCAGAACAATTGGCTGCGTTTGAAGCGCGCCAGAAAAAGTAAAACCCAGCGATAAAAACAGCCCGCATGAAGTTGGGCTGTTTTTTAAAGTCCAGTTTGCACGTTAAGCGTTAGTTGAGCCGCAACAAGCTGGCTCAACGCAACCTTTTGCTTGAATGACTTCGAGTTGAGCTAAGTAAGGTTGAATATCGCCGATGTTCTCTTTTACCCATGTTAAGTCATAATACGTATCTAGGTAACGCTCTCCAGAATCACATAGAAGCGTCACGATAGAACCCTTCTCACCGCGTTGTTTCATCTCACAAGCCAATTGCAGCACACCGTAAAGATTGGTGCCTGTTGATGCGCCGACTTTACGTCCAATCAGCTGAGATACCCAATGGGCGGTTGCCACACTGGCTGCGTCTGGAATTTTGCGCATTTCATCAATGACACCAGCAATAAAGCTTGGTTCGACACGTGGTCGCCCGATACCTTCAATTTTGCTGCCAGTATCGCCTTTCAATGAGTGATTTCCTGACTGGAAAGCGTCGTAAAACACTGAGTTTTCAGGGTCTACCACGCAAAGCTTAGTGTCGTATTTTTGGTAACGAATAAAACGGCCAATGGTTGCTGATGTGCCGCCTGTTCCAGGACTCATCACTACCCAGCTAGGAATCGGCTGATCCTCTAACTCCATTTGGCTAAAGATAGAGTTCGCGATGTTGTTGTTACCGCGCCAGTCAGTCGCACGTTCAGCATAAGTAAACTGGTCCATGTAGTGACCATTTAGCTCTTGAGCCAAGCGTCGAGACTCGTCATAAATCTGATCTGAGCGCTCTACAAGATGCGCTTTACCACCGTAAAACTCAATTTGTTCAATCTTTTTACGTGCGGTGGTTTTCGGCATAACAGCAATGAACGGTAAGCCAAGTAAACGCGCAAAATACGCTTCCGAAACGGCAGTGCTGCCTGAGGACGCCTCGATTACAGTGGTTTCAGGACCAATCCATCCATTACAAATAGCATAAAGAAACAATGAGCGCGCCAATCGATGCTTAAGAGAGCCTGTAGGGTGCGTACTCTCATCTTTTAGATAGATATCGATACCATCAAGAGAAGGTAGTTCGAGTTTAAATAAGTGAGTATCAGCAGAACGTTGGAAGTCTGCTTCAATTTTACGCACTGCATTGTTGATCCAATTGTGGTCAGTACACATGGCGTCTCTCCTTGGGAAATCGATAGATAAGTATTAGATAGGGATAATTTATCTATAATTTCCGAGAAAAACTTTGCTATTGTTACTCTTAATAAAGATATCTGTAGAAAAACTTTCTACATTTTATGGGTTTTATAGAAATGAGCTTAGATCGAATAGATAAGCAGCTGCTTGCTTTACTACAAACCGACAGCACCTTGTCATTAAATGACGTGGCTGAGCGAGTCAATCTTACTACAACACCATGCTGGAAGCGCTTGAAAAGGTTGGAAGAAGAGGGCTACATCGAAAAACGCGTGGCGTTGTTAAGTGCAGAAAAGCTCGAGCTATCTTTCATTGCATTTGTTCAGTTAAAAACGATTGATCATTCCGAAGGTTGGTATCACCATTTTGTTACAACTGTGAGTGACTTTCCTGAGGTAATGGAGTTTTATCGTATGGCTGGCGAGTATGACTACATGATGAAAGTACTAGTCAAAGATATGAAGTGTTTTGACGAATTCTATAAGCGGTTAGTTAATAGTGTAAAAGGGCTATCTAATGTGACTTCAACATTTGCTATGGAGTCCATTAAATACACAACAGAGTTACCAATCCTAAAATAACTCGCCCTATAAGAATTCTATCTAATGTTAATTCTACCTTTTAGTATTTTAAATGTTAAAAGGTAGTTTGATTATGCTTTTAAAACTATTTCCTGCCAGATTTTTACAAATATAAACGATATTTATTCTCTCTTCTATTTTTCATTAACTATTTGTTTTTACAGTCCATTAATCCTATACATCATAATGAAAGAAAAAATAACGCAATTTTTTCTCTTTCTTTTTCATGTTTTATTTTATTGAATATTAATTTTTACTAAATTAATGGAAGAGTTTGATTTAAACGTTTGCTTTTTGTGTTTTCATGTAATTTGGTCGCTATTTTTGAGTATTTGTTTTTAGGATTAATACAGTAGCAATTACTTAAGTAATAAAGTACTCAAAAATGGGGATAGTGATTAATAAAACATCGTATTATTATCGCCCCATCTTGTATGTAACAAAGTATTACTAAAAATGAACAGAAATTACTATTTGCTTTTTCTCGCAGCTTTACTCGCTGGCTGTGGCGGTGGGGGAGACTCTAAGCCGAACAATACGAAGACACCAACTACGGTAACAAAGCAGAACCGTCCGCAATTAAAAGTGGAAGACACGGTGTTGAAGTTTGAAGGAGTGGGAACGGTTACTGAAGCAAAACTGAGCAATGTACATGGGTCGGTATCTTACCAAGTCATTGACTCTAATCCGCCAAATGTCGTGAAAATTAATGACTCAGGAATACTACAAATTCTGCGCCCAGGAACGGCGACGATTCTTGCTACAGATAGTAGCTCTGCTTATGAATCTTCTGAAGCAAGATTTTCTGTCACTGTAGAGCGAGGCATCAATACTGAACTTTCAGTGAGTGATCTGAATTTCAATGCGATTGAGTCAGAAGGAAAAGCGTTGATCGTCCGTGGCCAAAAAGGCGAACTGAGTTATGAGGTAGAAAGTGGTCATAACTTGATTCGTGTTGATGAGAACGGTTCGGTATATTCATTAGGTTCAGTTGGTCAGGCATCGGTGCTGATTACCGATTCAGGTAACGACTTTTACTTGCCGAAACAAGTTCGCGCTACGGTTAAACTGCATGCAGTAGCTCCGGGGCAATTACAGTTCGCTTTGCTTGAAGACGAGTATCGAGAAGGGTTGACGTTAGAACCAGTGCGTTTAGATAAAGCTCAAACGCAACGTATTTCTTACAAAATCATAAATAGCGTACCAGACAGCAAGGTGGCCGAGTTGCTAGACCCTGAAACGGGTTTGCTTCTTGTTCATAATGTTGGGCAATTAACGGTTGAAGCGACAGCAACTTACAGCGACGCGTTTCTGGATAAACAGCAAACAGCGCAATTTTTTGTGGATGTAAAACAAGGCAAGCGTCAAGAAATCAGCGCAGCGGATATCGTCACAACTTATGAGGAAGGTGGACGAATTTTCCCTAAGGTGACGAACGCCTACGGTGACTATGAGCTGAGAATCATTCGTGGTGAAGACGTTGTCGCTAAAACTGAAAATGGTGAAGCATTACTGATCAAAGGTGTTGGTGCTGCTGAAGTGGAAATTTACGAGCATGACATGCGTAATTATCCTGCAAGCAAAACTCGTTTTGATCTTGAAGTTAATCGCGCGCCTCATCCCGTTATAAAAGACATTGAAATGCCGCTTACCTATCAACCAAATCTTTCAATCCCTCTGGCGTTTAAAGGGCAAAAAGGTAACGTAAATCTAGTTAGCAGCTTACCTAATGGCTTACGAATGACTGACGGCAAGTTGGAGGTAGTGACTGCGGGTGAGTACGACCTTAAGTTTGAAGACGATGGTGGGGAGTTCTACCAACCTATTCAATTTAATGTCGTCATTAAAGTTGCAAAGGCTGAAGGCCAACCCATGGCAACGCACGATTATGACGTTGTATACAGCAACAAATACAGTTTTGATCTTCATCGTGATTTTGGTTTGAGTGCTGACGAGCAAATTGAGATTGTAGATAACACCGCACCAGATGTTGTCGGTGGTTTTAGTGAAGGACGTCTCCATGTGTATAAAGCGGGTAAAGCGACGCTAACTGTGCGCAGAAAAGAGAGCGCGAATTATACTGTTGGTCCTGATCAAAAAGTCTACGTGACAATTTTGAGTGCGCCGAGCCGAATTGAAGTTCAATCCGATGTGGAAGAGATTTGGAAGGTTGGCCAAACATTTGTTGCGCCGAAAATCTCTGGTACGGTTGGGGAAGTTACGTACCGATTTGCAGACAACGCAGCAACAGATGTAGTTTCCTTAAACAGCCAAACGGGGGCCATGCAAATTCTTAACGCGGGTAGCACAAAAATTATTGTTTCGGATGCGGGGGACGACAAAGTGGATCCGGGTGAAAGTAGCTTCTCGGTCACGATTAAACAAGGCACAAACCCTGTATCGGTTACTTACCCAACGGTAGAATTCTCCGCTGGTAGTGTTATCTCACCAGTGATGAGTGGTGGGACTGCGAAGGCAAGTTACCGTCTTATTAACCAAAAAGATCCTGTGGTCGAGCTAGTTTCCCCTGATACGGGGCGTTTGAAGATTTTGCACGCAGGCGAGTACCAAGTAGAGGTTACTCTTACTGGACGCAACTACAAAGCTAAAACAATCGTCGTAAATGGCACTATTAACAAAGCGAATCACCCTGGTTTAAGTGCTTCTACAATGAAGGTGGAATTTGAACCATTTAAAAAGGTTAAGCTAGACTTTGGTACACCAATAGGAAACCGCAGCTATCAAATATCCAGCTCAACAATTAAAGGAGTCGCTTCATTAGATGTTGATAAGGAAGAGCTGACGTTACTTGACCTCCCGCCAGTAAAAAGACGTTGGATTTCTCTCGACGTTTCTGAAGGAGAATCTCGAGATTACAAAGCGTTGGAAAGTAAGAAAGTCCAGCTGTATCTAAGCTTTGCAGATGAAGGTGTTGCGGATCAATATACATTGCTTGAAACTGAACAAACAGTATTGTTTAGCACGCTAAATGCACGTGAGTTTTCTAACTTAGAAGAAAGTGAGTTTGGTTTGATGAACGTTCGTTCAGTGCGTGAGCCAACGGACGAAGAATTGAAACTATACGGCAAAGGTAAGATTGCACTACTTGCATTCAAGCCGGTGGGTAACGATGACCAAACTCTAATAAAAGGAGCGTGGGTACACTTAGCTCGATTTGATGGATGTACATCAGAGCTGTTCGAAGATGATCTCAAGCCTTTTGAAGCAATTGACTATGATGACCCAGGGTACTGCACCAACGGCAGCACGATTCGTATGACTCGGTTCTTAGTAATTGATGACTCGAAGATGGAAAAGGTAGAGTATGAGTTAGTAGCACCTGTGATTACTTACCGTCGTGGGGTTCGTGAATTTTTAGCAACGAATAAAGGTGGATTCTATGCCGACCCAAATGTCATTTACGGGAAAGGCGAATATGGTTACCCGAAATCACTTTACGAATGGTCGGTTGTTAACATGAAGTATCAACCAAATTAATCATCGTTTGATACCCATTAAAAAAGGAGTGCGGAACAGCACTCCTTTTTTCGTGTAACGAACACGAGCTATTTCGTGTAGCGCATCACCCCTTCTTGCACGGCGGTCGCCACT
Organism: Vibrio sp. Vb0667; assembly: GCF_033391095.1. Lineage (NCBI taxonomy): Bacteria > Pseudomonadati > Pseudomonadota > Gammaproteobacteria > Vibrionales > Vibrionaceae > Vibrio > Vibrio sp. Vb0667. The sequence continues at coordinate 172,227 of NZ_JAWPOL010000005.1, read as the reverse complement.
AAGTGACCTTGCTGGTTGTATATTTCGCCTCGGACCAACCCACGAGTATTGCTCGCCGTTGGGCTCTCTATCGCATATAGAAGCCATTCATCCATCTTAAACGGACGATGGAACCAGATAGAGTGGTCAATGGTGGCCACTTGAAAGTTAGGCGTCATTAATGAGACTTCATGTGGATGCATTGCTGTCACAAGGAATCCCCAATCGGATGCGTAGGCCAGAAGGTACTGGTGAATTAGCTGATTCTCTGGCATTTCACCATTAGCACGAATCCAAAGGTACTGTTTGGGTTCTGCTTTTTTGGGCTTCAAAGGGTTGATAACCGTAACGGGGCGAGTTTCGATTGGCTTTTCCCCGCAAAATGTTTTGCGTAAGCGTTTGGGTAGAAATTCTGCAATATGGCTTGCGAGCTCACTCTCTGAGGCAAAGTTTTCTGGACCAGGGATATCTGGCATTTCTTTTTGATGATCAAACCCAGGTTGATCGCCATGGTAGGATGCGGTTAGGTAAAAAATAGGGCGTCCATTTTGAATTGCTTTTACGCGTCTAGTGCTAAAGCTACGGCCATCTCTCAGATTTTCTACATCATAAATAATAGGTTTTTCTGGATCGCCAGGGTACAAAAAATAGCTATGGAAGGAGTGTACCGTGCGTGTTTCTTCAACGGTGTAGCGCGCAGCAGAAAGCGCTTGCCCAATTACTTGACCGCCATAAACTTGAGGCAAACCTAGGTTTTCACTTTGGCCACGAAACAAGCCTTCTTCTAATTTTTCGAGTTGTAGTAGGCTGAGCAATTCTCGTAGTGGTTTACTCATTGTGTCTCCTCACCGTTGTCTTTCATTCCAAGTTACCTCAACAGCCTCACTCTTGTGAAGTGGCATAGTTAAGAACTATTGAGTAACTTAGAAATAGTATTGTTCCAATTATGAAACAAAATCAATTGTTTGATAAATTCTAACTCAGTCAAACTATTGTCAAATAAACTGACAGGAAGCAGACAGTTTTATATTCCACACCTATAATTGCCTCGGTTTAATGCTCTTTTCGAGGAATATATGAAAAAAACACTACTACTTGTTACTTCTCTACTCTTTGGGGCTGCGTTAGTGGGTTGCCAAACTTCTCAAAATACAGAAATGGAATCTACAGAAGCGTCAATGAAGACGATTACAGGTACAGTGGCTTATCGCGAGCGGATTGCCTTGCCACCAAACGCAGTGGTTACTATTGCGTTAGAAGATGTGTCCTTGGCGGATGCGCCAGCAAAAGTGTTGGCGAAACAGACATTCGAAACAGAAGGTAAGCAAGTTCCTCTTTCTTTTGAGTTGAGTTACGACAGCAATGAAATCAAACCAAACCATCGTTACAGCGTTCGTGCTCGCATTGAGGTAGATGGAAAGCTGCGTTTTATCAGCGACACACATAACGGTGTTATTACAGATGAAGCACAAACTCACCAATTAGATATTCGTCTAGTTGGAACACGTTAATACGACGTACTGAGAACAAAAAATGGCAGCTTAAGGCTGCCATTTGTATTTTTTAAGTGAAGTTTTGCCAACTTCCGATACTTCAATCCCTTCTGCTTCTAATTTCTTTTTTTGTCGCTCTAAGTCTCTGCCTTTTAAAGATATTTTTCCTTGGCTATTTACCACTCTAAACCAGGGGAGTTTGCTGCCTTCTGGTAGGTTACCCAGTGCTTTACCAACATGTCTCGCATAGCCCGGATAACCGGCCATTTTTGCAATTTCCCCATAGGTGGAGACTTTTCCTTTTGGAATTTGGTGAATTACAGCAAAGATTTGCGCTAAAAATTGGTCCATACTCAAAAGTGTCTATTTTGGATTACTAAGGAATGGTAAACCATTGGACTTGTATATTGCTAACGGTTCTTAACCCTTGTGTTGTCAGCGACTCACTTTGAAGAATTACATTTTCTGTTCTTTAGTGTCGTTGGTTGATGAGCCTTAAACAGCATGAAGCAAACGCAAGCTAAGCTTGAATCTAGACCCTCTCAACGACTTTCAATCCCAGTTTTTGCCGTTGAGTTACCAAGTAGGTGGGGAAGCCAGGAGGCGCTATGATTTTATCGACACTTCAATTTTTCGTTACGACCTTACTCGCTGTTGTCTGCGTTCGGGCGATGAGTTTGAGCGAGGGTGACATTCCCGTTCTTGCACTTATGATCCCCGCGCTGTGGGTTCTGCCACAAGGTGGGTTCGCTGGCCTAGTATTACTGGGCGCGATGATGGCTTTTGGTGCGACACTCTCAATGCAGCCAATTGCTTTGTCGGTTGGTGTTTTGATCCTTTTCCCACTTTTAATGGTGGTATTTTCTCGTAGAAGCTCTTTAGGTGTGTTGCTCACCGCTGGTCTTATTGTACTTACACTGCAAGTTGGTCTTATGGTCACACAGCAAGGCGGTAAGCTGGATGGTTTTGCTTGGGTTACAGTGGTTCAAACCATTGCGGTTATGGCGATGTGGTGGTCGGCTGCGCATTGGACGCCATCCAATAAACACAGCTGGTGGCCGTTGTTTTTGTTGCTCCCATTGTGGATTGCAGGCCTACCGTACGCCGTTCTTATGGCGTTAAGTTTGACGGGAATGTTAGCGTCAATGGAAGCACTTGCGAAGCTTCAACATACCATTCGTTGGAGCAAATTATTATGTTGGACATTGCCGACTGTGGGTTTTGCCGCTTTAGTCGTCAGCCCGACCACGGATGTGCCAAACCCTGTTTTCGTGGTTTGGATCTGTTTGTTAGGGACGGCTTGGATGACTGACTATATTTTACGTAGTAGCGATGAACAGGCTGAATTATGAATTTTTAGTCAGGTAAAAAGTGACATGTGCGGCAGAGTATCGAATTGGTTGTGGAACAAAATGGAGATTAGTATATGTTCTTCATTTCATATTTACTACACTTCCAATAATAATAACCACAATATAAGTGGTTGATTTAAGATAAGTTTGTCATGACAACTTTTGCTCGAACACTGTTGCTTTTTGCATGTTGCCTCTTGAGTTTGAATGTAAAAGCCGAAGCCCCTTTAATTGCTCATTATAAAGTCGCGACTGAAGCGGATGATGTCGTCACTCGTGTTCTTTTCAATGCTGCTTCAAAGGAGTTTGGCTTTACCGTTCAATACGTGAACTACTCCAGCTTTGATGCCATTCTAAATTCAGTAGCGAATGGGGAAGCGGACTTTGCTGCGAATATCACTTACACACAAGAACGTGCTCAACGTTTTAGTTATTCCCGCCCAACAAATATCGAATATACCTACCTCTTTGGTTTAAAAGATTCGACGTTGAGTGACATTTCGCGTGTTGGCATCCCCAAAGATACAGTTTATGCCCAATTACTTAAACAACACTACCCTGAGCTAGAACAGATCTCTTATCAAGGTCATGAACAAGCAGTAACACTGCTACGTTCAGGTGCTGTGGACGGCGTTGTCGATGCCATTAACCAGCTCAAGCCGATGCTGATGGAGGGGTTTGACGCCAAGATGCTCAATGATCAGATTTCGATAAAGCCCGTATCCATCATCAGTAAAAAAGATCATCATCTTGAGGAGTTGGACACGTTCGCTACGTTTATTCACGGGGAAGCGGTGCAAAAGCAGCTTCGCGAAGAAATTTCCCAGTATCAATTTGAATTAAGGCGAGCAGCGTTGCGTGATTCTATTCGTTTATTACCCCTTGATTTTAATGAACCAATACGGATTAAGCTCGAATCTATCTTTCCATATGTTGTATACAACGCAGATGGTAGTGTCGAAGGGATGACGGCTGATGTAGTCCTGAGAAGTTGTGAGATCTTGGCTTTAAACTGCTTGATCATTAGTGAGCCTGGTGAAAGCTGGGGTTCTATGTACCATGAGTTTATCCAAGGTAATTTCGAAATTTTGGCGCCGTTAACGGTCAGCCGTGAGCGGCGCGCATTTAGCTACTTTCCAAAGTCCCATTACGCGCCAGCATCGGTGATGGTCAAGCGTTTAGGTTACAAACCGAGCACATACTCTCATGTTTCACAGTTGATATCTGAGCGGATTGGCGTAGTTAAGGATGACTTTTTCGATCAAATGATGACGCAACTGTTACCGCTAAAAGAACTCAAACGTTATCGTACCCAACAAGAACTCATTCAGGGGCTATTAAATGAAGAAGTCGATTACATTCCGATGGATACGGCGATGCTCAATCATTTTTTACGTCTCAGTGAACTGGTTCCGATAGAGCAGGATACCGCTATTGGCGAGTTTTATGAGTCTCAACTCTCTGTTGGATTGGTCGCGAATGAAAAAGGAGCCATGCTTGCGCCTTTCTTCAGTCGAGCGATAGCGATGTTAGAAGTTGATAAGATCATTGCTCAGTACGATGTACGCCCAGATTGGCGTACCGCACTTGAATATGAGATTCGATTAGCGACGCAAACACAAGCTGTGTTTATCTTTGTATTATTGTTTGCTATTTGTGTTTCGCTTTATCTTTACCGTCAATCGAACACTGACAACTTAACAGGGTTAAGGAATCGTCGTGCGTTGCAAGTAAAGTATCGAAAAGGAGTAAACAAAGATCTATCCATACTTTACTTAGACATTAATCATTTCAAACGAATCAATGACACTTATGGGCATCGCGCTGGGGACGAAGTTTTACAACTACTGGCACTAAAAATTCATTATGTCTGGTCGGGAAGATGTTATCGAATTGGAGGGGATGAGTTCATATTGCTGGGTTATCCAACGCAAGCCGAGTTAACTAGAGCAATGAGAGAGCTCAGTAGAATCGACGTGAAAGGCAAATTATGTAGTGATTTGGAGTCTATAAGTATCTCTATTGGTTTCTCTGCAAAAAGGGAACGGCACATGAGCTTAGAGCAAGCGATGCATTTGGCTGATGAAGACATGTACATGAGTAAGCAGTCCTCACGGCACGACTCCTCTTATCGTGACTGCACGGTTTCATCATAAAGGAATGAATTGATCGAGTTTTGTTCAAACGGTAATGAAATGATGAAATTCAAGGTTTTTGCTCTTGCATTATGAGAGCTGATACTGAATAATCGCCCCATCGATTGAGGCAAGACCTCTCGAAAAGAATTATGGGGCTCTGGTCCTCTCGCAACAATAGCTCGTGAACTCGGTCAGGTCCGGAAGGAAGCAGCCGCAGCGTGTGACTTGTGTGCCGGGATGTGGCTGGGGTCCCACCCTTTGAAAGCCCTGCGTTATCGCAGGGCTTTTTTCGTTTTTGAGCCTTCTTTTATTTTGGCTACGCTTGGTGTTCAACGTCTTCTGATGATCAAGCTTCTTGAGGTTATTTAGGTATAATTTATAATCTCATCCGCTCGATACCGAACTTTCGTGAAGATTGTTTAGGGTACACTCGCCGAATAACCATTTTCACCTGGGATACTTTAATGATTTCAAAAAACCAATTAAAACTGCTTCGTGCTTTAGGTCAAAAGAAACAGCGTAAAGCGCATGGCTTATTCCTAGTTCAGGGTGAAAAGAACGTACTAGAGCTAGCAAGTAGTTCATTGAAGGTGAAGCAGGTTTTTGCAACAGCGGCATTTCTCGAACAAAATGCTGGTACGCTAAATCGTTTTGATTGTGTTGAAGCATCGCTTGATGAATTGACCAAAGCGAGCACGCTTGTGAGCAATAATGCGGCCATTGCTGTGGTTGAAATTCCGAGTGTAAAAGAGCCTCAAGCGAAAGGCTTGATGATTGCGCTAGATGGTGTATCCGACCCTGGTAATCTAGGTACGATTATTCGTGTTGCAGACTGGTATGGCATCAAGCACATTATTGCGAGTACAGATTGTGCTGATCCTTATAATCCTAAAACGATCAGTGCGACCATGGGCAGCTTTGGCCGCGTACAAGTGAGTTTGGTGGATTTGCCAAGTTACTTGGAACACGCCAAATTGCCAGTATATGGCGCGTTTTTGGAAGGAGAGAGCGTTCATAAAACGGATTTCGCTGCTGAAGGTATTTTGTTGATGGGCAGCGAATCTCATGGTGTGCGCGAAGCCGCAGCAAAATTCGTGACAGATAAGATCACGATTCCGGCGTTTGGCGGTGCCGAATCACTGAATGTCGCGATGGCGACTGGCATTATTTTAGACAACATGCGCCGCCAACATAGCTAATGCAACAATTACTTAATAACAAAGCCAGTCTATTTGACTGGCTTTGTTGTATTTTGCCTAGAAAAATCAGCCTGGCTGAATCTTGCGTTTAACGAAATACAGTGAATGTTGTTCGGTGAGTTAATTTTGTTTTAGTTCAATAGGCTGTGCCTATAAATAAAATTACTCCTTTCCATTTAGTAAAATCAGGAAATTAGGCGACACTTATCTAAAGGCCGCAATAAAATGCCCTTAAGGAGATAAGAATGCATTCATTAAAAGTAAAAGATTACATGACGTTGCAAGCGGTGACTTTCACGAAAGATATGTCACTTTCGGCAGCTTTAAACAAAGTAATGCAAAGTGTCACACTAGGTGGCCCTGTCATTGATGAAAATGAAAAAGTGGTTGGGTTTTTATCGGAGCAAGACTTATTAGATAAGTTGGTGAAAGCAAGTTATCACTGCCAAGATACACATACGGTACAAGAGTGTATGCATGATGATGTCTTATCTGTTTCTCCAGAAATGTCAGTAATTGAACTGGCTGACATGATGAAAGTTGGAAAGCCGAAAATGTATCCAGTGGTGGATGGCAAAGGTAAGTTGGTTGGTGTTATCACAAGAAGAGACGTGCTGCGTGCCATAGGAATGACATTAAATGAGTGTTTTAAGCATCCCGTTTAACCTCTCTGTTTAAACTTTACGGAATATTGCTTTTAAACTGGTTTGGAAAGACGCTTCGGCGTCTTTTTTATTTTCTATCGCCGAACTGTACAAATTTATCTTGACCTTGGAGCTTACTCTAAGGTTTATCCTTAGCAATAGGTAAATCACCGATACCAATAAGGAAAAAATTATGTGTACAAAACATCAAGGTTGCCAATCTAGCAAAATCAAAACTGCGGTGCCGCTTGGTGCAAGCGAGTCATGCTGTGCGCCAGTAAAATCTTCGCTCAATATCTCTCAGGCCAGTGTTGATGTTTCTGAAAGCTCTTGCTGTAGTGGAGGAGGCTGCAGCGTTGACACAGGCGAGGAAGACGATCCCACAAGGGAGAGTAATTCCTCCGTTCGGAACGCTTGGCTTGTGTCAGGTATGGATTGCCCATCTTGTGCGCAAAAGCTTGAGAAAGCCATTACGTCTTTACAAGGCGTCAGCCAAGCCAAGGTTTTGTTTGCAACAGAAAAACTGGTCGTCGATTTTGATGGTCTAGAGCTGATAGCTACGATAGAGCAGACAGCCCAAAAAACGGGTTTCCCGCTCTCTTCACTTGATGCTCCAAAACCAAGCACTACAAAGAAAGGCTGGCTTGGCGTCATAAGAGACAACATCCAAATTCTCTCGATTGCTGGTGCAATGGCTACTGCGGCAGTAATTTCTAAGATCGACCCTCAAATAAGCGCTTGGTTATTCACTTTGACGTGTTTACTTGGTTTATACCCAATCGCGCTCAAAGCATTTAAGTTGGCGCGTAGCGGTACGCCTTTTGCGATTGAAACGTTAATGAGTGTAGCGGCGCTCGGCGCTTTATATTTAGGTGAAACCGCCGAAGCCGCAATGGTGTTATTGCTTTTCCTTATTGGTGAAAAGTTAGAAGCATATGCATCATCTCGCGCGCGAAGCGGTGTCCAGGCGTTAATGGACTTAGTCCCAGAAAATTCAATTTTAATTATTGATGGTGAACGCAAAGAAGTACCAGCTGCGCAGCTTAAACCAGGGGATATCATAGAAGTCGCACCCGGAGGTCGTTTGCCTGCCGACGGTGTTTTGCAAGATGCGCTTGCGAGTTTTGACGAAAGTGCGTTAACGGGAGAATCTGTTCCCGTTGAACATCAAACCGGTGGCAAAGTGATGGCCGGGGCTGTGGTTGTCGATAAAGTGGTTCGTTTACAGGTGACTTCCCGTCAGGGCGAGAATGCGATAGATCGAATTCTTCATTTGATTGAAGAAGCAGAATCCCGTAAGGCACCATTAGAACGCTTTCTTGATAAATTTAGCCGTTGGTATACGCCACTAATGATGTTGGTGTCTCTGATGGTTATCGTTACGCCGCCATTACTATTTGCCCAACCGTGGGAAACGTGGATCTATCGAGGACTCGCCCTGCTGTTGATTGCTTGTCCATGTGCATTAGTCATTTCAACGCCTGCGGCGATCACTTCTGGCTTGGCGGCAGCGGCTAAGCGGGGCGCATTGATCAAAGGTGGAGCGGCGCTTGAGTTGCTTGGCAAGGTTGAGTCTGTCGCATTTGATAAAACTGGGACACTGACGCAAGGTAAACCAGAAGTGACCGACGTCTTTGCTTTTGATATGGATGAAGACAAGTTACTTAGCCTAACTGCGTCAATCGAGGTTGGTTCAAGTCATCCTCTAGCGGTTTCTTTAGTTACCAAAGTGCAAGAGCAGGGGCTTACTATTCCTGAAGCGTTGGATAAAACCGCGCAAGTAGGCTCTGGTGTCACTGGTTACGTCGATGGAAAAATGGTCCAAGTGGTCACGCCTTCAAAGGCAGACTTTCCACTTTCTCAAGAAGCCAAAGAGCAAGTGGTTACGTTGGAACAACAAGGTAAAACGGTTGTCATTGTTCGTTACGATGACGAGGTCATTGGCGTGATCGCATGGCAAGATACATTGCGCTCAGATGCCCAGCAAGCCATCGCAATGTTGAAGGAACTTGGGGTCACGTCGGTGATGCTAACGGGTGACAACCCGAGAAGTGCAGAAGCAATGGCAAATAGAATAGGCTTGGATTATAAAGCGAGTTTGTTACCTGCAGACAAGGTGCATTACGTCGAGAAACTATCACAACAACATACCGTTGCGATGGTGGGAGACGGTATCAATGATGCTCCAGCCATGAAAGCTTCGAGCATTGGTATTGCGATGGGAGGCGGTACGGATGTTGCGCTCGAGACTGCTGATGCGGCGTTAACACACAACCGGTTGATTGAGCTACCTGCCATGATAGAACTGTCGCGTGCGACGCTAAGTAACATTCGTCAGAATGTCGCGTTAGCGCTAGGTTTGAAAGGTGTATTCTTAGTGACAAGTTTACTTGGGGTTACTGGGTTGTGGGTTGCAGTATTAGCTGACAGTGGTGCAACAGCACTGGTGACATTGAATGCGTTGAGATTACTTCGTTTTGAGTCCAAACAGATCAAATAACTGACCTAACCAATGATCCCACTCATTAATAGCCCGAGGCATTCGTGTATCGGGCTTTTTTTAACCGTATTCACCTGATGCGATCAGACGTTTTTCTCGTCCTTGAAATCACGCATTGCTATGCAACAAAATGATTTAACGCCCCTTAAAGTGTGATCAATACCAGTTTTGTTTGAAATTTCATTTTCATTACATTTTGTCATTGTGATTGTGATCACTCTATGTTGGTGAAAGGTTCGCTACAGTGCATCTGTACCCAATAACTGATTAATGAGCTTATTGTTCATAAAATAAGCCACAATAAGGAGCGACTTATGTCTCAAGCTGTATTCCATTTAGGTGTTACTGAAGCTGATCTTAATGGTGCGACTCTAGCGATCATTCCTGGTGACCCAGCGCGTGTTCAAAAAATCGCAGAACAAATGGAAAATCCAGTATTTCTAGCAAGCCATCGTGAATACACGCTATACCGTGCAGAGCTAGACGGTAAACCTGTTGTGGTTTGTTCTACAGGTATTGGTGGTCCTTCTACCTCTATCGCAGTTGAGGAATTGGCACAGCTTGGTGTTCGCACTTTCCTACGTGTTGGTACAACGGGTGCAATTCAACCGCATGTAAACGTGGGTGACATGATCGTAACGACGGGGTCAGTTCGTCTTGACGGTGCGAGCCTACACTTTGCTCCTATGGAATTCCCAGCAGTTGCTGACTTTGAAGTAGCAACCGCAATGAAAGCAGCGGTAGAAGAGTCTGGCGCTACAGTTCACATGGGTGTGACTGCATCAAGCGACACGTTCTACCCTGGTCAAGAACGTTACGATACGTTCTCTGGTCGTGTTGTTAAGCGTTTCCAAGGCTCTATGCAAGAATGGCAAGACATGGGCGTACTTAACTTCGAGATGGAGTCTGCAACACTGCTAACAATGTGTGCGAGCTCTGGTTTAAAAGCGGGTTGTGTGGCTGGTGTTATCATCAACCGTACACAAAAAGAGATTCCAGATCATTCAACTCTGAAAGAAACGGAAGCGCGTTCAATTAAAGTGGTTGTAGAAGCAGCGCGTAAAATGCTTTAAGCCGCTATAGTTGGCATTTAAACAAACAGAAAAAACCAGAGGCTAACCTCTGGTTTTTTTCTACTTATAGAAAGGCGTACAGCTAAAATTTAGGTATAAAAAAAGCAGCATTAATGCTGCTTTTTATCGTTGTGAATTTTAGCTTTTCTTAATGGCACTAGATCTCGTCTGAACCGCCCGCGTCTTTAAACCAAGCCGTTAAGTGCGTTCTTAAATCTTTAAGCTCATCGGGGCCAATCAGGGCTAGCCCTAAGTCTTCAGCACGAGTAATGTCATTGTGACGAAGAGGACGGAAGCTCACCAACATTGCGCGCGCTTGTAAGCCACCTAATAGATCGCGAAGCGATTCTAACTTATATAAAGTATCGTCGCCGTCATCTCTCATGCCTTTGGTTTTGCACTCGATGATGTGCAGCTTGTTGTTTACAACTGTTGCGACATCTAACTCATTGCGTACTTCACTTTCACCAAGTTTGCGATAAACCTGAACATTTAACGATCGATCTTGAATCGTCGGCATGGTGTCTTGGATTTGCTTCACGGTGCTGTGAACCAAAGTTTCTAACCACTCACCGTTTGAAAAGCGTCGAGCATCTTCATCTGCAAACGTTAAAACGCCATTCTCATAGGTGGCGATTTCTGCTTCTACTAAATCTGAAAGCAACATGTTGAGCTCACGGTAGCCCTGCTGTTTTTCGGAGAGCTCGACATCAAGCTTTTGTTCTTTGCGGCATGTGGTTGCAAGGTAATTAAGTGTTGCTAGACCTGGCCCAAGTTCAAGCGCATTTGAGGCCCATCGTTCACCAAGTTCATACAATTTTTTATCAAGAAGAGGTGGTAAATCAACGTGGTGAAACTCGCCGCGTGCACCAAAGATAGTGAGGTAATCTGCAATCGTAATGTGATCTTCGACTTGGGTATCTTCTTTGCCATCAGGGTATAACCAACAAAGCTTATCGCTACTAGGCTCAACCACAAAAATTGGCCAGCGATAGGTACGGAAAACTTCGTACACCGACAACAAGCGATGACGAAGACCACAGCTCGCGTTCAATTTTACATCTTCGCCGCGTTCATGGAGGTCTTTTGCCAGTTTTTGAATTGCTTGTTTGATCAGAGATGTATTAACAGCGGATGGAATTTCAAAAAATTCAGAAGTAATTTCTCGTTGATCTAAAACGGCACTCAGTCGGTCAAATATATCTAACTGGCTCTTGTCTCCGATGAAGACGATATGTGTGCTTAGCGTACGATTATCTAATAGAGGAGTGACCAATCTCACTGGGTCTTGGTCGATAATACCAACATGAACAGCCATAGATTTTCCTTTTTATGAGGCCGCTCGAAAAGAGTTGTGCAAGGGGATGAGCTGGCCTTATTAATCATATGTAGACATGGCCGACAAAAAACAAGGGCGACTTAACAAAAAGTCGCCCTTATACAGTTGATTGCACTAATTAATGCTCTTAATTATAAAGTATTTATAACTTAAAGCGGTGGACCAATTCATTTTGCTGATGAGCCAAGTGGGTCAGTGATTCACTGGTTTGTGCGATACTCGACATGGCTTGGAAACTTTCATCGGCGATGCTGTTAATATCTTCAATGCTGCGAGCAATGTCTGTTGATGTTTCACTTTGCTCTGCTGCTGCTTGTGAAATGTGCGTACTCATTTGGCTGATCTCAATGATTAGCGCCTGGATCTCTTCCATTGAGCTGTTCGCTTTTGACGCTTGCTCAACCGACATCTCCATATCGCTCATACAGCTTTGTATGACTTGGTTTGCCGATTGTGAGCTGGATTGCAGATTACTGATCATAGATTCAATTTCAGTGGTTGATTGAGTCGTTCTTGATGCGAGTACTCGTACTTCATCTGCCACTACCGCGAAGCCGCGACCTTGTTCACCAGCGCGAGCCGCTTCAATTGCCGCGTTCAATGCCAGTAGGTTGGTTTGCTCCGCAATGTTGCGGATCACATCAAGGATAGATCCAATTTGACCACTCATCTTTTGTAGCTCAGAAACTGCGGAGACCGATTCGTTCAAACGTGTTTCTAGTTGATTAATGGTTGAGATGTTACTGCTCATAACATTTCTGCCTTCTTCAGAGGCAGATTCGACGCGTTGCACCATTTCTAGCGAGCCTTGCGCACTTTGCGCGACTTCCTGCACTGAATGAGACATTTCTGTCATCGCGGTAGCGACGTTTGCCGTTTGTTCGCGTTGAGAGCTCAATTTAATTTGTGCTTGCGAAGAGGTGCGTTCGTTGGCTGTCGCGGTTGACGATAGGTTTTCTGACGCTTCGTTGAGTTTCACCAAGATCTCGTGAAGGTTGTCGGCGAGTGAGTTAATGTGTCCACTCACACGGCTGAATTCGTTGTTATAGCGAATATCGATACGCTGTGTCATATCACCTTCAGTCAGGCCTTCTAACACTTTTAGAATACGAGTCAACGGTTCGCGAACGCTTTGTGCGATGTGGTAGCCAATCGCTGTCGCGAGTAAAACGACAATAACGCCAATGATGATGGCTTTCGTTACACCCGCCGAATATATGTCACCTGCATCTGCCAATGATTCATTGAGCTTATCTGTTGCGGTTGTCGTGAATTGCTCAAGAATCGCCATGGTTGAATCCACTTTATTTGCTAGGTTGGCGATATTGTTATACAAAGCGGCGCGAGCATTGAGGTAATTATTATGTTGGTCTAACACACCGCCACGCATACCAACGTCGCGAGTAAATTGCTCTACAGATTCGCCAAATGCTTTTTCTAGCTCAGGAAGTTGAGTCACCAACCCGCGGAATGCGTAATTCAAGTGCGTTACTGCTTTGCGGTTTTTAGCTACGGCTTGCGTAACAAACTCAGGGTTGGAACTGGCGAGGGCATCAGAGGTAATTACTTCGGCATCTTTTAACTTGATAAAGTAGCTCTTTGCCATGACTTTGACAGAAATGCTGGTTTGATCTGCCACATATTCTTTAAGACCAACCGACAGTTCGGTATTCAGTTTTTGGAAGCGGCGTGAGGATTTTTGCACTTCTTCTTGAGCCGCGAACATTGCTTCGTAGTTGTCCATGGCCTCTAGAGCTTCTGTAAAATAGCTCTGCTCTAACGTTTTTAACTGTGAAAACGGTTCGGCAAGAGAAGGGTAGGTTTGGCTTGCGGTTTTCAGTTGAGCCAATGTGGATTCGAAGCGCTGTTGAGATCTAGCAAATTCCTGACGCATTTCATCCATGCGTTGTTTATTCTCTGTCGTCAGGAAGTCTTTAAATGATTTGTCGGCAGAAAGCAGCTCAACACTGGTTTGATTAGATAACGATACCAACGGTAGGGATGATTTAGAAACCGTGCCAAATTTTCCGTGAATATCACTCATTCCTCCCATCATAATGGCAATTGTGACGGCAAATAGGATGATGATCAGTGCAAAGCCGGCATACATCCTTTTAATAACTGAACCTCGCATAAGTGAGCTTCCTCTCCCAAAAATAGACAAGCTACCCAAGCATTTTGAGTTTACTTGGGTATAAAAATAATAATTGTCTTAAAAAAGTAACAAAATTCATTGGATTGTATTCAGTTTGTGACGCGCATTTTATGACGCACACGACAAAAAAAGCTTCGTTAATTAGCATTTGATTAATAATGTTAAGTGAACACTGTTTTTATTGAGCTCCGCTTTTGGTTGGCGCATACTAATTGGGGTCTAATTACGTTTATAAAATGGAGTCCTCATGGCGGAAGAAACGATCTTTAGTAAAATTATTCGCAAGGAAATCCCTGCCGATATCCTTTATCAAGATGATTTGGTGACTGCGTTTCGCGACATTAACCCTCGCACACCAAGCCATATTCTCATTATTCCGAATAAACTGATCCCAACAACGAATGATGTAGAAGCTGAAGATGAAGCAATGATGGGGCGTTTGTTCACTGTTGCTAGAAAGTTAGCGAAAGAAGAAGGTATTGCTGAAGACGGCTATCGCCTAATCGTTAATTGTAATCCACATGGTGGCCAAGAGGTTTACCATATTCACATGCACCTACTAGGCGGCCGCCCTCTAGGTCCAATGGTATTGAGCTAAGCTTTTAAAAGTGGGTGGCGATTCACCCACTTCTTTTTCCTGTCGAATGACACATTTGTGGAGATAAATGTGAAACTAGGTGTAAAGCTGTTAGGGCTGATGAGCTGGGCTTTAATGGCCTCTGGCTGCGCGAATTTATCTGCGGGCAATCTGTTTAGCCATTACAGCAACCAGAATCAAGAAGTTTATCAAGCCGTTGTTGCAGGGGAATATGCCAAAGCAAAACAACTTCAATCAAGTGAAGTGGGTGGCGAGATACTTGGCAATTTTGAAAAAGGTCGTATCTCTTTTCTTGCTGAAGATTACCCAACAAGTTTAAATGCGCTAGAAAGCAGCGATCGTGCTGTACGTGTTCAACAAGATCGTGCGACGATATCTGTGTCAGACACGGCAACGAGCGTCGGCTCTCTCGCAGTGAACGACAATCTCCAAGACTATCATCCCGCCGATTACGAACTTGGCTTTTTGCACCTGTATCTAGGACTAAATTACTTACAGAAAAACGATTTAGAAGGGGCACTAGTTGAAGTGCGTCGAGCTAATCAAGTTCAGGAAGCAGCAAGAAAGGCGCGTGAAAAAGAGCTAAAAGCAGCAGAGAAAGACCTTAACAAGCAAGGCATGTCTGCCAATTTAGGCAGTGTGTTAGCGAACTACCCTGATGCTGGTAAAAAACTAAGCGCGGTACAAAATGGTTATCTGTTCTATCTTTCTGGCTTGTTATATGAAGCGTCGCGAGACTTAAACAGTGCTTATGTTGATTACCGACGAGCACTCGCTGTAATGCCAGACAACAAGCAAGTTGTGGAAAGCACCTTATACGCTGCTAAGAAGCTGGGCATGCGTGAAGACTTGCGCATGCTAGAGAAGCGGTATGGTAAAGCACCTTCTGGATTAACTCAGTCACAAGGGCGAGTCATCGTTATTGATGAGCAGGGTGTTGTTGAGGCGATGAAAGGGTGGCGTATTGATTTACCAATTTACGACAGTCGCGATAATGGCGCGATTTATTCGTTGGCGCTTCCTTATTATCAGAACCGAGGTGCTCAACGTTTTAGCGATGTTGTTTTAAATGGTCAGGTATTGCCTTCCAGTACGCTGACTGATGTTAATGCGATGGCGCAAAACGATCTTAATGAACGTCTTACTACAATAGTGATCCGTCAAGCTCTTCGTGTTTGGGCAAAAGATCGAATCCGAAAAGAGGCGGCGAAAAAAGGCGATGATGTGGGCAACATACTTTTCAATGTATGGAACACATTGACCGAACAGCCAGATACGAGAAGTTGGCAAACATTGCCAGCGCAAGTGAAAACGGCTTCAAAAATCGTGAAACCGGGAACACAAAGTTTAAACTTGGGTGATCAAACCTATCAGTTTGAAGTGCCTGCACAGCAGACTACATTGGTATGGGTATCTCGTCAGGGAGCACACTCAACCGTGTGGCATAAACAGCTAGGGAGACTGTAATGAAAGCATGGCTTGTTTGTTTAGCAATGGCTATTGGTTTAGTTGGATGCGCCGAAAACACGGCTGGTATTCGAATTGATGGCCAAACGCAAAAAGTATTTTTTAATGATAACGTTTTAGGTAGTCGCTTATTAGTTGACAACATCACCACCACTTACGTTGATGATCGCCCACGAGGAGTCGTGCAGCTGAGTAGCAATTACAAAGGTGATCAGCACATTCTTTACCGATTTTATTGGTATGACAACAATGGTTTAGAAGTGAATACCAAACCTGGTCCGTGGCGAAAAATGATTGTGCGAGGATTTGAGCAAGTCACGTTATCTGAAGTTACTGTGAATCCAAATGGCACAAAATTCCGTGTGCAAATTAGAGAAGCACAAGACGATTAATCTTAACGGCTCTGCCGAAGCTGCCGCGCTAACGATGCGCTGGTATTGAAAAACTAAGGAACTCTCATGAAAAAAAGTATTATTGCTCTTTTAGGTCTTGCCGTCATTTTAGGTGGCTGTTCTAACAAAGTCTCTTACGGCGATGCGCAAGCAACAGAAACCACGACTATCGATTTTGGCTCAACAGATTTACAAAAAATCGCGGCTGAAATGGTGGATAGCATGATGATGTCGGGCTCTGTAGCAGCAATTACTCGTGACCAACGTCCTATCGTTTTTGTTGAGCGAATTAAGAACAAAACCAGTGAACATATTGACACTGAATCCATTACTGACACGATCTCTACTAAGATGTTGAACTCAGGTAAGTTCCGTTTTGTTGATATGGATCGTGTTGAGTCTGTGCGTGAACAACTTAACTTCCAAAATACGGATGAGCTTGTTAACCAAAGCACAGCGATCCAATTTGGTAAAATGGTTGGTGCTCAATACATGCTTTACGGCAACCTATCTAGCATTGTGAAAAATGCAGGTAGCGATAAAGATGTATACTACAAGATGACCATGCGCCTAATGGACCTAGAAACAGGTTTGATTGAGTGGGCGGATGAAACTGAAATTCGTAAAGCGCAATCTAAGAGCCTATTCGGTCTTTAATCGAACAGGGTGGAGAAGTCATCAATGGCATGGTTTTCTTGGCAACAAGCAAAACAGTTAGATCCGAGTCTTAACGCTCTCGATGGCTTCTTTACGGAGCCTCCGGTAAAAGTACAAACTGTTACCGGGGGGCTAACCAACCGCTGTTGGCGGTTGGAATCTTCTCAAGGCCTTGCATACATCTGGCGACCGACCAGTCATGTCTGCAAGGCTTTTTCAATTTCTCGTCACAGTGAATATCAAGTGCTGAATGCAGTCTCTTCATTGGAAATTGGCCCCAAGCCAGTTTTT
Organism: Vibrio sp. Vb0667; assembly: GCF_033391095.1. Classification (NCBI taxonomy): domain Bacteria; kingdom Pseudomonadati; phylum Pseudomonadota; class Gammaproteobacteria; order Vibrionales; family Vibrionaceae; genus Vibrio; species Vibrio sp. Vb0667. The sequence continues at coordinate 154,950 of NZ_JAWPOL010000005.1, read as the reverse complement.
ATTCATGAGCAAGGGTTGCTGGTGGAATGGATAGGAGGAGAGGCACTGACGGAGTCAGGCTTAGCACTAAGCGATTTATTATCCATTGCGGCGAAGATTCATCAATATCCGATAAGCGCAATTCCTTTGGTTCCATTTTCATATATTTCTCGCATCGATCATTATTGGCTTGAGCTTGATGGTCAGTATGTGGGTACGGAGTTTGAGGCTTTGTACATGAAGTGGCGTACGGAACCGAACGTTGCACCTGTTCCGCTTGCCCTATGTCACTTCGATCTGGGGTGTTACAACCTAGTGCGAGGGGAGAGTGGGGTGAAAGTCATTGATTGGGAGTATGCCGGGATTGCTGACCCTAGGCTTGATTTGACCTTAACTATTCAGGTCGCGAATGCGCCTGTGGAAGAAGCGGTAAAGCAGTATTGCCAAATTCGAGGTATCGAAGATGTGTCTCTTTGGCTGAGAGGTGTACACGCTTGGCAACCAAGAACCTTGGTGATGGCGATGCTCTGGTATCTACTTGCCTATAAATTGTGGGGAGATGAACAATACTTAAACAGTGCGTATGAGTTGAAAGGCTCATTGTGTATGGAAGATCACTGTTTTGAGAACTCGTGATATTTTCCCCTTTAACAGTAAGGAAATAGTGGTAGTTTTAATAAAAGTACCAGATACACACAGGGAGAGGTACACATGATTATTTACTTACACGGCTTTGACAGTACAAGCCCGGGTAACCACGAAAAAGTTCTTCAACTGCAATTTATCGACGACGACGTTCGTTTTATCAATTACAGCACCCTTCACCCAAAGCACGACATGCAACACTTGTTAAAAGAAGTGTCTAAAGTTATCGAACAATCTGATGACCCAAACCCGTTAATCTGTGGGGTAGGTTTAGGTGGTTACTGGTCTGAGCGAATTGGTTTTCTATGCGGTATCAAGCAAGTGATGTTCAACCCGAACTTGCACCCAGAAAAAACGATGGCTGGTCGAATCGATCGCCCAGAAGAGTACGAAGATATCGCAACAAAATGTGTTGATCAGTTCCGAGAGAAAAATCAAGCGCACTGCTTAGTGATTCTCTCAAAAGATGATGAAGTGCATGACAATTCGAAAACGGCAGCTGAGTTAGAAAAACACTATCAAATCATTTGGGATGAAACTCAGTCTCATAAGTTCAAAAAAATCTCTCATCATTTACAAGCGATAAAGGCATTTAAAAATACTTACTAATGTTGAGTGTAGACAGTAAAGCGGCGTTTTTATTGGCTGCTTTGCTGCGATTCCTTCTCTTGAGTATGCCGAGCCACTGTCTCTTTGAAAGGCACATTTTCTTGGTTTAACGCTTTGAATATTGTGTTCTCCTTACCGTTTTCTTACTTCCCTCCTATGTAGCACGAACACCTTGTTGTAGAGTAGTCGAAAAGTAGTCAATCCGTACTCGTTACACGGATTTTGGTTGCCTTCAAAGTTGGTCTCTATATAATGAACCGGACTAAAATAATTTGATAAATATCAAAAAAAATTGAGAGCGAGTAATAAACTTGCCCAAAAAATTCTGGCGTCGTATGCGTACCAGATAAACATGCCAAACCCTGACAAGTCATTGATAGATAAAGAATCAAGGTGAGTGGCAGTTTTTTAATCCAAGTAATTGAGACACCTCTAAGAACCAAGAATTCATCGGTTGGATGGATGCCACAAATGTTTGTGAGTCATGCATCGAGCTGAACCCCATATATTCATTTTTGTAGAGGAAAATCATTGTGACACGCATTATCGTTGTAGGCGGCGGTGCAGGTGGTCTTGAGTTGGCAACTAAGCTTGGTCGAACTCTAGGTCGCAAAAACCGTGCGCAAATTACGCTAGTCGATCGAAAAGCGAGCCACTTGTGGAAGCCATTATTGCATGAGGTTGCTACAGGTTCTTTGGACGAAGGAGTAGATGCACTGAGCTATCGAGCTCATGCAAAAAACCACAGCTTCGACTTCCAAATGGGTAGTCTTCAAGACATCGACCGTGAACGTAAAGTGATCATCTTAAGTGAGCTTAAAGACGAACACGGTGAGCTTCTTATGCCAAGCCGTGAGCTAGAATACGACATTCTAGTGATGGCGATTGGCTCGACATCAAACGACTTCAACACGCCTGGCGTTCGTGAAAACTGTATTTTCCTAGACAGCCCTGAGCAAGCACACCGTTTCCGTACAGAAATGAACAACGAGTTCCTAAAGCTGCACGCGAAAAACGGTAACGGTACGGTCGATATTGCGATTGTTGGTGCTGGTGCAACTGGCGTTGAACTATCAGCTGAGTTACATAATGCTGTTAAAGAGCTGCGCACTTATGGCTTCGGTGATCTTGATTCTAGCAAGTTGAACGTCAATCTGATTGAAGCAGGTGAGCGTATTTTACCAGCGTTACCTCCACGTATTTCTTCTGCTGCTCATCAAGAGTTGGTGAAGTTGGGCGTAAACGTGCGCACCGCCACTATGGTGACTAAAGCTGAAAAAGATGGCCTTACTACAAAAGATGGTGAGAAGATCCCAGCTCAAATCATGGTTTGGGCTGCGGGTATCAAAGCTCCAGACTTTATTAAAGATATCGCTGGCTTAGAAACGAACCGTATCAATCAGCTTGTAGTGAAAAACACACTACAGACAACACGAGATGATGACATCTTTGTTATTGGTGACTTAGCACAATGCACCCAGTCTGACGGTTCGTTCGTGCCGCCACGCGCTCAAGCTGCACACCAAATGGCAAGCCAGGCATTTAGTAACATCGTCGCGAAGATCAACGGGCGCGAGTTGAAAGACTATGTATATAAAGATCACGGTTCATTAGTGTCTCTAAGTCGCTTCTCAACCGTTGGTAGTCTGATGGGGAACCTAACTAAAGGGTCGATGATGGTAGAAGGCCGTATTGCTCGTGTCGTTTACATCTCATTGTATCGCATGCACCTAATGGCGTTGCACGGTGTATTCAAAACCGGTCTGATGATGCTCGTCGGCCGCATTAATCGCGTGCTGCGTCCAAACCTTAAGCTGCACTAAGGTTTTAAATCCACTCTGTGTGGATGTGTTGTATCTTAAAAAATGCAGAAGCCACCGCAAGTCGGTGGCTTTTTTTTATGTTAGATCTGTCGGTAAAAGTGAGAACACAACGCCATCTTTAGGCTTACCCTGAAAAATAAACCGGTTTCTGGCGATGGCTTCTTTTTGTGCACCGACGGACTCAATTAAGGCTTGGCTAGCTTCGTTGTCGGGGTCACAAACAATCTCTAGTCGAGTTAAACTTAGCTTTGCGAAGCAGAATTCTGCTAAGGCTTTAACGGCTTCTTGGGCATAGCCTTGCCGTTGATAGCGGTCGGCAACCCAGTAACCAATACTCGCCATATTAAACGTATGATATAACTCATTAACCGCTGCCATTCCAACCAAAGTGTTACTTTGCCGCTCATAGATACCGAAACCAAAAGCCTCAGTTTTGACCCAGTTAAGACGGGTTGCCAACAGAAAGTCCTGCGCGGTTTTCAATGTGACGTTTTTATCACACCAGTCAAGCCATTGGTGCAGCGAAGGGGATTCTGCAAGTAATCGTTGTAGTGAATGTGCTTCTTCAGCAGGGATGAGCTTGAGCGCTAAGCGGGGCGCAATGATTTCAAAGTCTGGACTCATGAACTAATACGACTTCCATGTTGAGTGTAAGTAAATTGAAAGCTGTCTATTTATACTTGAACGCAGCTATTTTCCTTGCTCTGCGTTGGTTAGGAATAACTGAGGTATAGCAGATAAAAACAAAGCGCAGCTTTGCTGCGCTTTGTCGAACTGCTCGTGCTTATCGAACCCGACGAACTTGAATGATCATACCCATCAACGGGTTATCTAGGTAATGAGTCTCGCTGCTACGCATACGACGTTTTTGATCCATTCGATAACTCTTCAGGAATTTCTCTTCGGTTACTGTCGGCGATATTTCTGCCAAGTTACCGACTTGGACGTTACCATCGACTTCACCTAAGTCATCCGCCAATTGCTCAGTTGAGGTTGGTTCAAAACGCACCTCTCTAACACTTGGTTCGCGCAGATCTAGTGTTGTTTCGGCGAAGAGGTAATGCTGTACGTATATTTGGAATCGACCATCTAGTTCATATAAAGGACCATTGACCGTCTCTTCACTGTAACCGTCGCTGGAAAATGTTTGATTGCCATTGATTGGGCGGCCATCTGCTTGATAAGAATCAGAGAAATCTCGCCCGCCAACGATGCGGAAAATTGGGGCGCTAGATTTACCTCGGTCACCTTGACGCCAGGCTACGTGTTTAAGCACTTTAAAGCCGGCATGATTATTTAGTGCCGCTTCTTGCGCGTTGAGACGGAAAGAAGAACTTGGCAAAAGTGTCACGCCTTTAGAGCGGCGGTAGGATTCACTCTCTAGGCTACCGACATTTTCCATATCGATTTTTGGCAGTTGATTCGGCCAAGATTCTGTTGTGCTTTCAGCGTCGACTGCTCGCTTGAAAATGATCACTTCAATATCAAATTGGCGCTGTGCCCAAGAGGGCATTGAGACACATAGAAGCAATAACGGGATCAGTATTCTCATTCGACTATTAGCTCGTTGGTAATAAATTCTGTTTAAAATCATTCAGTAAGTCTTGAACAAACTGAATGCGTTTACGTCGGTCCACCAATGGTACGCTAAACTTGAACTTAGTTGGACCTTCCATTGCAAATTTTTGCGGCTGTGATTGCAGCAGTTTAACTAAATACGCTGGATTTATGTCAGCATCAGGGTAAAACTCGATAAATCCACCTTTATCATGGGCTTCTATCTTTTTCGCTTTTAAACTACCAGCCGAAATTTTCAATTCTGAGACGGCAAGTAAGTTCTTTGTTGCGTCTGGAAGCAGACCAAAGCGATCAATCAGTTCCACTTTTAGCTCTGATAGTTCATCACTGCTTGTGACACTCGCAATGCGTTTGTACATCGACAGTCGTGTGTTTACATCTGGAATGTAATCATCTGGTAAGAGCGCTGGGATTCGCATTTCCACTTCAGTTTGCTCACGAAGCAGCTCATCCAAAGATGGCTCCTTGCCTTCTTTTAATGCTTGCACTGCTTGTTCCAGCATTTCCATATAAAGTGTAAAACCAACGGATTGAATTTGCCCACTTTGCTCATCACCAAGCAGCTCACCAGCACCACGGATTTCTAAATCGTGGGTTGCTAACGTAAAGCCAGCACCTAAGTCTTCCAGTGAAGCAATCGCATCAAGACGCTTGATGGCATCTTTGGTCATGGCTTTTGGATGTGGCGTTAATAAGTAAGCATAGGCCTGATGGTGCGAACGTCCAACACGACCACGTAATTGATGCAACTGCGCCAAGCCAAGATTGTCCGCACGATCCATGATTATGGTATTTGCCGTTGGTACGTCGATACCGGTTTCGATGATGGTTGTACACACCAACACATTAAAGCGCTGATGGTAGAAGTCATTCATGATTCGCTCAAGTTCGCGCTCGCGCATTTGACCATGAGCCACGGTAATGCGTGCCTCTGGGATGAGCTTCTGTAAGTCTTCTGCCGTTTTTTCAATGGTTTCAACCTGATTGTGCAGGAAGTAAACCTGACCACCACGCATAATTTCACGCAGTACCGCTTCACGGACCACTGGCTCTTCTTTTTGTCGAACAAAGGTTTTAATGGCTAAACGGCGTGCAGGAGGTGTCGCGATGATCGACAGGTCTCGCATGCCACTCATTGCCATATTCAGTGTGCGTGGAATTGGTGTTGCGGTGAGGGTAAGAATGTCCACATCCGCACGCATTGCTTTGACTTTTTCTTTTTGACGAACCCCAAAGCGGTGTTCCTCATCAACGATCAACAAACCTAAATCTTTGAATTTAATGTCGCTCGAAAGCAGCTTATGCGTACCAACGACAATATCGACTTTACCATCGGCAACGTCTTGCAAAATGACTTTTTGTTCTTTGGCAGATTTAAAACGAGACAGTACTTCAACTCGGATTGGTAAGTTGGCAAAACGGTCACGGAAGTTTTCGAAATGCTGCTGAGCAAGCAAGGTTGTTGGTACGAGTACAGCGACCTGTTTACTGTTATCCGTTGCGATAAATGCTGCGCGCATAGCGACTTCCGTTTTACCAAAGCCCACGTCACCACACACTAAGCGATCCATCGCTTTTGCCTGGCACATGTCTGACAATACGGCATTGATGGCCATCGCTTGGTCATCTGTTTCTTCAAACGGGAATGTTGCTTTAAATGTTGCGTATTGCCCACGATCTAGCTCAAATTTGAAGCCAGGTTTTAATTCTCGTTTAGCATACACATCCAGCAATTCTGCCGCGACATCACGCACTTTTTCTGCCGCTTTACGACGTGCTTTTGCCCACGCTTCACCACCTAATTTATGCAGTGGCGCACTCTCTTCAGCGCCGCCAGAATAACGGCTGATAAGATTCAGTGATGAAACTGGCACGTAGAGCTTGGCATCGTTTTGATACTCAAGGGTGACGTATTCCGTTTTCATGCCACCAGCTTCAAGTGTTTGTAAACCGATGTAGCGGCCAATACCGTGATCAATATGAACCACAGGTTGACCGGGTTTTAGTTCCGCAAGATGGCGAATAACGGTGTCACTGTTGACGGCTTTTTTATCTTTGCGGCGTCGCTGGATAACACGGTCACCGAGTAGATCACTTTCACAGATCAGAGCGAAGTTCAGCTCTTCGTGAATGAAACCATGCTCTGCTGCGCCTAAGATCAAGCTGAATCGATCACCCGAGTCTAGAGCTTGGTAAAGTGAGCCATGTACGACTGGCCGAACTTTGATGCCTTGCAACAGCTCCGTTAGTGCTTCACGACGACCTTCTGACTCTACCGAGAAAACGATTTTGCCGCTGAATTGCTCACTAAACTGACGAAGGCGCGAGAGCGGCTCTTTATTTTGTTGTTGAACGCCAAGCTCGGCTAACGATTGTACTGGTAGGTTTTGCCGACCGGCACGCTTAACCACTTTATCTAGGCTCAATTGAGCGATAGGGAGCTGTTTTAGTTGACTGAAAAGTTCGTCTTTTTTCAACCAAAGCTGTTCAGGAGTCAAAAGAGGACGCAGCGGATCAACTTTTTTCTGGTCGTATCGATATTCGACATCGGTTAAGAAAGTATCGACCGCAGATTCGATATCACCATATGTGATGACTTGAGAGTCTTCTGGCAAATATTCAAATAAAGTCTCGGTATGGTCAAAAAACAGCGGCTGCCAATACTCAATACCAGCGGGCCACGTGCCTTTGGTCACTTGCATGTAGATTGATTCAGGCTCGCGGCGTGCGTCGAACTGGGTGCGCCAACGTGTACGGAAATCTTCAATCGCTTCTTTAGTGGTTGGGAACTCATGTGCAGGCAGCAATTGGATTTGCTGAATATCGTCGATAGAGCGTTGGTTCTCTGGATCAAACGTGCGAATGGTATCTATTTCATCATCAAAGAAGTCGATGCGGTACGGGTCATTGCTGCCCATAGGAAAGAGATCCAGAATAGACCCACGACTTGCATATTCACCTGGCCCAAATACTTGATCTACATGGCGGTAGCCTGAATTTTCAAGTTGTACACGTAACTTCTCTAGCGAGAGCCGATCACCAGTTTTCACCATTAAAGTGTGTTGCAACAGAAAATCACGTGGCGATTGGCGTTGCAATACTGTACTGACCGGGACGATGGTTATGCCATCACGTTGACTTGGCAGTTGGTATAGGCGTGCGATACGTTCAGAGATGATTTCTTGATGCGGAGAAAAGTTATCGTAAGGCAGCGTTTCCCAGTCGGGGAACAGGCTTACCGTTTGGTCGGTGAATTGCTCAATCTCTGCCTGAAGCTTTAAAGCGATTTGCGGGTCAGGCACAACGAGTAGCGAGTGACTCGAATGCTGCTTGGCCAGCTCTGCAATGGCTAGAGGTAGAGCTGCGCCCGGCAAATTACCTAGCTGTTTTTTGTCGCCACGCTCTGAAGGGTTGGTGACGGAAAGAATCGTTGCTTTTGTCATAGGAATTATTTTTTATCTCGCTCCATCGAGCGCTGACGTAAAAGTTTTTGTTGTTGATACAGTGCCGCCTTTATCAGTAAATCTTGATCAGATTCTCGGAGCATCTTGTATCTAAGCGTGATAATGAAATCTTGCTCTGAAGCATCACATTCTTCTACTTGAGCGTAACAGTAAATCGCCGCAGCAGGGTGATCGAGGAACAGTTTAACACGAACGAGTTGTTGAGTAGTTAACGCTGTATCTGAGCGGAAACTGAGTTGACTAGCACCAAACTGCGTCGTTTGATATCGAATGGAGGCGTCATCTTGTTGTGAAAGCATAAAGCTCAACAAGAGGTTAAGTTTCGCGTTTTGCGTATCAAGCAAGTTGATCACATGCTTTAACTCTTTGTTTTTCAGCTCTAGACGCGCGTTGTCTGCCAACATATCTAAGTGACTAAATTCACTGGCGACAATAAATGGTGCTGGAATTTCGGAGGCAAATGTTTCTTCATCTGGCAAAGCAAAGTCCGCACTCAACGTTTCGACGTTGATGGTGAGGTTATGATGGACGGTAAAGTATTCTTGCTCTGTCATATAGTCGATCCTTTTGCCAGTGAGCGCTCTCTGTTCACTCAACAAACAAAGAGAAATAGGGCACTGATTATCGCTAACTGAATGAAGTTATCAAGTTTAGCTGATTTGTCCTTGAACTTTTTGCCCTAAATACAGACTTATTGCATGTCGTTGACAAATTTAGCGATTCTCTTGTCTTCTTAATGAGAAGAGTAAGGTAAGATAATCCGCTAAAGCTTTATATCAAAACAACCAGTTGGTTTGTCTTATATGTATCATCCTATCTCATTGTTTATTGGCTTAAGGTATCTTCGGGGACGCTCTGGAGATAGGTTCAGCCGATTTGTTTCTTATATGTCGACGGCGGGTATTACGATCGGTGTAATGGCGTTGGTGACGGTTCTTTCTGTGATGAACGGGTTTGAATCGCAGTTAAAAGAACGCATTTTAGGTGTGCTACCTCATGCCGTTGTTTCGCAACACGATGGAAAAACGCCTATGACCGAGTCTGCCCCTCCATTTGTTCAAGCGATGTCGAGTGAATCTCAGCCGGAGCCTATCGTTAGAGGAGAGGCTGTTATTCAGAGTTCTGCACAGCTGACGGCTGGTTACCTCATCGGTATTGAACCTAAGAAAGGCGATCCGATTAGCAACCATTTGATTGCCGGACGATTATCGTCACTTCAAGCAGGTGACTACAATGTATTTTTGGGTCACAGTTTGGCGCGTTCACTAAAGGTCTCAATCGGGGATAAAGTGCGCTTGATGGTGACCAACGCAACGCAGTTTACCCCACTTGGCCGTATTCCTAGCCAGCGAAACTTTACTGTCTCAGGCATTTTCAATACGGGATCGGACGTTGATGGTCAATTAATGATTGTGAACATGACGGATGCATCTAAGCTGATGCGTTTCCCTAAAGACACGGTTTCTGGTTGGCGTGTCTTTTTCTCTGACCCATTTATGGTGACGGATTTTGCTGACCAACCCATGCCTGATGGATGGGAATGGAGTGATTGGCGCGAACAGCGTGGTGAGCTTTTCCAAGCGGTGAAAATGGAAAAGAACATGATGGGACTTATGCTAGGTCTAATTGTGGGTGTCGCTGCATTCAATATTATCTCCGCTTTAATCATGGTGGTAATGGAGAAGCAATCAGAAGTCGCAATATTGAAAACTCAAGGCATGACTCAATCTCAAGTGATGACCATTTTCATGGTGCAAGGTGCAAGCAGTGGTGTAATTGGCGCGATTGTTGGTGGCGCTGCGGGCGTGATCTTGTCACTTAATCTAAATGCGATTCTTGAATCTGCTGGTGTGGCGCTATTCAGCTTTGGTGGTCATCTACCCATCTTGATTGATTCACTGCAAATTCTTTTAGTGGTGGTATTGGCGATTGCTCTTAGCCTTGCTGCTACGCTTTATCCTTCTTATCGAGCATCTTCTGTTAAACCTGCTGAGGCACTTCGCTATGAATAAGCTATTAGAATGTCGTGATATTCGTAAAGTCTACCGAGAGGGTTCGTTAGATACGGAAGTGTTGAAAGGCGTAAGTTTCGATATCGACAAAGGGGAGTTGGTTTCTATTGTTGGCTCTTCTGGTTCGGGAAAAAGTACCTTATTGCATATTTTAGGTGCGTTAGATGACGCAACTCATGGTGAAGTTGATTTTCTAGGGCAAAACCTATCAGCTTTGAGCTCGAACAAACAGGCTGCATTACGCAACAAGCACCTTGGTTTTGTATACCAGTTTCATCACTTGTTGGCTGACTTTACTGCGCTTGAAAATGTGGCGATGCCACTGATGATTGGCGGTGCTAAAGTAGCGGATGCAAAACAGGCGGCTAAAGCGCTGTTAGATAAAGTTGGTTTGAGTCATCGGATGCAACATAGACCCTCCGAGTTATCGGGCGGTGAGCGTCAGCGTGTTGCGATTGCGCGTGCATTGGTGAATAAACCTGATCTGGTCTTGGCTGATGAACCTACGGGGAACTTAGATCACAATACGGCACTGTCTATCTATGATTTGATGCGCGAGCTCAATAAAGAGTCAAACATTGCATTTTTGGTTGTCACGCATGACAAAGAGCTGGCAGCAAAAATGGATCGTCAAATGCACATGCAAGATGGTTTGCTCGTAGATCGTTTTGTGACTGATACAGCATCTGCGGAGGGCTAGTTTTGTTTACCTCTTTAGCTTTGATGATTGGTGGTCGCTTCAGTCGAGCGAAAAAGCGCAACAAGATGGTGTCTTTCATATCGCTTTCTTCAACCATTGGTATTGCGGTTGGCGTTGCTGTGATCATTATCGGTTTGTCTGCAATGAATGGCTTTGAGCGCGAGCTGCAATCGCGTGTGTTGTCTGTGATCCCACACGGCGAGTTAGAAGGTGTTAATGGACCACTTCATGACTACACCAAAACGATGAATCAAGCTCTAAAACATGAACATGTTGTTGCGGCAGCACCGTATGTTCGTTTTACGGGCTTGGCAGAAAAAGGCAGTAAGCTAAAAGCGATAGAAGTTCGTGGCGTAGAGCCTACTTTCGAGCAAGCGGTGTCGAGCTTATCGAATTTTATTGACCAAGCAGCTTGGCAAAACTTTTATGCCGGTCAGCAGCAAGTGATCTTAGGCCGAGGTGTAGCAAACGAGCTAAATGTCGCCGTGGGGGATTACGTTACGTTGATGATTCCGCAAACAGGCGGCGCAAATAAAGTGCAGGCTCCTAAGCGTGTGCGCGTGAAGGTGTCAGGGTTCTTAACGTTGAATGGCCAAATAGACCACTCTCTAGCGTTAGTACCATTAGCGGATGCTCAGCAATATGCGAGATTAGGGGAAGGGGTCACTGGCATTTCACTAAAAACGGACGATGTTCTCAATGCGCCTTCTATTGTTCGCGAGGTTGGTAGCATGGTTGATGTTTATGTGTATTTGAAAAGCTGGCAGCAAAAGTTTGGTTTTTTGTATCGCGATATTCAGCTCGTGCGCACCATTATGTACTTGGTGATGGTACTGGTGATTGGCGTGGCATGTTTTAATATTGTGTCTACGTTGATGATGGCAGTGAAAGACCGAGCGGCGGAAATTGCAATTTTGCGAACAATGGGAGCAAAAGATAGCCTAATCAAACGGATCTTTGTTTGGCAAGGTGTATTCTCTGGTGTATTTGGCAGTCTCGTCGGCAGTGTTATCGGTGTCTTAGTGGCGTTAAATCTGACCCCGTTAATTAAAGGGTTAGAGAGCTTAATTGGTCATCAGTTTTTATCGGGCGATATTTACTTCGTCGACTTCTTACCATCACAACTACACTGGCCAGATGTGGCATTGGTGTCAGTGACGGCGATAGTGCTTAGTTTACTTGCGACGTGGTATCCCGCTTCTCGTGCCGCAAGGTTGAATCCGGCGGCTGTACTGAGTTCTAAATAGCTGATTGTTTTACAATATGCGAAAAACAAAAAGGACCGAATTCGGTCCTTTTTTTGTATTTATCCGACTTGAGTAACATCGCGTTTCATTCTAACTGTTAGATGCCCCTCAACTGATAGCTCAAATGCTGATTTTTACGCAGTAAGGTCTTATCTTATTTTGCGTTTTTGCCAGCTCCGTACCACGGAGTAGCGCCAAAGCCCTCGAATTCCGAAGTAGCCAATAATCGCGGATACAACCCCACAAATTGCGCAGCCCAATAGAAATGGAGGTCCAATGGTGCTCATTTGCTGCATGATGAATTCCCACGATAGTTCAAAGTGAAAAGGTTGCGGGGGAAGACGCATCACTAGAGCACCTAGCTTGTACGCAAAGTAAAATAGCACAGGCATAGTGATAGGATTGCTGATCCATACCAAAGCGACGGAGAGGGGCAGATTGACACCCAACATAATGGCCAAACCAGCGGCCATGATCATTTGGCTCGGCAGCGGAACAAAAGCCATAAATAACCCGACAGCAAAAGCCCCTGATGCCGAGCGGCGGTTTAAGCACCACAAGTTTGGGTTGTACAACACATTGCCGAAGACCTTCAATGCTTTTTGGCGTTTGATCAATTCATGATCTGGCATGAAGCGTTTTATCAGCTTTCTAGGCATAGGACAGCATGACTCTCTCAGAAAAAAGTTGGACCTTGGCGTTATTTGTAGCGAGCGTAATCTCGTCGGCTTGGTGGCCGACAATACCAGATTGGCGTTGGTTGCTGCTGGGAATAATAACCACTGGCTCAATAATCAAATTACGTCGTGGCTTAATTAGCATAGGCGCAATTGCGGGCTTTATGGTTGTCATCGTCCACGGCAATGTATTGGAGTCTCAGAGACAAGCCCTTTTTCAAGCAGGGGAGAATATTACCATAATTGGTAAAGTTGACAGCCCTTTTACGCAAATAAGTCACGGTTATGAAGGTATTGTCGCTATAGAAGCGGTAAATTCTCAAACTCTGTTACCTTTTCTTAAACCTAAAATCCGTCTTATTACGCCTTTTCCACTCGATGTTAACAGTGAGTTTACGACATCCATCTCGTTAAAGCCGATTACAGGTCTACGCAACGAAGCTGGCTTTGATGCTGAAAAGCACGCGATGGGTAAAAATATTATCGCCCGAGCGGTTGTTAACAAAGACGCTAAGTGGATTGTTCGTTCTAATGTACCTCTGCGTCAATCCATTATTGCCGATGTCGCTGATGATGTGTCTTCCCTTCATCATTTCTCGTTAATAAGTGCGTTAGTTTTTGCTGACCGTTCTTGGTTGTCTAAGGAAGATTGGCAAGCGCTCAGGGACAGTGGTTTACTGCATTTGGTCTCCATTTCTGGTTTACATATTGGTATGGCGTTTACTTTTGGGCTAGTCGTGGGCGGTACCGTTCGTTATCTATTACCCCAATACCAGTTGTTGCCTAGCTTATATGGGCTGATTTTCGCTGTTGCCTACGCTTGGTTAGCGGATTTCTCTCTACCTACTACGCGAGCAGTGTCGGTATGCGTTGTTTACGTTCTCCTGAAGTATACTCTGGTGCACTGGACTTCTTGGCGAGTTCTTTTGCTTGCAGTATCTCTACAACTGCTTGTCCAACCTTTTGCATCCTACAGTATGAGCTTTTGGTTATCATACCTCTCCGTTTGTGCGGTATTGTTCGCAATTAATTTGATTCAACATCAAAGGGGAGATTGGAAAACGAAATTAAAAGCGGTATTGCTTACTCAATTGATGTTGGGCGCTTTAATCGTACCTGTTAGTGGCCATTTCTTTTCCGGTTTTAGTTTGTCCTCAATAGCCTACAACTTGGTATTTATTCCTTGGTTCGGATTTATCGTTGTACCTTTGATGTTTCTAGCCCTGTTCTCATCTTTGTTTCTTGAAATGATAGCGAAGCCTCTGTGGCATTTGGTGGACTGGTCATTACAGCCATTGAGCACGTCAATACAGTACGCAATAGGTTCTTGGCAACCTATTAGCATGGAAATGACAATGCTGGTTATGGCGATAGTGGTTTGCTTAATATTTCAACGGTTCATGTCTCAGTACGCGTGGTATTTGTTACTCGGCATCGTTATTAGTATCAAGCTTGCATCGGAGTATGAACCGCATTGGCGTATCGATGTATTAGATGTAGGTCATGGCCTTGCAGTGGTTGTAGAAAAAGACGACAAGGTGTTGCTGTATGACACTGGTAAAGCATGGCAAAGCGGCAGTATCGCAGAGCAGGTCGTCACTCCGGTTTTGCATCAACGAGGTTATGAAAGCATAGATACACTGATTCTAAGCCATTCCGATAATGATCACGCAGGCGGCCGCTTTTTCATTGAAGATGCTTTTTCTCCACAACGTAAACTTAGTAGTCAATTCTTTATCGAATATGAGCCTTGCACTAGAGGCGACCAATGGAAATGGCAAGGATTAAACATGGAAGTGCTCTGGCCTCCTGCACTTGTTCAACGTGCGTATAATCCGCACTCCTGTGTATTACGACTTACTGACCCTATTTCTAACTTTAGTATGCTTTTTACTGGTGATATTGAGGCCATTAGCGAGTGGATTTTGCTTAGAGAACCCGGAAAGTTACAAAGCGATGTGATGCTAGTCCCTCACCACGGGAGTAAAAGTTCATCGAATCCTCGATTTATCGAGTCGGTGAGCCCGAGTGTGGCGGTTGCTTCTTTAGCAAAAAACAATCGATGGGGAATGCCAGCGGAAAATGTCGTTGCTTCATACCGAAAGCTTGGCATTACTTGGCTTGATACTGGTGAGGGTGGTCAGGTAAGCTTCTTTATTCACCGTGATAATTGGCACTCAGAAACCAAACGTAGCGATACATTTGAGCCTTGGTATAGGCAGATGCTGCGTAAGGGAGTAGAATGAGAGTCTTAATGTAAGAAAATAAAGCACTTCTATGTCGATAAATACTGATGAAACGACTTGGCAGACGTTTAAGCGTCTATGGCAATTTATTCGCCTTTATAAGTCAGGTCTTGTCGTTGCAGTCATTGCATTAGTTATTAATGCCATATCAGATACCTATATGATTTCCCTGCTAAAACCACTACTCGATGAAGGTTTTGGGAACGCTGAATCTGATTTTTTACGCACGCTTCCATTGATTATTTTTGCCATGATGTTCATCCGTGGCATAAGTGGATTTGTCTCCACCTACTGTTTGAGCTGGGTATCTGGCAACGTAGTTATGCAAGTCCGTCGCATGGTGTTCAATCACTTTATGCATATGCCAGTGTCATACTTTGATAAGGAAAAGACGGGCAACTTATTGTCGCGTATAACCTACGACTCAGAGCAAGTATCAGCGGCAACTAGCCAAGCGTTGGTGAGCATTGTGCGTGAAGGCGCAAGTATCATTGGTCTGTTAGTCTTGATGTTTTACAACAGCTGGCAATTGTCGCTAGTGCTGTTTGCTGTTGCTCCTGTTGTGGCATGGGGTATTGGTGTTGTTTCTAAACGTTTTAGAAAAATATCCAAAAATATGCAGACCATGATGGGTAACGTAACTGCATCAGCAGAGCAGATGCTGAAAGGCCATAAAGTTGTGTTGAGCTATGGCGGCCAAGACATCGAACGTAAACGATTTGAAAAAGTCAGCAACCAAATGCGTCAACAAAGCATGAAGTTGGTGACGGCTCAAGCGGCGGCTAACCCTATCATACAAATGATTGCATCACTTGCAATTGTTGCCGTTCTTTATTTGGCAAGTATTGATTCGATTAAAGAGCAACTGACTCCTGGTACATTTACTGTTGTCTTCTCTGCAATGTTTGGGCTGATGCGCCCACTTAAAGCGCTGACTAACGTTACTTCTCAGTTCCAACGTGGTATGGCCGCGAGCCAAACGCTCTTCGCGTTAATTGACCTCGAGCCTGAGAAAAACGAAGGTAAGTTGACAGTTGAACGCGCAAATGGCGATGTTTCAGTTAAAAACGTAAGCTTTACTTACACTGGTGCAGAAAAACCAGCATTGGAAAATGTCAGCTTCGATATTCCAAGAGGAAAAACGGTGGCGCTAGTTGGCCGTTCTGGCTCAGGTAAAAGTACCATCGCGAACTTGTTCAACCGCTTCTATGATGTTGACAGTGGATCTATCACATTAGATGGGCATGATATTCGTGATTACGAGCTAAAGAATTTACGCCAGCAATTTGCACTAGTATCGCAAAATGTTCATTTGTTTAATGACACGATAGCAAACAATATTGCGTACGCAACGGATGGCCAATACGAGCGTAGTGATATCGAGAAAGCGGCAACACTCGCGCATGCGATGGAGTTCATCGGCAAAATGGATGATGGACTTGATACCATGATTGGTGAAAATGGTGCTAGCTTGTCTGGTGGTCAACGCCAACGTGTTGCGATTGCGCGAGCTCTATTGCGTGATGCTCCAGTGCTGATTCTTGATGAGGCAACTTCGGCTTTGGATACCGAATCCGAGCGAGCTATTCAAGCTGCACTTGATGAGCTGCAAAAAGACAAAACGGTACTTGTAATAGCGCACCGCTTATCCACAATCGAGAAAGCCGATGAAATTCTTGTGGTTGATGATGGTGCCATCATTGAACGTGGCAACCACGCTGAGCTTATTGAGAAAAATGGTGCGTATGCACAATTGCACCGTATTCAGTTTGGTGAATAAGCGCGGTGATTGAAAAAATCTGGTTTGAAAGCCATCCAATAAAATATCTCTTGTGGCCGCTTTTGTGGCCACTGAGTTTATTATTTGGAGCGATAAGCAAGTCAAAGCGAAAGCAATACCAAACTGGCCGCAAGCAAGCTTATAATGCGCCTATACCTGTTGTTGTGGTTGGCAATATCACTGCTGGTGGCAATGGTAAAACACCAGTTGTTGTGTGGCTTGTTGAGCAACTACAGCAAATGGGCTTTAAGCCGGGGGTTGTTTCTCGTGGTTATG
Organism: Vibrio sp. Vb0667; assembly: GCF_033391095.1. NCBI lineage: Bacteria > Pseudomonadati > Pseudomonadota > Gammaproteobacteria > Vibrionales > Vibrionaceae > Vibrio > Vibrio sp. Vb0667. The sequence continues at coordinate 137,914 of NZ_JAWPOL010000005.1, read as the reverse complement.
GGGCAAAGGCTCCTGCCTATCCGTTAGTGCTACAAGAAGATACTCCAGCGAAGCATTGTGGCGATGAACCTAAGTTGATTCATCGCCGTACAGGAGCACCTGTTGCGGTAGATCCTGTGCGTTCAAATGCAGTGAAAGCACTGCTAGATTTGGATGTGGATATCATAATTACGGATGATGGATTACAACATTATGCGTTAGGCCGTGATATTGAGTTAGTGATTGTGGATGGGAATCGCCGGTTTGGGAATGAAAGCCTGATTCCATTAGGTCCTTTACGTGAAGGTATTGAGCGACTTAAAGAAGTCGACTTTATCATCACCAATGGCGGTCAAGCGCATACGGGCGAAATCGCAATGGCTTTAGCACCCTCTAAAGCTATTAATCTTAAGACTAAGCAACATGTGGATGTCTCGGAGTTGAAAGATCTCGTCGCATTTGCGGGCATTGGGCATCCTCCGCGTTTTTTTCATACACTAAACTCGATGAACGCAGATGTTAAAGTCACAAAAGGTTTTGCTGACCATCAAGACTTTGATCAACAAGAATTAGAAGCATTGGCTCAACAAGGGACCAATGTGATTATGACCGAGAAAGATGCCGTCAAGTGCAGCCATTATGCGCAAGATAATTGGTGGTATCTGCCTGTATCTGCCCAGTTTGAGTCAAACGATGCAGAGCAAATTTTAAATAGAATAAAAGAGGTTAAAGCGGCTTATGGATCACCGTCTACTTGAGATTGTAGCTTGCCCTGTTTGCAAAGGTAAGCTGACGTACGATAAAGATAATCAAGAGTTGATCTGCAAATTGGATCGCCTTGCTTACCCGATCAAAGAGGGTATTCCAGTTCTGCTAGAGCCTGAAGCTCGCACTATGAGCATGGATGAGGGACGCTAATGTCTTTTACGGTTGTCATCCCTTCGCGCTACGCATCGAGCCGTTTGCCTGGTAAACCGCTAGCGGATATTGGTGGTAAGCCTATGGTTCAGTGGGTTTATGAACAAGCGCTACAAGCGGGTGCGGAAGATGTCATCGTTGCAACTGATGACGAGCGTGTTGCGAAAGCGGTTTCGTCATTTGGTGGTAAAGTTTGTATGACCTCTCCCCACCACGAATCAGGTACGGAGCGTCTTGCCGAAGTTGTTGAAAAAATGGCTATTCCGTCAGACCACATTATTGTTAATGTGCAAGGGGATGAGCCTTTGATTCCGCCGTCCATCATTCGTCAGGTTGCTGATAACTTATCAGGGTGTGAAGCCCCGATGGCGACGTTAGCTGTAGAAATAGACTCGGAAGAGGAAGTGTTCAACCCGAACGCTGTTAAAGTTGTCGCAGATGAGCAAGGTTATGCGATGTACTTTAGTCGAGCAACCATCCCTTGGGATCGCGATAACTTTGCTAAACAAGACAAAACCATTGCCAACCCATTAATGCGTCATATTGGTATTTATGCTTATCGAGCTGGTTTCATTAATACGTATGTCAACTGGGCACCAAGTGCATTAGAGCAGATTGAGTGTCTTGAGCAACTGCGAGTGCTTTGGTACGGTGAAAAAATTCATGTGGCGGTAGCGAAAGAAGCACCAGCAGCAGGCGTTGATACGCCCGAAGATCTAGAAGCCGTGCGCGCGATTGTTGCAAAGCAAGCGTAACAAATGCTCAGATAGATTTAAGAATAAACAAGGCTCCTGAATTAGGAGCCTTTTTGTTTTACTTGTATCGAGGTATTAGTTAAATGTTAGTGTCGTATTGGTTCCGTTTAGGGCAGGTCGCTAAGACTTCTCGGTGACCGGTGTCTTTCACTTCTTGGAGAATGACATCAAAGCCCCATAATCGATACACGTGCTTTAGAACTTCTTCGTAACTATCATCAAGTGGGATGCGGTTGTGAGGAACGTACTGCAACGTAAGCGAGCGATCACCACGGACATCGACATTAAACACCTGAATGTTTGGCTCAAGATTAGATAAGTTATACTGAGCGGCTAGGGTTTCTCTAATGCGTTTATAACCCATCTCATCGTGTATCGCAGCGACTTCAATAAAGTTCTTATGATCATCATCGTTGATCGCAAACAACTTGAAATCACGCATTAATTTCGGAGAAAGGTATTGGCTAATAAAGCTTTCATCTTTGAAATTATGCATCGCGAAATGCACTGCATCTAACCAGTCGGTTCCTGCTAGGTCTGGAAACCACTCTTTGTCCTCATCAGTTGGTTCTTCACAGATACGCTTAATATCTCGGAACATGGCAAAGCCTAACGCGTAGGGGTTAATGCCATTAAAGTAAGGGCTGTTATAAGGTGGCTGAGCCACGACACTGGTGTGGCTATGTAAGAACTCTAGAATGAATTTTTCAGACACCAAGCCCTCATCATAAAGATGGTTGAGTATGGTGTAGTGCCAGAACGTTGCCCAGCCCTCATTCATAACTTGCGTTTGTTTTTGCGGATAAAAATACTGACTGATCTTACGGACGATCCGAACAACTTCACGTTGCCACGGCTCTAGCAACGGCGCATGTTTTTCGAAGAAGTAGAGCAAGTTTTCCTGAGGCTCGCTTGGGAATCGCTCTTTGATGTCTTCCTCTTTCGTCTTGGCTGTCGGTACGGTGCGCCAAAGCTCATTAACTTGAGATTGTAGGTATGCTTCGCGTTCTTCTTGTCTTGCTTTTTCCTCTGTAATTGAGATTTTCTCTGGACGCTTGTAGCGGTCTACACCAAAGTTCATTAACGCGTGACAAGAGTCGAGCAGCTTTTCCACTTCTTTTACGCCATATCGTTCTTCACATTCGGCTAAGTACTTTTTGGCGAACAGCAGATAGTCGATAATAGAACTGGCGTCAGTCCACGTTTGGAATAGGTAGTTACCTTTGAAAAAAGAGTTATGGCCGTAACACGCGTGCGCTATCACGAGTGCTTGCATTGTTACCGTATTTTCTTCCATCAAATAAGCAATACAAGGGTCGGAGTTAATCACAATCTCGTAGGCTAACCCCATTTGACCATGTTTATAGTTCTGCTCTGTTTGAATGAATTTTTTACCAAATGACCAGTGGTTGTAATTGATTGGCATGCCGATACTTGAGTAGGCATCCATCATCTGTTCTGAAGTAATCACTTCTATTTGGTTAGGGTAAGTGTCTAGGCGATAATGCTCCGCGACACGCTTAATTTCTTTGTGGTATCGCTCTAACAGCTCAAATGTCCAATCTGGTCCATCTGGCAACACTTTACTGTTACGCTTCTTAGGCGCCTCTCCTGAGAGGTTTCTCGTTGCGGTATTCATCGCTAGCCTCCTTACGCCGTTTCTTTTTGGAATAGTTCACGAAAGACTGGGAAAATATCCTCCACAGAGCGAATGTTTTTCATTGCGAAATTAGGAAACTCTTCAGTGAGTTTTTCGTACTCATGCCATAGAGTTTGGTGCGATCGCCGCGTGATCTCTATGTAAGAGTAATACTGACAGTTTGGAAGTAATTTGTTCACTAACAGATCCCGGCATCTTGGCGAATCATCTGCCCAGTTGTCACCGTCGGATGCTTGAGCTGCATATATGTTCCACTGACCAATCGGGTATCGCTCTTTTACTATTTCATCCATTAACTTGAGCGCGCTAGATACAATGGTACCCCCGGTTTCTTGTGAGTAGAAAAATTCGTGCTCGTCCACTTCCTTCGCTTGGGTATGGTGGCGGATAAAGACGACTTCGACATTCTCGTAGGTACGAGTTAAGAACAAGTACAAAAGAACATAGAAGCGTTTTGCGATGTCTTTCGTTGCCTGGTCCATCGAACCGGATACGTCCATTAGACAGAACATTACCGCTTGGCTCGATGGTACCGGGCGTTTCTCATAGTTCTTGAAGCGTAAGTCGAAGGTATCGATGAACGGCACGCTTTCGATTTTCTTGCGCAGTTCTTCAATTTCAGCCTTCAAGCGGTTCTCTTCAAACTGCTGAGCAGGTTCAATATTTTTGATGCGAGCAAGTTCGTCTTCTAACTCTTTAAGAAGTCGTTTCTTACCAGCAGTCATTGCAGTACGGCGCGCAAGAGATTGTTGCAGAGAACGAACTACGGCGATATTGGAAGGGATACCGGCAGTTTGAAAGCCTGCACGGTGTGTTTTCCATTCAGTGATTTTGGCAATTTGGTTTTTTTCTAGATTAGGCAGCTCGAGATCTTCAAACAAAATATCGAGGTACTCATCTTTTGATATTTGGAATACAAATTCGTCTTGGCCTTCTCCATCTGGACTGGCGTTTCCTTCTCCAGAGCCGCTACCTTGACCGCCACCTTTGGGACGCTCAATTTTATCACCAGTAATGAATTGATCGTTACCGGGATGAACTCGTTCGCGAACACCACCTTTGCCTTGATGAAATATAGGCTCATTGATGTCTTTGTGAGGGATAGAGACGTCTTCGCCCGTTTCCGTATTCGTAATCGAGCGTCGATTCACTGCGTCTGCTACCGACTCTTTTATTTGCTCTTTGTGGCGCTTCAAGAAGCGCTGTCGATTAACAGCGCTCTTGTTCTTGCCATTGAGCCTTCGGTCTATAAATTGCGCCATGAAATAGCCCTCTTCATGTTTCACAAGCGACCTAACTCAATACTGGGTTAGGATGACTTACGTACTCGTAGGTACCACTCAGAAAGTAGGCGAACCTGTTTCTCGGTATAGCCTTTTTCCATCATGCGAGCGACAAAGTCGTCGTGCTTCTTCTGATCTTCAGAAGAGGTTTTCGCATTAAATGAGATAACCGGAAGTAGCTCTTCGGTATTGGAGAACATTTTCTTCTCGATTACTGTGCGCAGTTTTTCGTAGCTGGTCCAAACCGGGTTTTGACCATTGTTATTCGCTTTCGCACGAAGCACAAAGTTAACGATTTCGTTTCGGAAATCTTTCGGGTTAGAAATACCAGCTGTTTTTTCGATCTTCTCTAGCTCAGCATTCAGTGAAGAGCGATCAAATAGCTGACCAGTTTCTGGATCTCGGTACTCTTGGTCTTGAATCCAGAAGTCTGCATAGGTGACATATCGGTCGAAGATGTTTTGGCCGTATTCAGAGTAAGACTCAAGATAAGCGGTCTGAATCTCTTTACCGATAAATTCAACGTATCGAGGTACTAGGTAGCCTTTCAAGAACTCGAGATATTTCTCTGCTGTTTCAGCAGGGAACTGTTCGCGCTCAACCTGTTGTTCAATCACATAGAATAGATGTACAGGGTTGGCTGCCACTTCGGTTTGGTCGAAGTTAAATACGCGTGACAAAATCTTAAAGGCAAAACGTGTTGAGAGACCGTTCATGCCTTCATCGACACCAGCATAATCACGATACTCTTGATAGCTTTTTGCCTTTGGATCCGTATCTTTCAGCGTTTCACCGTCGTATACGCGCATCTTAGAGAAGATGGACGAGTTTTCAGGCTCTTTAAGTCGAGAAAGAATACTGAATTGTGCCAGAGTCTCGAGCGTGCTTGGTGAACAAGGGGCTTGAGACAACTCACTGTTTTCAAGAAGTTTTTGGTAGATTTTGACTTCTTCTGAAACACGTAGACAGTAAGGTACTTTCACAATATAAACACGGTCCAAGAACGCTTCATTGTTCTTGTTGTTACGGAAGGTCTGCCACTCAGATTCGTTTGAGTGAGCCAGAATCATACCGTCGAATGGAATCGCAGAAAGGCCTTCTGTACCGTTGAAGTTGCCTTCTTGCGTTGCTGTTAACAGCGGGTGAAGCACTTTGATTGGTGCTTTGAACATCTCAACGAATTCCATTAAACCTTGGTTTGCTTTACACAGCGCACCGGAGTAGCTGTAAGCGTCTGGATCGTCTTGCGAATAGTGTTCAAGCTTACGAATATCGACTTTACCAACCAATGATGAGATATCTTGGTTGTTTTCATCGCCTGGTTCAGTTTTGGCAATACCGATTTGGTCAAGGATAGAAGGGCGTACTTTCACTACTTTAAATTTGGTGATATCACCACCAAACTCGTGAAGACGTTTAGCGGCCCAAGGAGACATGATCGAGCGAAGATAACGGTGCTCGATGCCATACTCTTTTTTCAAAATATCGCCATCTTCTGTGGCTTTGAATAGGCAGAATGGATGGTCATTCACTGGGCTGCGTTCGCCGTTAGCAGTAAGAACATAAATAGGCATCTGTTCCATCAGAGCCTTAAGCTTTTCTGCAAGCGAAGACTTACCGCCACCTACAGGGCCGAGTAGGTAAAGAATCTGCTTACGCTCTTCTAGGCCTTGCGCCGCATGTTTTAGGTAAGACACAATTTGTTCTATGGCATCTTCCATGCCATAAAAGTCTTTAAAGGTTTCATAACGAGAGATAACACGATTCGAGAAGATTCGGCTTAGTCTCGGATCTTTTGCCGTATCGATTATCTCTGGTTCACCAATCGCCATCAGTAGGCGTTCTGCTGCATTAGCATAAGCGCTTTTGTCATCTTTACACAGGGCTAAAAACTCCTGTAACGACATCTCTTCATCTTTTGCAGCTTCATATCTTGATTGATAGTGGTCGAAAATACTCATGTCGCTTTCCCCTTTAATAGTCAGTCTACCGACGAACGTTGATTCAGGCTTTCCACCAACAGTTATGCTCGTTGTTGTTTGAATATACGTCCTGTTATCACATTTGGTTCGTACAGAATGTAAGATTGGCGACACCAAAGACTTTGCTTTATGGACGGTTTTTTCGTTACAACGGTGAGCGGTGGATATGAATTTTTCAATCACAGCCTTTCTCTACTTAAGCCTAGTCGGGGATTTGCAATTTTGCTTAACAATTATGAATTTATTGTAAAAGTGACATTTGAATCACTCTTTTATTAAGGACGAATTTATGTCGTGAATAGGTGCAATAGAAATCAAATATTTGGCAAAGACAGAAGAGTCTCAGTGATTCGTTGTTCTACATTGAGCAAGGTAAGTGAAAGAGGTAGGAAGAGAGCAAAGTCTTAGATAAGTTTGTGACAGGGTAAATAACAAGGAGAGCGGGCGCTCTCCTCATCTTAGACGACCATTTTATGCGCTGAAGATTTGCGCTAGTTCGTTTTCACATAAATGATACTGACGAGGGCAGTTACGCCAAGTTTGCAGCATACGGCGGTATTTATCTAGCATCGGCATTTGGCTGTTAAAGTGATGATCTGCCTTGTCAAACTGAGGGTACAAACCTTCAGAATCGATGAGAAAACGTACGTAATGTACTTGTTGCGCTTCTGAAGCGATATCAAATCCCAAGAACTTCAAGCGGCGCTGATCTACGTTGCTGCGGTCTTCATCGTCTAGCATGTTGTAAGATTCTTGCATCGCATGATACATCTCCATAACGTCGATGATCTCACGACATTCTGCTTCTGAGAGGCAGCCGAAATCTTTGTTCAACTCTCGCATTTGTAGTTCATAACCACGTTCAACGATCGTTTGTAAGCGTTTGTATTTGGCCGCATTACTTGGATCAAGTTGAGACATAAGGTTGTATTGGTTTGATAGAATCAAACGTTGAGCGTTTGACATTTCCATGGTGACCTCACTAGATATCTAATACATTTTTAATGTGCTTAGGTTAACGCTTAAGACATGAGTGAAACATGATCTCAACACATATTTAATACTAAAAAATGGCAAGAACTGTCACTTTTGACCAGTTTGAAAACACTTATTTATGGTAATGATTGTATATGTAGTCTCGGTCTGAAAATACTCTCAGCCACTCTGGCTTGAATACGGTTAAAACCGCCAGTGCCATACCATTTAATAGACCTTCTGGAAAGGCGAGCAACGGCACAAAAACAAAGTAGTTATGTTGAATGGTTTCCCAATCGTAGTGACCAACTGATAGGTGATAAAAAGAGTTAATGATGAGGTGCAGACTTCCTGTTATCGCGCCATTGAAAAATCCAGCAACGAAGATGAAAACAAAAATGTTTCGTGGCAAGTAGTGGTAACTCAGAAGAAACACTAAGTAACTAATGAAAATCGGAATTAGGGCAGATAGAACTAACGACGTGGGTAAGAGTAGCAAGGACACATCATGTAGTAGGTGGTTGACCAGCATTGCAGGGATACTGAGTAGAAATGCCATACGCCAACCATACATCATCGTCAGCGTTGTTAGTGCAAGAAAATGAATCTGTAATCCTTCTTTTACACCTGCTTGAGCTGTCCATAAAATACTGAAAAAGAAGAGCGTTGCAAAAACGAGGTGCTGAAATCCTTTCTCTTTTTCCAGTTTGGGCCAAACGACTTTTTTCCAATCTGGTAGGCAGTAGACTACTACTATCCAAATTGAGACAACAAGAGAGCCTAAGTTAAACAAATCCATGTTACTTCCTTCCTATGCGAACATGACGCAATCATTTCTATCGTTCTTTTTCTACCTAAATGACCGCAGAGAAACTCACTGATAAGGCTTAGATATAATCAAAAAAATACCAGCAATAAGCTGGTATTTTAAAGAGGTTAGTCTTGCGGTTCACTTAGTATTTTACGTTATCGTTGTATTGAGCAAGAATGGATTGAATTTCATCCATGGTTTCTTTCGGTGGCGGGTTTACGCCTTCGAGTGGGTATTCTAAGCCTAACGCTTCCCACTTATGAGCCCCTAATTTGTGGTAAGGAAGTAACTCGACCTTTTCGATGTTATCCATGTCTTTAATAAATTCACCAAGCATGTGTGCTGCTTCTGGGTCATCTGTGTAACCAGGCACGACGACATAGCGAATCCATGTTTTCTTTCCGATTTTTTGTAAGTAACGAGCAAAGTCCAATGTGCGTCGGTTGGATACACCGATGAGATCTTGGTGCACTTCGTCTTTCATGTGTTTGATGTCAAGCATGACTAAGTCTGTTGCATCCAGTACTTCATCGATAACATCAGTGTGCTTACGAACATAACCGTTAGTATCTAGACATGTATGAATGCCTTCGGCTTTAGCAGCGCGGAAAAAATCACGTACGAATTCCGGTTGAAGCATCGCTTCGCCGCCAGAACAAGTAACGCCACCACCTGATGCATTCATGAAGTGGCGGTAACTTTTCGCTTCGGAAATGATTTCTTCAACCGTGACTTCTTTGCCATCATGCGTGTCCCAAGTATCGCGGTTATGGCAATACTTACAGCGCATTAAACAACCTTGCAAGAAGACGATAAATCGAATACCAGGTCCGTCTACGGTACCACATGACTCAAATGAGTGAATACGACCAGCTGTTGACATCTTTTGCTCTCATTACTAGTAAATTCTAGCTGTTATTTTATTACAAAAAGCAGGGTTAAAACAGCTTTGTCGGTACTAAAGGCAAGGTTATTTGAAGAAAGAAAATAGATGGAGCCAATCTACATAAACGCTTGAACACGAGGTGGTTAATACCTACCCCGAGAACTTGCCGTGTATCTAGATTGACTTCGATGCTGGGATAATCCAGTTTTTAGAAAAAGGCGAACACGGAGAACGAGCCTGTCCCATAAACATCGGTTTGGGCTTCTTCATAATCCGGTGTTTTAATTGTAAAGGTGATGCTTGCACCGTAATTTTGGTTGTACCAAGATACCCCCGCGACGGCACTTGCTTGCCAATTTTGCAGTGTGACGTCGTATGGCGCTGACGGTTCAGGAATGCCAGGACGATCTCCTTCGATAGTCATGTCATTAAAGCGGTAACGACCTTCAAACCCGGTGAACAAGAACCAACTCGACGTATTCTGAGCGATCATACTTGCTGAAAAAGGGCTTTCGACACTGATATTGGCGGCTCCGATGCTATTCGCTAGGTTTGTACCCCAACGAAACATGACGCCTTGAGAGACATCACTACGGAAGTTACCCGCATTGATGTCGTTAATGTTGGTGATCTCCCATTGTGTTTTTTGTTCTTCGCTGCGCATCAATTTGTTAAATACGCGGTAACCAAGGCTGAACGCAACTTTATCTTCAATCTGGTAATCCCAACCTTGAGGGTCCGTCGATCCTGTTATGCCGTGAACGATTTCTTGCGCCTTTTCTGATAGCGAACTTTCACCCGTAGCTCCTATGGTGAAATTGTACCGTACAGCTTTGTCACTCGTTAGGGAAAGGTAGTTGATTTCGGTGTGTAGGTAACCGGCATATGGGCGATCATTGATTAGTGGATAATCGGCTTCAATGTCGCTTGGAGTCCACATTTTGTGGCCAAGAACCAACTCTATTTTATCGATATTGGCGTGCTCTGAGTTAGCTAGACTCAGCCATTTCCATTGGCTTTCTTGTATCAGTTGGTCTGTCGCGTACGAAAGGAATACACCATTCGTATAGTCTTGATCGACGCCAAAAATACCATCGTTGTCGATGGTAAAAGAAACCGTAGACTTAGTGGATGCTATTGCAACTGGAGAAAGAAGGGTAAGAATAATTAATTTACTAAATCTCATAGACTTTATTTGCTAACTTTTTTCGCATCATACGTAAGAATGCGGGCAAAAGTCTTTCGCGATATCACAACTTTCATTCAAGAAATAAAAAAAGGCTGATGCTACTTAGCATCAGCCTTTGTTGTATTACTAGAACGTTATTTCGCTATAGTCTTATAGAGACTCAGTGAATGTACGTGCGATTACGTCAGCTTGTTGCTCTGCAGTTAGAGAGTTGAAGCGAACAGCGTAACCAGATACACGGATTGTTAGCTGAGGGTATTTCTCTGGGTGCTTAACTGCGTCTTCTAGAGTTTCACGGTTAAGAACGTTCACGTTTAGGTGTTGGCCACCTTCGATACCCGCTTCGTGGTGGAAGTAACCATCCATCAGACCAGCAAGGTTAGCGCGTTGTGAACCCTCATCTTTACCTAGTGCGTTAGGTACGATAGAGAATGTGTAAGAGATACCATCTTGTGCGTCAGCAAACGGCAGTTTAGCAACTGAAGTTAGTGATGCTACAGCACCTTTCTCGTCACGACCGTGCATTGGGTTTGCACCTGGAGCAAATGGAGCACCAGCACGACGACCGTCAGGCGTGTTACCAGTTTTCTTACCGTAAACCACGTTTGAAGTGATAGTAAGAATTGACTGAGTAGGGATTGCATCACGGTAAGTCTTAAGCTTACGGATTTTGCCCATAAATACAGAAACAAGTTCACATGCAATGTCATCAACGCGTGGGTCGTTGTTACCGAATTTAGGGTAATCGCCTTCGATTTCGAAGTCGATTGCTAGACCGTCTTCGTCACGAATTGGCTTAACTTTTGCGTATTTAATTGCAGATAGTGAGTCAGCTGCAACAGATAGACCAGCAATACCACAAGCCATAGTACGCTTAACGTCACGGTCGTGTAGAGCCATTAGCGCCGCTTCGTAGCTGTACTTATCGTGCATGAAGTGGATAGCGTTTAGTGCAGTCACATATTGTTTCGCTAGCCAATCCATGAAGTGGTCCATTTTCTCCCACAGTTCATCGTAGTTAAGAACATCGCCTTCGATCTTAGGCATTTGCGGGCCAACTTGGATTTTTAGCTTCTCATCCACACCACCGTTGATGGTGTAAAGCATTGTTTTCGCAAGGTTCGCACGAGCACCGAAGAACTGCATTTGCTTACCAACAACCATTGGAGATACACAACATGCGATCGCGTAGTCGTCAGAGTTCATGTCTGGACGCATTAGGTCGTCATTTTCGTACTGAATAGAAGAAGTATCGATAGATACTTTCGCACAGAACTTCTTGAAGCCTTCAGGTAGTTGCTCAGACCAAAGAACAGTGATGTTTGGCTCTGGAGAAGGACCCATAGTGTATAGTGAGTTTAGGAAACGGAAGTTTGTACGAGTAACTAGCGTACGACCGTCAAGACCCATACCACCCATAGACTCAGTTGCCCAGATAGGGTCGCCAGAGAATAGATCATCGTACTCAGGAGTACGTAGGAAACGAACCATACGTAGTTTCATTACGAAGTGGTCGATCATTTCCTGAGCTTGTTCTTCAGTTAGCTTACCAGCCGCGATATCACGTTCGATGAAGATGTCTAGGAACGTAGAAGTACGACCTAGAGACATAGCCGCACCGTTTTGAGATTTAACAGCAGCTAGGTAACCGAAGTAAGTCCACTGAATAGCTTCTTGCGCAGTTTCAGCAGGACGAGAAATATCACAACCGTATTTTGCAGCCATTTCTTTGATTTGACCTAGAGCACGGTGTTGCTCTGCGATCTCTTCACGAAGCTGCATTGTCATTTGTAGGTCTTCGCCGTTCTCAAAACGCTCTTGTAGAGAAGAGAACTGCGCGAATTTATCCTTCATTAGGAAGTCAATACCGTATAGAGCAACACGACGGTAGTCACCGATGATACGACCACGACCGTATGCATCTGGAAGACCAGTCAGTACGCCAGATTTACGACACGCCATGATTTGAGGAGTGTAGATATCGAAAACGCCTTGGTTGTGAGTTTTACGGTATTCTGTGTAGATTTTTTTAACTTGTGGGTCTAGCTCGCGGTCGTAGGCTTTGCATGAACCTTCAACCATGCGGATACCACCGTTAGGGATGATCGCACGTTTTAGAGGAGCGTCAGTTTGAAGACCTACGATAGTTTCTAGGTCTTTTTCGATGTAGCCTGCATCGTGAGCAGTGATGGTAGAGATAACTGAAGTATCAAAATCAACAGGAGCGTGAGTCGCGTTCTCTTGTTTGATGCCTTCCATTACCTTAGCCCAAAGCTTGTTAGTCGCTTCAGTACCTTCAGAAACTAGGAAAGATTCGTCGCCTTCGTACGGAGTGTAGTTCTTCTGAATGAAATCACGAACGTTTACTTCGTTTTGCCAGTCGCCTGCAGCAAAACCTTCCCAAGCTTTAGCAAATTGCTCTGCCATGACATACCTACCTTTTTAGTAGAAAAAAATACGTACTGCTTCGCCGTTGAGCCAGCTATCCCCAGATAAAAGAGGGGAACAGTACACTCTTATGAATAACAATATTTATAGTCTTAAATTTACGTATTCGATTTACAAAACTATAAATATTGTCACTAGTTTTAACGTTTCTCTTTTTAAGCAACAGTTAGAGGTTAAACTAAAATTTTTTTGCAAACCTTAAACTAAATCAATAAATCCTCAAAAATCTCGATAAAAATGGGGTAGCGACGAGCGCTACCCACAAATTTCTGGACTGCTAGCTTATAGCCAAGCTTGGATGCCATACTGGCCTTCAAGCATACCAACTGCAAGCATAGCAACTAAACAGATAACAAGTACGCTTACTGGGATCACAATCTTGTCTACAAATGATAGGCGAGACGCGCGCTCTTTATCTCCAATTAAACCGTTGTTATCTAAAAGCATAGTTAGTGCCCAAGCTAGAACTGGATTAACAACGGCAGAACCAAAGATACAAATGCCTGCTGCTTGTGAGTCTTTCGAGTCCTTCACCATCTGCATGCCAGCTTCAAGCAGTGGTAGAGATACACCAACGAGAAGAGCAACGCGCATAACTGGAGGCCATACTGCAACGTCCATAGGAAAACCAAGGATTGCAACAATAATACATAGAGAGCCTAGTAAGATGGCGCCAGCAGGAATAGGGCGTTTCGCGATTGCAGCAGGGATCATGTAAGTCCCCCAAGATGATGTGATGTTACCACCACCCACTGCAGTACCGACCATTTGGCGAACGGAACACATTGTCATTGTGTCATCAACGTCCATCAGCACTTTCTCACTCTTACGTGGGTAGTTCATCTCTTGGAAGATACGGTGACCCAAGAAGTCAGGTGACCACATTGCTACCGCAAGAATGGCGAATGGTAGTGAAGCGATGAAGTGTTCCATATTAGGAAGACCAAGCATCCAACCTTCTTCTGTTGAACCCCACCAGTAGATTGGATTTAGGTTTGGAAGGCCTGTCTCGGTTACGAATTTAATATCGAAGCCTGCGCCAAGAGCAAGTGCGATTGCAAGCCCAGTGAAGGCACAAACAGGGATCGCTAGCCAGCGTTTGTTCACTTTAGCAAGGAACGCGTATAAGCCAATGGTAACCGCAAGAACAATTAGACCGATGTAACCCATGCTACCAGCGGCAACCGTATCGGATTGCAAACCAACAGCCCAAGCTTGAATAGAGTTAATTTGGCTCATGGTTCCGGTTAAACCTAGGAAAATAAGAAGGCCACCAGCCGTACCTTCAGAGGTGAGGTTAACCAGTTTTGACCCACCTTTTAAGAGGCTCAAAATCAAACCAAACACACCAATGAGAATTGCTAATGCAAGAGGATGAGCACCAGCAAGAGCGATGGTACCAATAAGAGGGATCATTGGGCCGTGGTTGCCTGCTAGGTTGGCTTTAGGGTTAATAAAACCAGAGGCAAGTACACAGAAAAGAAGTGCAGGGATGAGCATTTCTACACGCGCAACTTCGATAGCAAAGTCCTTGCCTAAGTTTACGTGGTCCCATGCTGCAGTAAGACCTTCAGCCCAAGACATCATTACCGCAGAGTACATTGCGATAATACCGATAGTACCAGCAAGCGCTGGAACAAGGTCTTCAAGCTCAAAGCGGAAGTCACGACCTGGCAAGTTCAAGCCAAAACGACGTGGCTTCATAATTTGTAGTTCGTGGTCTAGGTAGTCTGAACGGCTTGCGAACTCAGATGCTGGACGATGAAGCTCACGGTAGCTCTTGGTCTCGATATCTGAATCAGAGTGCGTTTTGTTAACTGCGTCTGACATAGATTCCTCATATATTTAAAAGTTATGAATTCTTCATTCAATTGTGTTAATCCGCATCCTGCGGCACGCTTATGCTAGCTATTGTTAGATTTGTTACACGTCGACACTGTGCCTAAGCATAGCTAATAACTTATTGTGTTGAGGCACAAAAAAAGCCTCATCTTTTGGCAGGAGTCTAGCAAGATAGCCATTTAGGGTGATTGATTTAGATCACTTTAAGAATGGTTGTGAAATAAAACTACAGAAAGTTTCTGGCATGCGAATGAGATGCGGAGATCTTGTGTAATTTCATTACACAAGTTGCATAAAATTAGAACTTTTTGTCCTTTTTCACGAGATGCAGATTAAATGTCAATATTCACGGTGATTATATAAAGCTGGCTTTATTCTTGCTTTGGACAGAGCAAAGACAATTTTTTGGCTAATCATTGCCGCTCAGTTTAGGAAAAAGACATGAAACAGCTTAAAGTACTGCCACTAGTGGCAATCATCTCAGGGTTAATGGTCGGTTGCGGCGGCGGTGGCGGCGGTGGCGGTGGTGCAGCGCCGAAAACTGCGTTTACTTTTGATTTTGCTATACCAGCAACAATGACTGAAAGTGAAGCAACTACGAAAGGTTGTACTGTATATGACCACAAAACTGAGCTGAACGGCGATAAAACGGTTTTAACCTACAGTGCAGCGTCAAAAGAGCAAGTGACCAACTATGTTATCGGTTACTACTCTGATGCCGATGGCAAAAGATCCGGAGACATTATCAAACCTACCACTGATAACTTTAAGTTTTATCTTGAAGATATCCCTGACGGCGGCTTTGTAACGTTTCAAGCAATAGAATTTAACGGCAAAGAAGCTCGCGTAAACACGTTTTCAAAAGAGTTCTTGCAAGATAAGAAACTACGTAATGCTACTTTTGCACTAAACCGAGACTCTTTGAACAAATGCTTTACTGGCGGTAACTTAGCAAGCAATAAGTTTACTAACTTAGATTACCGAAACGCTGAATCAGGTGGCGGAGATTACAACTTTGTCTCGCAAACCGATATTTTCACGTCTCCGAACCCTGATATGTTGCCTACTGATGAACTGATGGGGCTTAAAGGTGAACCAACGGCATTGTTTCAGTATGAATCAGGTTCAAGCGACAAAGCGCTTTACCAGTATGGTATTGGTTCGTGGGGAACTGGTGAGATAGCCTTAGTTAGAGCGGATAATACGTCAAACATTTATTCGTCTTCTGACTATACTTACGACTCGCTCAACATTGGCTTTGTTACTAACGGCTTTGCATATGACGCGTTGAAGCTGGATAAAACGGCCGTTGAATATAATCGCCCTAGTGCAACGAATAAAGAAACTTGGGTATACATGGCGTTCTCAGAGAATCAAGTTAATGGTTGGGAGTCTCTACTTAACGAAACGATCTCTGACGGATGGGATATTGACGTTGATCCGAGTGCTTACTTAAATATTGATAACCTGCCGAACACAAAACCAAGTGTATCAACGCAAGGAAGTGCAGAGTCCGTGATTGATCTGGACATGGGCTTAACATCGTCTACTGAAGGCTTTACTCGTGTCGCTTACTTTGCAACTTCAGGCGACTACAGGGTCACACATCGCATTTTCACAACAAGTGATAGTGATTCTGTTGTTGTTCCAGAATTGCATTACTACAACTTCCCAACATCGGCCGTTAACGGTTTGAAAGTTTCAGCTTCGGACGATTTTAATCGCACTGCTTTGGTAGTGAATGAAGATAGTAATATTGATTCTAAAGTTTTCATGAGCTTCTTCTCCAATGGTGAAGCGTCAGAGCCTGAACTAGATGAAGACCTAGATGGCATCATTACTTCTGAAAAAGAAGGCTTAGAAAATGAGGTGACATTACGTACTTCAAACTCGTTGGTAGTCAGTCGTTTTAATTAATTCATTGCGACCTCGAATAGGTTTCAATTAACACTTTTGTAAATTTATTAAGCCCCTTTGAAAGGGGCTTTTTTATATTTAATATTCAACTTTTGAAGAATATGTTGCTATATATTGCATATTAATTTGTCTATCGTATCTTTCTATTCGAATTATTTAGGTTAATAATTTGTTGCAAGTTTCAAAGGGCGGTGCTAATTTGTTCCGAATTAGAGAGGGCGGAGTCCCTTAATTGCAGTGACAAAAACACAGGGAGTAGGGCGCATGAATGATGTACCAGCGCTAGATATAAAAGACCTGCACAAAACATTTGGACAAAATGAAGTTTTAAAAGGCATTTCACTTGCCGCGCACAAAGGAGATGTTATCTCCATCATTGGCTCTTCCGGCTCAGGTAAGAGTACCTTTCTCAGATGTATCAACTTGCTAGAAACGCCTACCGCGGGCGAAATTTGGGTAAATGGTGAATTAATCCAAATGAAAAACAACAGAGCAGATGAATCTGTTCCTGCTAATGAAAAGCAAGTCCAACGTATTCGTTCACGCCTGGCAATGGTTTTCCAAGGTTTCAACCTCTGGTCTCACCTAACCGTACTAGAAAACGTGATTGAGGCGCCTGTTCATGTCTTAGGCGTGCCAAAAGCTCAAGCGATTGAAAATGCAGAAGTCTTGCTTAAGAAAGTAGGCTTGTATGAGCGTAAAGATTATTACCCTGGGCACTTATCTGGTGGCCAGCAGCAACGTGCAGCTATTGCCCGTGCGCTAGCAGTTGACCCAGAGGTGATGTTGTTTGACGAGCCAACTTCTGCGCTTGACCCAGAACTTGTAGGAGAAGTTCTGGGGGTAATGAGAGATTTGGCAGATGAAGGGCGAACTATGCTGGTGGTCACGCACGAAATGGCGTTTGCGCGTGACGTATCAAACCATGTGATGTTTTTACATCAAGGCTTAGTGGAAGAACAGGGAAATCCAGCTAAGCTATTTACAAACCCGGATTCAGAACGATTACAGCAGTTTATCTCATCCATTTACTAATATTTGTTAGGCGGCAGACTATTGCCTCCTAAGCCAACACAACAAACAAAACGAAATAAAATAGCAATCACAGGAGTATGGAAATGAAAAAGTGGTTATTAGCAGCAACGATTGCTGCAACGGCAGTATCAGGTGTTGCCCAAGCGAAAGAATGGAAAACAGTTCGCTTTGGTATCGAAGGTGCTTACCCTCCGTTTAGCTGGACAGAAACTGATGGCTCAATAAAAGGCTTTGACGTAGATATGGCAAATGCACTCTGTGAAGAGATGCAAGTGAAGTGCAAAATCGTCGCTCAAGATTGGGATGGTATTATCCCTTCTCTTCTTGCACGTAAGTACGATGCCATCATCGCAGCAATGTCTATCACTGAAGAGCGCAAGAAAAAAGTCGATTTCACTGGCAAGTACGCACAAATCCCAAATAAATTTATCGCTAAGAAAGGTGCTGGTC
Organism: Vibrio sp. Vb0667; assembly: GCF_033391095.1. Taxonomy (NCBI): domain Bacteria; kingdom Pseudomonadati; phylum Pseudomonadota; class Gammaproteobacteria; order Vibrionales; family Vibrionaceae; genus Vibrio; species Vibrio sp. Vb0667. The sequence goes on along the minus strand of NZ_JAWPOL010000005.1, from coordinate 119,784 downwards.
TAGATTTTGATAATCTTAAAGATGTCAAAATTGGCGTGCAACGTGCGACGACACATGACAAGTACTTAACTGACAACTACGGCGATGATGTTGAAATTGTGCGTTATGGCTCTTTTGATGAAGCGTATCTTGATCTAGAAAATGGTCGAATTGCTGCCGTTTTAGGTGATGCGTCTGCTCTAGAAGAGGGTGTGATCAACAAAGCAGGTGGCGAAGCTTATGAGTTTGTTGGACCATCGTTAACCGATCCAAAATGGTTTGGCGAAGGTATGGGTATCGCTGTTCGTAAACAAGACAAAGATCTGACGAAGAAACTCGACGCAGCAATTATTTCACTACGTGAGAAAGGTGTTTACCAAGAAATTGCTGGTAAATACTTTAACTACGATGTGTACGGTGAATAAACCGTAATTAAGCGACCGTTGGCTTGTTCCTAGAAGTAGTCAACGGTCGATTTTTTGAGTTTAGGGATTAGGAACTCACCTATGCTAGATTTACAAGGATACGAAGCTTCGATTTTGAAGGGAGCTTTAGTAACAATAGAAGTTGCAGTGCTTTCACTCATTCTCGCCATGGTCTTAGGCATGCTTGGCGCATTAGCTAAGTTAGCACCTTACAAATGGGCAAGGGCGATTGCCACTCTTTACACCACCGTTATTCGCGGCATTCCAGATTTGGTTCTGATGATGCTAATTTTCTTTGGTGGACAAATACTTTTAAATAACAGCCTTTACTCCATCAACGAAACGCTCAACGAGTGGTTTGCCTCGAGTGATCCAAACCATGAATGGACGTCTTACTTACCTGATTATATTGATGTCAGCCCATTTATAGCTGGTGTACTCACGATTGGTTTTATCTTTGGCGCCTACATGGCGGAGACTTTTCGTGGAGCGATCATGGCGGTGGACAAGGGTGAATTAGAAGCGGCGAAAGCTTATGGGATGAGTTCTGCTTTATCGTTTAGAAGAATCTTACTTCCTCAGATGATTCGTCATGCATTACCTGGATTTGGTAATAACTGGTTAGTGTTACTTAAGACCACAGCGTTAGTTTCCATTATTGGTCTGGATGACATGGTGAGAATGAGCTCATTGGCAGCAGGTACAACGAAAATGCCGTTCACCTTTTACATGGCTGTCGCGCTCATCTTTCTATTTTTTACCAGCGTTTCGACCGGGCTACTCAAGCTTGTTGAGCGTAAGTTCAGTATTCATGCGAGGTAAGTTATGGACTTTTCTTTGATTATTGAAAGCTTTCCAACTTATCTTCAGGGACTTTGGACAACAGTTTGGTTAGTGGGATTAGCGTTGGTTATTGGCTTGTGTGTCTCTATCCCATTAGCCGTGGCACGCAATAGTACCAATTACGCTCTAAGCTTACCTTCTTGGGGATTCATTTACTTTTTCCGTGGAACGCCGCTATTGGTTCAGCTGTATTTGATTTACTACGGCATGGATCAGTTTTTCCCTGTGAAAGATACCTTGTGGGAGAACGCTTGGTTCTGTGCTTTGGTCGCTTTTATTCTGAATACATCGGCTTACACCGCAGAAATTATTCGTGGTGCGATTAATGGTTTGCCGAAAGGTGAGGTGGAAGCTGCGAAAGCCTATGGCATGAGTAAGTTTATGACATACAGACGTATTATCTTGCCGAGTGCATTGCGTCGAGCATTACCAGCTTATTCCAACGAGGTCATATTTATGCTGCACGGAAGTGCAGTCGCGGGCATCGTTACCATCATGGATTTAACTGGTGCTGCGCGTCTAGTTAACTCGCGCTACTATGCACCATTTGAGTCTTTCCTGACGGCGGGGCTGTTCTACATGGCACTGACGTTTATGATTTTGTGGTGTTTCAAAGTGGCAGAGAAGCGTTTCTTAGCTTATCTACGTCCTTTAAGCTAATTATCAATAGAGGCAATAGCACCGGAGTGGGTGCTATTGCTTTTGATAATTTTGTTATCTTCATTCCTATTTTTCCAGCCGATGTAAAAGACTCTTTCTTATTATTCATTAACTTACATTAACATTCGATAAACTCATTGTTTAGTAAGTAAAAATGAAAAAAACAATTCTATCGTTGGGCATTGCCGCCTTAGCCACAGGATGTGGTGGGGGAGAGGGAGAATCACAACCTAATGCTCAAGTAAAACCAACGCCAGCTCCAGTTCAACAAGCTCTTGAAACTGGTAATGCACTGCTCGTTTCTGACCCGAGCGATTTCATTCGAGAAAGTCGTCAGGTTGTAGAAGACCACAAGATGCAGTCGAATACGATCAAATCTGCAATTGCGAAAAACCTTTCAGGTCTTTATTGGGATCCAACCCATGATGCCGCGATCTTGGCACCTCAGTATGGCTTCAACGACACCATCTTGATGACCAATAAGGCCATGGCAAGCGGTTACAAAGATCAAGCGCTGTCAATTGGCGTTGCCGGGGAAAAGTCTAATGGTCAACGTTACGCACTATTAGGTAGTAACCCATTTAGAACGGCACAACGTTTTCCCGACTCTTCCAACGCGGCGATGACGCAATGGTTAAGTAACCTGGTCACTTGGTTGTCGGGCGGAGTTACTTCAAACGTCGTCATCGCGCAAATGGATCAGTCTTATTACTTTCCGGATGAGCAAGCGACTCGGAATTGGCTGAAAGACAATGTTTCACAAGAGCTGGCGTTTAACGAGGCCAACCTATGCGATGGTTCGAAGCTACTTAGCTGCTTGCAAACCAATACTCCAAACTTATTGATCTTGTCACAGCATCTGCAATCTGGAGATACCAACAAACCAGTACTCGAAGCTTTGGAATACGCTGAGCAAGCCCAAATTCCTGTTCTATACCTGCATTGGGATGGAGGACTAACTGATCTTGGCCAAGACATTTTGGAAAAATTCCATGTTGATTATGTGGGAGATAACTATTGGCGTAAGTTAGGCTTGGTCGACTGGGAACCTTCATCGTTGATGAACGTTGTGCCGGATTCTGTTACTACACAACAAGCGTTGTTGTCTCGTTTTGAATCTCAAAATTTCAACGTTGACTTGTCAAAGTGTGATGACAAATCCTGCCCTGACACTGCGAATATGGACAGTCAATTTTATGCAGGGGCAAACAGCATTCGCCATTGGTTGCAAAAGCTTGATGAACAAAAAGTAGATTTGTTTAATCAAAACGGCTACCAATACGAAAAACTCATGGTATTGCTGGCTGATCATTATCGTCAAACGGTTGTCTTCCCGATGGACAAACAATCAACCCAAATGACCGAATTCCTAAAGTCGTACTTTGCCGATTACGTGCAATACAACAGCCGAAGCGTAAACCCAAAACAACCAAATATGGGGAACTTCAGCCGTAGTGAGTTTAGCCCTGACATAAAGAGAATCAGTGCAACGATTAATATGGAATCAAAGCGTAACTTCCGTTCGGCTGGTGTGTATGCACTTCCTGGGGAAACCTTTACGGTTAAACGTAATGACAGCAATGATGTGGCGACTAAGATTGTCATCAACACTTTAAGAAGTGGTGCAACTCATGAGTTCAGCAAAGATGGATACACGCGACCAAAACTGCTGACTTCATTCGGCTATGAAGTGAAGCCGGGTGAAACCATCACGCTGACTTCTCCTTATGGTGGTCCAGTACAGGTTCACTTTGACAAAAATGATGTTCCGGTTGAACTGAAATTTAATCATGTGGCACAGCATCCAGTTTGGAGAAGTGAGAAGGACAACGACGCTTTTATTCAACAGTTAGAAGCCAATTTATTCGATTGGGCTGAGCTGATCACTCCTGGGTTTGAAGTACACTCAAAGCGCGACAAAATGTTGGAGTCGGTCAACGATGAAATGTGGTCTACCCCTTCGGAAATGGCGCTTGCAACAGAAGAATATGTTCACAACTACCCGCATGTGCTGGCAGGTTTCCAAGGGCCGGGCATAGATGAAGTGCCTGAAATTATTCAATACGCCCAAAACCAAGGTTGGGAAATCGCCAATATTGATATAGTGAAGCACATGAACGCTGACCAAGCGACGTGTGGTTATGGTTGTTCGGGTAACCCTTACGATGCTTACTGGTCATTCAGCCCACTCGGTCACGGTGATTTACATGAGCTTGGTCATGGTTTAGAAAAAGGTCGATTCCGATTTTCAGGCTGGGAAGGGCATTCAACGACCAATTACTACTCGTATTACAGTAAGTCTCGTTTCTTCCAGAATACGGGAAAAGTTTCAACTTGCCAAAGCTTGGATTTCAAAGGCCAGTTTGAATTATTGCAAGCTAGCCGAACTCAAGCGGATCCAAACGCATACATGGCTGCGCAAAATCAAACCAGTTGGAGTTGGGGCGCTCGTGTTTACATTCAAATGATGATGGCGGCGCAGCATGAAGGTGTGCTTAAAAATGGTTGGCATTTATTGGCGCGCTTGCACCTGATTGAACGTGAGTTTAACCGCTTAAAATCGGACGATGCGCTTTGGGATGAGAGACGATTGAGTATTGGTTTCGCCAACTACTCTCGGGAAGAAGCAAATAGCATCTCGAACAACGACTGGTTGCTTATTGCTCTGAGCTACATCTCTCAGCGAGATATGACTAACTATCTCGATATGTGGGGGTTCTCGCTCACAGAAAAAGCGAAACAGCAGGTTGTGGCGCTGAATCTACCGCCGATGCCGCTCACTTACTTTGCAAGTAGTAATACAGGCTACTGTCTGAACGAATTTGCACAAACACCGATAACTGTTGATGGTCAAACGGTTTGGCCGCTGAATCAGTGATTAAATGGTAATTTGTATGAAAAAGGGAGACTGAGTCTCCCTTTTTATTGGATTAAGCTTAGCGTTGAGTCTCGCTTATAGCTTTGCAATATATTACTTAAATGTTGACCAGATTGGTGCGTGATCTGAAGGCTTCTCGATACCACGAAGCTCATAGTCGATACCAGATTCAATACACTTTTCCGCTAGAGAAGGGGTTGCCAAAATGACATCAATTCGTAGGCCACGGTTATCATCAAAACCGCGAGAACGGTAGTCAAACCACGAAAATTGATCGTTCACCTCTGGGTATAGCTTACGGAAGGTGTCCACAAAGCCCCAGTCTAGTAAGGTTTTCAACCATTCGCGTTCTTCAGGTTGGAATGAACATTTACCTGTTTTTAGCCAACGTTTACGGTTTGGCTCGCCGATACCGATATCTGCATCAATAGGGCTGATGTTGATGTCACCCATAACAATCAATTGCTCGTCGTTATTGTGATGATCGTTTAGGTAGGTCATCAGATCTTTATAGAATTGGCGCTTGTATGGGAATTTGGTTTCGTGGCTGATGTTATCCCCTTGAGGGAAATAGCCGTTTAGTACAGTGACCTTTTCGCCGTTTTCATTTAAAAACGTTGCCATGATCATGCGCTTTTGATGTTCCTCGTTATCCGTCGGGAACCCTTTTTGTACGTGTAGAGGCTCTTGCTTACAAAGCATTGCTACGCCGTAATGTGCTTTTTGACCATGAAAATACACTTTGTAGCCCATGGCTTCGACAGCTTCAATCGGGAATGCTTCATCGTGAACTTTAATTTCCTGAAGACCAATCACATCAGGTTGGTGTTTGTCGATTAGCGCTTGGAGTTGGTGCAGTCGCGCACGTAGTCCATTGATGTTAAAGCTGATTACTTTCATTATTTATCCTTTTTGGGGGCGTACTTTTTATGAATAGTATCATTGTGTAAGAGCACTGAAAACGAGTCTCGGTGAAAGGAGTGAAACGCTCTGAGCTACTTTGCTTTTAATTTGTTTTCTAAGTCGTTTTGCACGATCTTTAAAGCGTTAAGCGCAACTTCTGGATCTATCTCATTGCTCTCAAGCAAATAGATTAAATCGACAGCCAGTTTGATCTCTTCAGGTGCGTCATCTAAAGGCGAGGTTGGTTGATCAGCCATTATTGATGTTTTTCCCTATGTGTAATTTGGTTCTCTAGCTTAAGAAGTGCTGTTTCACAACGCGCTAAACGTTGCTCGGTTGCTAGTAATACTTTTTGAGCGTCGGCACGCATAAAACTAGGAGCGCTTTCGACAGCACGTTCTTTTTCTAACACCATCTCGCGCAAGCGTCTTGCCCACTCTTGATGTTGAGCGAGCTCCTGATAAAGCACGTTGATAGGCTTACGGAAATGGCTGCTATGTTTGATTTCATTCTTACGAATTTTAGTGGTAGAAATCTCGCGTTGAATCGCACCGATTTGCGCCACTAACCGTTCAGTGAGGTACTCAGCACGCAAAGCGGTGAGCTTACCTTCATTTTGCTCACGCACAATCGCACCCAGCGTGGCTTTTGCTTCTTTTACGCAAGGAGTAAGTAAGCGAGAGCGGCAACCAAATAAACGCTCATCAAAAAGCGGAACATGATGTTCGCCTCTTTGACGGTCAAGAACAGCGGCTTGCTTCGCCATTTGTTCTAGATTTTCCTGGAGTTGAGAAATGTTCATGACAAACCTACAAACCATGCGTCATAAGCCAATTTAATGGCTAGTATGCTGACGGCAGTAACAAATACAGGACGAATGAATTTAGAACCAAATCTAATAGCGGAGTGCGCGCCAACAAAAGCACCAGCCATTAAACATACTCCCATTGTTAAGCCTAGCACCCAGTTGATATGTCCGAGGAATGCAAAAGTGATCAAAGAGGTAAAGTTACTGGTAAAGTTCATTGCTTTTGCTAAGCCAGAGGCGAGCAAGATATTCAGCCGGTACAGCGCCATTGAACTTACTGTCCAAAAAGCCCCAGTTCCAGGCCCTGCGAGTCCGTCGTAGAATCCTATGGATAAGCCTTGCATGTACTGTTTTTTATGAAGTTTTGGGCAAGGCTCGGGTATTGGACTTTGATGAGCAGAGTGGGGTGTTTTATGAAAAACGGTATACAACGCTGCCGCCAAAATAACAAGCGGCAATCCTTTTTCCAGCCAATCCGTACTAATCGCATCTACAAATAGCGTACCTAATGTCGCTCCGACGAGTGTTGCCACGAATGCACGCCTCCAGCATTGAGGCTTGAATAGACGTTTTTTGTAGTACGTAAATGCCGCAGTAGAAGAAGCAAAGGTAGCGGCAAGTTTATTGGTGCCTAGTGCAATATGAGGCGGCAAGCCCAGCGACAGTAGAGCAGGTACGGTAAGCATGCCACCACCACCGGCAACTGCATCAATAAATCCAGCGACAAAAGCGACAAGCGCCAACACCAACAGCATGGTTGGCTCAATCATTTCCATAAATGGTGATTCTTCTAATATTCTATTTTACGTTTAAATGGAGGTAGTGAGTCGATTAAGGCTTGTCCGTATCGCTTAGTGACTAGGCGTCGATCAAGAATCGTTACTCTACCAGAATCTCTCTCTTTACGCAGTAAGCGACCTACGCTCTGGATCAGCTTTTTGCTTGCGTCTGGTACAGTTATTTGCATAAACGGGTTTCCTCCTTTTTTCTCAATGTATTCGGAATGAGCCTGCTCAACAGGGGAGGTTGGAACGCCAAATGGAATTTTTGTAATCACCAAGTTTTCAAGTAATTCGCCAGGTAAGTCTAGCCCCTCAGAGAAACTGCCAGTACCAAATAAGACGCTGGTTTTATTTGATTCTATTAACTTTTTATGTTTTTTTAGAATTTCTTGACGTGAGCTTTCACCTTGAACTTGCAACGCCCAGCCTTTTTTTATGAACTCCGAAGAGAGTGCCTTCGCGACTTGGTTCATCTGCCAATAGGATGAGAATAATACTAAGTTGGCTTTCTTGTCTTCCAAGTACTTAGGCAATATCTCGATAAGATATTCAGTAAATTGAGGCGCTGGTGGTTCATATTTCATCGCAGGGATGAGCAATTCTGCCTGGTTTTGGTAATCGAATGGTGACGCAAGCGCTAAAAACTGAGTGCCTGATTCTGGTTTTCCATCAATACCAACCTGATGGCAAAAGTAATGGAAAGAGTTTAATGCACGCATCGTTGCGGAAACCAAAATGGCGCCAATACATCTGCTCCAAATCTGTTGGTCGAGTTGCCATCCAATTTCAAGTGGCGAAACACTCACAATGAAATCACCCTCGCGATCGGGGTGGGTTTCTAACCAGCGAGCTAAAGGCGCACCTTTTTCACGAGTTGGTTCAGCCATTAAATGCCATACTTGCGCTAGGTTTTCTAACCTTTGAATGTAGAAACCGAGCTCTGCAAGCGCTGGTTCAGCCAACCTTGTCGCAAGCTCCCCGTCTTTTACTCTTTCCGCAATAAGGTCGGCAATTTTTGCCACGCTCTGATTTGCTTTTTTACTGAACTGTTTTAGTTCTTTGGATTGGTTCTCTAGCCACTCAGGTAGTTCACCGTGTTCGAAGCGGTAGATACCCTCTTCAAATTGAGCTGGGTCGAACTGTTTGGGCAATTGAGTCAGTGCCGGTATCAAGTTCTGAACCGCGTCTTGAAGGTCGTTGCGAAATCGAGCTACGCGTTTCTCGTCTGCGAGTGATGAAAACTTACTAATCGACTGATTTAACTTCTCAAGCCATGCTGCCGCACCTTTTAAACTCGCAGATGCTGAAGCATGGTCACGAGCGACGTGAGGTAAGTGATGTGCCTCGTCGAAGACGTATATCGTATTTTCTGGCTCAGGTAAAATCACGCCGCCACCTAAATCTGCGTCTGCCATGACGAGAGAGTGGTTAGCAATGATGACATCGTTTTTATCCAACTCTGAGCGCGCTTTTTGGAATGGGCAGCCGCGGTGGCCTGGTAAACTGTTATTGCAACTGTGTTTATCACTGACAATCAGTTGCCAAAGCTTATCGTCGATGGGTTTAGGCCAAGAATCACGGTCACCGTCCCATTTACCTTGCGCAAGAGAGCGATGCATTGTTTCTAACAGCTCTATATCTTTTTGCTTAGGTTTGGTTTCAAACATGGCTAACTGGCCACCATCAGCACCGCTAGCAGTAGCGAGCTTTTCTGCACAACAATAGCGTTGACGGCCTTTTGCCAAAATAAAAGAAAACTCTCGGTCGGTAATCCGACGAAAAAGAGGGAGGTCTTTATTTATGAGCTGCTCTTGCAGAGCGACGGTCGCCGTTGAGATAACCACTTTTCTATTGTTATGTACAGCCACGGGAATGGTCGCCATTAGATAGGAGAGCGATTTACCAATTCCAGTCCCTGCTTCTGCAACGAGTATTCGGTTAGATTTGTGATACTGACCGCACAGCGTTTTTGCAATCTCTGCAACAAGGTAGTTTTGTGCTCTTCTAGGCACAAAGTTATCAAGTTGATCTTGAAGGTTTTGATAGCTATTACGAATCGATTTTTGAATGTTACTGGTCAGCATACGGGCCTCAAATGCGTTGGAGGCGAATAGTAGCACACATCACTAGTTGTACAGTAGTTCACAAAACGGAATGCTTTTATAAGGAATGTAGATCTCCTTCACAAAAAAATATTGAACCTTATCTTAATGAAATTAATTTCATTATATGAAAAATATAAAACTCCAACTTGGTCTGATTTGTGGGTTTTTATTCTTTTTTTTGTTTTTTTAAATTTACTTATTGGATTAAAAAACCATTTGTTAATAATTTTGTAAATTACAAATAATAATGGAGATTGGTTAGATGTTCGTCGAATAAATAAAGGTAAACTTATCAAGTTATTGTTTTGTAATGGTATTTTGTTTTTTTTACATTGGTATTTAGAAAATTTGACAGCCAGAATAATCTTTTGCACTCTTAGCTCCAGATTTTGAGGAGGTGCTGTATAACGTTTTGTTAACGCTCTACCTCAAACATATAAAAAAAGGGAACCGGACAAGGATATCCCGAACTAAGAAAAGGCAGTGGATTAATTATGAAAAAAACTCTATTAGCACTAGCTGTAGTTGCGTCTGCAACTTCAGTGAACGCAGCTGAAGTATTCAAATCTGAAGAAGGTTCTGTAGATTTCTACGGTCAGCTACGTCCAACTCTTCTATTCACAGAAAAAACTGATCACACAGCAGAGCTAAACACTAGCTCTTCTCGTACTGGTGTGAACGCGGTTTACGTTGTTGACGAAAGCCTAAAAGTTCTGGGTGAAGTTGAAATCGGTGTTGCTCTAGGTGACAACTACGACGCAGGTGCTGATTCAAGCGAGCGTACAGATGACTCTGTATACGTACGTCGCCACATCATCGGTTTTGATATGGGTGATATGGGTACTCTTCGCTTCGGTAAAGAAGGTACTTGGGCTGATGACGTATACTTCGCAGATTACTCTTACTTCTTCGGTGGTAACGCAGCGGAAACTGCATACGGTCACGCTTGGAACAACGATTCTCAAATCAAATACGCTTACGAAAATGACGCGTTCTGGCTAAAAGCTGGTTACGCGCTAGGCGAAAAAGATTCTAACGAAGAAGTACTAGAAGTATTCGTTGGTAAATCTTTCAACGACCTATCTCTACACGCTGGTGTACTTACTGCGAACAACGACATCAACGTAACTAAAGAGAAAAAACTAGTTCTTAATGGTGTAGAGCAAACAGTTTCTCACACAGAGCGTACTGATAACGAAAACCTATCTTTTGAAGTAACTGCTGAGTACGCACTAAACGAGCACACTCTAGGTGCTACGTACTACTACAACGAAAACGAAGATAAGCTAGGTAAATCAACAGTTGATTCACACTACATCGTTGTAGCTGGTATGTTCGCTGTCGCTCCTAAAACAACTCTATACTCTGGTTACGAGTACCTAGCTCAGTCTACTGACGAAGCAGGTAAAGTAGACGCAGACTCTTCTTGGTTCTACGCTGGTGTTGAATACAAGTTCTCTAAATGGGCACGTGTATTCGCAGAAGCGGGTTACACTTTCGAAGGTACTGACTTCGACAACAAAGACACAGACGACGCAACTAACTTCGGTGTTGGTGCTCGTTTCTACTGGTAATCAATACCCAGTTTGATATTGTAAGACCCAGCTATATGCTGGGTCTTTTACTATGAAGATAAGGATGAAAAATTCTATGCAGTTATCATTAAAAGTGGCAATGGCACTGTCTATTTTTGCCAGTACAAACCTCTACGCTGCAACGACTTTAGTGGTTCCAGAAGACGTGAAGTTATTGGCCGTCAACATGGAGAAGCCAGATCTAGAAGGTGGTCTTTTTTCTAGTGAGAAGACAATCGAACTACCTGACGGAACGAATCAAATTGTCTTCAAATATCAACCTACATTCGAAATTAACGAAAACCTTAAGACGGTTTACAGTGATGTAATCGTTGCTAAATTTGATGCTGAAAACGAAAAGCTAACGTTTGAACTGCCAGAGTTTAAAACTCTTCGCCAAGCGCAAAACAACATCTCGCCTCTAGATTGGCAATTACTGGATACCAAAGGCCAACCTATTGCTTTGGTCGAAGATGTATTAGAGTCAGATGGTGTTCAAATTGGTCGTAATTACCCTCAAGAAACTCGTAACTACAATATTGCTGGCGGTATCGCGAGTGTTGCTGTTAGCTATGTAACAGTGAATCAGCATCAACAATCAGTAAGTGATATCGAGCCTCGAGTTGAGACTAGTGATACCCGTTCAACAGCCGCATCGAACGACAGCCCAATGGTTGATGTATTAAAGACGATGTACCAGAAAGCGTCTCCGGCGGAAAAAGAGGCCTTTAAAAACTGGCTTGCTGAGCAGTAATCCCTTAGTTCATTAGATAGGGCTTAACTGAAAAAGTACGAATCTAAAAAGCAGGCTTTAAGCCTGCTTTTATCTTTTCTGCTTATTAGAGAGAGATTTCTCTCCATTCACCAGGCATTAGGTCGTTAAGGACGATATCACCCATCGAATGACGAATGAGGCGCAAGGTAGGGAAGCCAATGTGCGCAGTCATGCGACGCACCTGACGATTTCTTCCTTCAATAATGGTAATGGCTAACCAAGTTGTAGGGATATTTGCTCGAAAACGAACAGGAGGCGTTCTGTCCCAGACTTGTGGTTCTGGAATAACTTCAACTTCGGCTGGTAGAGTCATACCATCTTTTAGCTCTACTCCCTTTCTCAATTTTTCAAGATCTTGCTCCTGAGGAGCGCCATCGACTTGAACCCAATAAGTCTTCGGCGATTTTGACTTTGGCTGCGTTAGCTTCGCCTGCAAGATGCCATCGTTAGTGAGTACCATTAAACCTTCGCTGTCTCGGTCCAATCGGCCAGCCGCATAGACATTTTTGATCGGGATATAGTCCGCTAACGTTTTGCGACCATCGCCATCGGTAAATTGACTGAGCGTATCGTAAGGCTTATTGAAAATAATGACTTTACGATCTTTAGGGGGCACTTTTGGCTTTTGGCTCTTTGTTGGGCGATTAGGGCGGCGGTCTTGCTGAGTACGAGTCTTCGAGCCATTGCGAGCTCCTGAGTGTTTAAAATGGCCCGTTTTAGACTGGTTACGACTGCGACCTTTTTCCTGACCTGTACGAGATGACATGTTAACTACCCTGCAAAAATGTAAATGAACTGTGTTTGAAAGTTTTAAGTTTTCTCATGATCGGATATGATTTGCGCGCCTAAAACTAACAAACGCGCACAGAATGATAGACTAATTCGTGTTATTTGTTTAATTATATCAGTGCACTCATGGATTCAGAGCTTAGAGCTTCAAACTACAACAAAGAGTGCGAACCGCATGTGGCGTTAGTGAGGAGACATGTACTGCTAACGCGCAGCAATGCGTCAATTAAACCAACTCAGACGCTGAGTTGATCAGCCAACAAGTTGATTAAAAAATAGGGAAATTTCATGCCTACAGAAAAACCTACAATTATCTACACCATCACTGATGAAGCGCCGGCGCTAGCAACTTATTCATTACTACCAATCATTCAATCATTCACAGCATCGTCTGGCATCAATGTAGATACTCGTGATATTTCACTAGCAGGTCGAATTATCGCTAACTTCCCAGAGCATCTAAAAGAAGAACAGCGCATTGGCGATGCGTTGACTGAGCTTGGTGAACTAGCTCAAACTCCAGAAGCAAATATCATCAAGCTACCTAACATTTCAGCTTCAGTTCCTCAGCTTAAAGCGGCGATTAAAGAGCTTCAGGCGAAAGGTTACGATTTACCAAACTACCCAGAAGAGCCGAGCACGTACGAAGAGAAAGCGATTAAAGCGGCTTACGACAAAATCAAAGGTAGTGCGGTTAACCCAGTACTTCGTGAAGGTAACTCAGACCGTCGTGCTCCGACTTCGGTTAAGAACTACGCGAAGAAAAACCCACACTCAATGGGTGCATGGTCAGCAGAATCTAAGTCCCATGTTGCGAGCATGTCAGACAATGACTTCTTTGGTAGCGAAAAGTCTACAACTATCTCTGGTGCAACAGAGGTCAAAATCGAGTTTGTCGGTAATGATGGTACAGTTAAAGAGCTTAAGTCTGCGTTCCCATTACTAGATAAAGAAGTCATTGATACTTCAGTAATGAAGAAGAAGGCGTTGGTTGAATTTTTCGAGAAAGAGATTGCTGAAGCGAAAGCACAAGACGTGCTGCTGTCTCTTCATATGAAAGCGACGATGATGAAAGTTTCTGACCCTGTCATTTTCGGCCATGCAGTAAAAGTTTACTACAAAGACGTTTTCGATAAGTACGGTAAGCTGTTTGAAGAGCTAGGTGTTGATGTAAACAATGGCATCGGTGATGTTTACTCAAAAATTGAGTCTCTACCTGAAGCGCAAAAAGCAGAAATTGAAGCGGCCATTCAAGCGGTTTACCAAACTCAACCAGAACTTGCGATGGTTGACTCTGATCGTGGTATCACAAACTTACATGTACCAAGTGACATTATTGTAGATGCTTCTATGCCAGCAATGCTTCGCTCTTCGGGTCAAATGTGGGGACCAGATGGTAAACAAAAAGACACCAAAGCGATGATTCCAGATCGTAGCTACGCAGGTATTTACCAAGCGGTTATTGATTTCTGTAAAGAGCACGGCGCATTTGATCCAACCACTATGGGTAGCGTACCTAACGTTGGTCTAATGGCTCAGAAAGCTGAAGAGTATGGTTCTCACGACAAGACATTCATTCTAGACGCTGCGGGTACTGTTCGCGTTGTTGATGCTTCAGGTAACGTACTGTTAGAGCAAGCGGTTGAAGAAGGTGATATCTTCCGTATGTGTCAGGTTAAAGACGCACCAATCCAAGATTGGGTTAAACTAGCAGTGACTCGCGCACGTGCAACAGGTGTTCCAGCTGTATTCTGGCTAGATGAAAACCGCGCGCACGATGCTGAGCTCATCAAGAAAGTAAACGCCTACCTACCAGATCACGATACTGACGGTCTAGAGATTAAGATCCTATCTCCTGTTGAAGCTTGTAAGTACTCACTAGAGCGTATGAAAGCGGGCCTAGATACTATCTCTGTTACAGGTAATGTTCTTCGTGACTACCTAACAGACTTGTTCCCAATTCTCGAGTTAGGTACGTCTGCTAAGATGCTATCTATTGTTCCATTGATGAATGGTGGTGGTCTATTTGAAACAGGCGCTGGTGGTTCTGCTCCTAAGCACGTTCAACAAGTAGAAAAAGAGAATCACCTTCGTTGGGATTCTTTGGGCGAGTTCCTAGCGCTTGCAGCTTCGTTAGAGCATTTAAGTGTAGCGACAAACAATCCTAAGGCTCAGGTTCTCGCAGATACACTAGATAAAGCGACCGGTGAGTTTTTAGACACCAACAAATCTCCGTCACGTAAAGTGGGTGAGCTAGATAACCGTGGAAGCCACTTCTATCTTGCACTTTACTGGGCGAAAGCGCTTTCAGAGCAAACGGATGATGCGGATCTTGCTGCTGAATTTGCACCAATTGCAAAAGCGCTGTCAGAGCAGGAAGAAACGATCGTTGCTGAGCTAAATAATGCGCAAGGCGTGAAAGGTGAGCTAGGAGGTTACTACTTACTAGACGATGCATTGGTTTCTAAATTGATGCGTCCAAGCGAAACCTTTAACGCAATCATTAACAAGTAAGTTAGTGTAAAAACACGTCGTTTTCGGCGTGTTTCCTATCCTGTAAGTGCGTTGTAAGTGTTCCTTTTGTAACACGTGCTCTAAATAGTAAGAAACCCGCTATCTTGGCGGGTTTATTTTTCTCTTCAAAACATCAACGTGGCGTTTCGAGAGCAATATTTTTATATTTCGACAGCGCTCTAATTATTTGGTTTGGCCTTCAAGAGGCACGACGCTACTCGCGTGACAGCCTTTGGGACCTTTTTCAATCTCGTAAGAGACTTGTTGGCCTGCTTTCAGTGTACGATAACCGTCCATCTGGATAGTTGAGTAGTGGGCAAAGATATCTCCCTCTTCTTCATCTGAACAAATAAACCCAAATCCTTTGGCATTGTTAAACCACTTTACTGTACCTGTAGCCATGCTTTACATCCCTCATGCATTTTTTACTGATGTTGTTACTGCAACCAAGTTATACCTTTAACTTGGTACTACCATTGTCAGCGAATGCCAACAAACGACAAATCAATGATAAGTCACATTCATCAAACCACTTAAAGAAGAGAGGTTTCAAAATGATGATTTATGCATCGACACTTTCCACTGTAGTCAATGAATTTCGACAGTCAATAGCAGTGAGCAACAAACAGAAACATAATTGAAAACAAATCACTTTTGAGATTAACAAATTTGCAAACAGTTTTTCGTATATACGCAGAAGTTTAGTCAATTTGCCTATGAAGTGGCTCATACTGAAAAAGCCATACTGTCCGTGTTGCTTATGGGAGAAGAATCCTCTGACTGAATAAAAAATGAAGTTTTCGTGATAATTACCGTATTCTCAATGAGGAAGTGTGATCCAGATAGAAGATGATGGGGTGGTTTGCAATAGTCCGAAAGCAATAAATAGAAAGTTCTTTTATAAGAAAAAATGTGTAACTTATCGACAAGCATCTTTTATTTGCGCCGTATCAAGACGTGCATTAGTCTCTATATTAGGTAGCAACTTTTATCGATCAAAGATCGAATTCGGTGCCATAACTCACTACACCGCGCTGCACGCTTGTGGTAGATTGTTTTTATAGGTCGAAAACATCAACCCTTTGATACGATATCTTTAGATTGCCATGAGTAAAAATTTTGAATGGGTCACTCCGGACTCTGATCTTCTGGAGCGAGAAAGTACGAAAGTCCAGCCACCTAAGCTGTACAATGTCGTACTCAATAATGATGACTATACACCTATGGATTTCGTCATAGAGGTGCTTGAGCGATTTTTCTCACATGATATTGATAAAGCAACTCAAATCATGCTTCAGGTCCACTATGAAGGAAAGGCAATCTGCGGCACATACAGCGCAGAAATTGCCGAAACAAAAGTAGCGCAAGTTACGATGTACGCAAGGGAAAATGAACATCCGCTACTTTGCACTATGGAGCAAGCGTAAACAAAGAAGACTTGCTCGAACAACCCCAGTTGTTTTTTCGGGAGGTACTTATGCTAAATAAAGAACTAGAGTCAAGCCTTAACGGTGCATTTGCTCGGGCGCGAGATAAACGCCACGAGTTTATGACTGTCGAACACCTCCTACTTGCATTGTTGGAAAATGATGCAGCTAAGGAAGCCCTTCTAGCTTGTAAGGCGGATCTTGACGCTTTACGCAACGAACTCGATATTTTCATCGATCAAACTACGCCTCTTATCCCAGATAGTGATGAGACGCGTGAAACGCAGCCGACTTTGAGTTTTCAACGTGTACTACAACGCGCCGTCTTTCATGTACAGTCGTCTGGTCGTAATGAAGTAACAGGCGCCAACGTGCTTGTTGCTATCTTCAGTGAACAAGAGTCGCATGCCGCTTACTTACTGAAGAAAAATGACATCTCCCGATTAGATATTGTTAACTTCATCTCCCACGGTATTACTAAAGCATCAGGTGCAGGTGAGGATTCATCATCAGACTCGTTTAGCTCAGAAAGTGTTGAAGAGCCTAATTCTGAAGAACGCCTAGAAAGCTTTGCGACGAATCTTAATCAAGTCGCTAAAGATGGAAACATCGACCCACTCATTGGACGTGATAAAGAGTTAGAGCGCACTATTCAGGTACTTTGTCGACGCCGCAAGAATAATCCACTACTAGTGGGTGAGGCAGGGGTTGGTAAAACAGCCATTGCGGAAGGTCTTGCATGGCGAATTGTCGAAGGGCAGGTCCCTGAGGTCATTCAAAACAGCGTGATTTATTCACTAGATATTGGCTCTTTGCTCGCTGGTACCAAATATCGCGGTGATTTTGAAAAGCGCTTCAAGGCGATTTTGAAACAACTTGAAAAAGAAGAAGATGCCATTTTGTTCATCGATGAAATACATACCATCATCGGTGCAGGCGCGGCATCTGGTGGTCAAGTCGATGCAGCAAATCTTATTAAGCCTCTTTTGAGTAGCGGTAAGTTGCGTTGTATTGGTTCGACGACATACCAAGAATACAGCAACATTTTCGAGAAAGAGCGTGCGTTGTCTCGCCGTTTCCAAAAGATAGACGTTGTAGAGCCTTCATTAGATGACACAACTAAAATCTTGATGGGCTTGAAGCCGAAGTACGAAGCTCACCATGAAGTACGTTATACCAATAAAGCACTGCGTGCCGCGGTAGAACTGTCGGCTAAATACATTAATGAACGCCATCTACCAGATAAGGCCATTGATGTCATTGATGAAGCTGGTGCGCGTAGTCGTCTTGCTCCTGCAAGCCGTCGTAAAAAAACGGTCGGAGTGGCTGATATCGAATCAATGGTTGCCAAAATGGCGCGAATTCCAGAGAAGTCGGTTTCTTCTTCAGATAAAGACATTTTGAAAAACTTAGATAGCAAAATGAAGATGTTGGTATTTGGTCAAGATAATGCGATTGATGCATTGTCCGAGGCGATCAAGCTGACACGTGCAGGTTTGGGTGTAGACAACAAACCTGTTGGTTCATTTTTGTTTGCAGGCCCAACAGGGGTTGGTAAAACAGAGGTGACAGTGCAGTTATCTAAGCTTCTAGGTATCGAGCTACTTCGTTTTGATATGTCTGAGTATGGTGAGCGTCACTCCGTAAGTCGCTTAATTGGTGCGCCTCCTGGTTATGTCGGTTATGACCAAGGTGGTTTGCTAACTGATGCTGTTATTAAGCACCCACATTCAGTCGTATTACTTGATGAGATTGAAAAAGCGCACCCTGATATCTTTAACCTGCTGTTGCAAGTCATGGATAACGGTACGCTAACGGACAACAATGGTCGCAAAGCAGACTTCCGTAATGTCATTCTTGTTATGACAACTAACGCAGGTGTGGCGGAAACCGAGAAGAAATCAATTGGTTTGATTCAACAAGACAACAGTCACGATGCAATGGCGGAAATTAAGAAGGTGTTTACTCCTGAGTTCCGTAACCGTCTTGATAACATCATCTGGTTTAACAGCCTTGATGAAAGCGTTATCCATCAAGTGGTTGATAAGTTCATTGTTGAACTGCAAGTGCAACTTGATGCGAGAGGCGTTTCAATGGAAGTATCGCAAGACGCTCGCCATTGGTTAGCACATAAAGGTTATGACAAAGCTATGGGGGCTCGCCCAATGGGGCGTGTTATCCAAGAACAGCTTAAGAAGCCTTTAGCTAACGAACTGTTGTTTGGATCTTTAGTTGACGGCGGTACAGTGAAAGTAACGCTGGTCAACGATACGCTTGAGTTTGAATACTTAAGTGAGAAAGAGACAGCGATGCATTAATCGTTATTCGGTAACAAACGCAAAAGCGCACGAGAAGATCGTGCGCTTTTTTATCTGAACTAAATCGGAAAAAATTGTGCAATAAAAAACGGAGCAGCTTGCTCCGTTTTTTATTGCATCCGAAAATCAGAGATTAACGAGCGCGGAAGACGATGCGGCCTTTTGACAGGTCGTATGGAGTCATCTCTACAGTTACTTTGTCACCCGTTAGGATACGGATGTAGTTCTTACGCATCTTGCCAGAGATGTGAGCAGTCACAACGTGACCGTTTTCAAGTTCAACACGGAACATAGTGTTTGGTAGAGTGTCAAGGACTGTGCCTTGCATCTCGATTACGTCTTCTTTAGCCATTTAATCCTCTTTAGAAATTAGGCAATATTAGCGGGCTATATTCTGCCGCTAAATAGTAATTATGTAAAGTTGAGGCGTATTCTACCCTCGCCAACGCTGATTTACTAGCCTTTGGTGGCGTTGAAAGCGTGTTTTGTAGCTCATTGCTGGGCACTCATCAATCTGATATCCCAAATATAGCCACTGTTGTTTGTTTTCTTGGCAGTATTTAATTTGATAAAGCACTGCTAACGTGCCAAGAGATAACTCGTAGTCAGGGTCAAAGAAAGTATAAAAAGCACTCGAGCATTGTGGCATCAAATCTGTCACTGCAATGGCGAGCAATTGATCTGATTCATCGTAAATGTGTAAAAACGACGTTGTCAGCCAGCTGGTTTGAGCAAATCGAGCAAACTCATCACGCTTTGGTGGGTACATAGTGCCGTTTTTATGCCGTTTGCAGATGTACCGACTGTAAAGCTCAAACCATTCCTCATCCATTTCAGGTTTCATTTCCCAGCGTAAAGACTGTGCTTTATTAAGCAGCCTCTTCTGACTTTTTGATAGTCTAACGTCTGGAATCGAGACTCGAATTGGCTGGCAAGCGGTGCAATGCTCGCAATGCGGTTTATATATGGTATCTCCGCTACGACGAAAACCGTTAGCTATGAGCAACTGGTAATTTTCTTCAGTATGCAGCCTTTCATCAAGCGCCACCGCAACCCGCTCTTGCCGTTCAGGCAAATAACTACAAGGGTGATTATTCGTCAACCCTATTCGAATATGTTGTATATCCGTACTCATACTGAATCCTGCAAAACTTGGGGCTGATAGGCATCAAATAGTGTTTGCTTTTCTCTTAAAGATAGTAGTTTTTGCATAAATTCGTCACGCTCAAGTTCAAATGCGCCAAGTGATGCCAAGTGAGAATTCATAACTTGGCAATCGATTAATTGACCTTGCTTTGACGCCAAATGGTTGCATAAGTACCACAATGCAATTTTGGATGCGTTATCTTTTAGACTAAACATCGACTCTCCGCAAAAAAGTTGGCCCACGCAGATGCCATATAGTCCGCCAATCAGGTTGTTGTCATGCCATACTTCTACAGAGTGACAGTGACCAAGTTTGGCTAACTCAATGTAGGAAGCTTGCATTTCCTCGTTGAGCCATGTTTCCTCTACAGGGCGTGTTGAAGAACATAGTCTAATCACTTCTTCTGTCGCGAAATTGAGTGTTACTTTATAGTTATGTTTACGCTGAAATTTTTTGAGACTTTTAGATGGCTTAAACTGCAATGGGTCAAACACAGCGCGCGGAGAAGGGCTCCACCATAAAATAGGTTCACCAGGACCATACCAAGGGAAAATGCCTTGATAGTAACCATTGAGGATTCTCATGGGGTTTAAGTCACCACCAAAAGCCAGCAAACCATTGGGGTCGCTGAGTGCTTTATAGGGTGAGGGAAAGTTGAACGTTTCATCGAGTTCAGTTAAATAAATAGCCATAAGAAGTCGTTACCAACATTGGAGTCAGAGGAGTTTATGATGACCTGGTTAAGAAATATCGTAAAAGTATGGCTTGGGATCATACTGTTTTTACCACTTGTCGCCAACGCAGCCTATGAAAGAAATGTTGCCAAGCCAGTTAATGAAGTAGTTTACGGGAAGATTGACTCTGTCCGTTATATTACTCAACAAGAGGTTGTTCAATCGAAAAGTAACGGTTGGAAGACACTACTTGGTGCCACTATCGGTGGTTTAGTCGGTAATCAATTTGGTGGCGGTACGGGAAGAGAAGTCGCGACGGCAGTGGGTGCGCTTGCAGGTGCCGCAGTTGCTCAAAACCAAAGTAATTACCAATACACGGTTGAATATAAGTTAGTTGAGCTACTCATCAAAGTGAAGGGTGATAAGCTAATTAATGTCATCCAAGATGTTGATAAAAATATGTTATTTAGTCGAGGGGATGAAGTTCGTATCTTATATTTTGATGATGGAGTCAGGGTTGATATCACTTATTAACCCTAGGTTGTTTTAGCCTAACGAAGCTTAATCAGGCATGTACAGTCGGGCTGGCTTATCGTCAAATAAAGTCGAAATAGTTTGCTGTTTCGCCGTACTTCTTTCGCTCTTATTTACATCGCTGGCAATGCCTTTAATTCTGTATCTTTAGGCTGCTTGAGGATATTCATAAATTAGCGCCGATTTACTCTGGTTTTGTCGTGTTTTTTTGGGTAGTCTGAATTCACGAAGAATTGTTTAGCCCTCATAAAAAATCGTATGTTGAGGGCACAAAGGATTATCAACTTTTAATGGAAAGCCTAACGTTACAACCTATCAATAAAATTCAAGGGGAAGTGAACCTTCCTGGCTCTAAAAGCGTTTCTAATCGAGCTCTTTTACTTGCTGCTCTTGCTAAAGGCAGAACTCGCCTTACTAATCTCCTCGACAGTGATGATATTCGTCATATGCTGAATGCGCTGACTAAACTAGGCGTTCAATACCAACTTTCCGAAGATAAAACAGAATGTCTCGTTGAAGGCCTTGGGCGTCCGTTTTCTGTCTCAGAACCAGTAGAATTATTTCTCGGCAATGCTGGCACTGCGATGCGACCATTAGCTGCGGCTCTTTGTCTTGGAGAAGGGGAGTATGTACTGACGGGCGAACCTCGTATGAAAGAGCGTCCAATTGGTCACCTTGTCACGGCACTGAAAGATGCTGGTGCGAACGTTGAGTACATGGAAAACGAGAACTTTCCACCTCTCAAAATAATTGGTACTGGCCTAAAAGCAGGTACAGTTTCTATCGATGGGTCCATTTCAAGTCAGTTCTTGACCGCTTTCTTAATGTCTGCGCCATTGGCTGAAGGTGAAATTCGCATCAACATCGAAGGCGATTTGGTTTCTAAGCCTTATATCGATATCACCCTGCATATTATGAAGCAGTTTGGGGTCGATGTGATCAACAACGACTATCAAGAGTTTGTGATTCCAGCCGGTCAGCAATACATCGCTCCAGGTGATTTCTTGGTTGAAGGTGACGCGTCTTCTGCTTCTTACTTCTTGGCGGCGGCAGCCATCAAAGGTGGAGAAGTTAAAGTAACGGGTATCGGTAAAAACAGCATTCAAGGTGATATTCAATTTGCTGATGCGCTTGAAAAAATGGGTGCAGAAATTGAATGGGGTGATGACTACGTAATTTCACGTGTTGGTCAATTGAAAGGCATCGATATGGATTACAACCATATCCCTGATGCTGCAATGACCATCGCGACAACAGCGCTATTTGCCGAAGGCACTACCGCTATTCGTAACGTTTATAACTGGCGTGTAAAAGAAACAGACCGTTTGTCAGCTATGGCGACTGAGTTACGTAAAGTCGGTGCGGAAGTGGAAGAAGGGGAAGACTACATCATCGTCAAACCTGTCTCTCAGTTAAAGCATGCTGCGATTGATACTTACGATGATCATCGAATGGCGATGTGTTTTTCGCTGGTGGCACTTAGTGATACGCCTGTGACGATTAACGATCCAAAGTGTACGTCGAAAACGTTCCCTGACTACTTCGACAAACTTAAGGCTTTAAGCTGCTAAATATTCTGACCTAAAACAGGAAAGCCAGAGTGAATAACACTCTGGCTTTTTTGTTTCCCAATACTATTTAACCAGCGTAAATTCCTTAGAAAGGTGATGCGCTAAGTATTTGAACATATTGAATACTGCAGTCGTATTTGAAGTTGGTAAACCTTTGTCATCAAGGAAGTATTCACCTTTAAAAACTAAAACACCTTCTTTTTCTTCTACACTTGTTGCTCGCATTCCCTCGATGTAATCATCGTGCTCTTGGATGATTTGGTTAGCGATCAAAAGAAGGTCGAACTCTTCGATAAACGTTCTATCAGACATATTCTTTCTACCATTCTATTTAGTTAAGAATGCTGAGTATACCTACAACTAAAATGGGTTTGCATGATTAATTCAGTCAATCGTTCAGTAAGACTAAACAGATCAATTTTTAGAGTATAAGCATGATGCGGAGGAAGATGGCAGAGCATTGAACCAAACTATTTTGTGATGGGTAACAAAATTTATTGCATTGGATTAGCGGATGCTAAGTTTGCCTGTTTAGATATGCCGCTCAATACCTTTCAGAACCCTGTCTCTTTGAAGTATAAAGACGATGAATTGTCAACCAATCGGATCTGAATTTCAAAAAAGCAGTTGATCTTCTTTTCATCTCGCACAATAGTAAAAAAAGAAGCAATGAAATAGAACATTATGCGGGTGGCCTTTAAACAAGGTTTCTACCCGCATTATTATGAAGGACGTTAGAGTCAGTTATGGGTAAATCACTCGTTATAGTGGAGTCACCAGCCAAGGCAAAGACGATAAATAAGTACCTTGGTAAAGACTTTATTGTTAAGTCTAGTGTTGGTCATGTGCGTGATCTGCCTACGGCCGGTCAAAGCACTGGTGAGAAAAAAGCCGCAGCCATCTCAACTAAAGGGATGAGTCCGGACGAGAAAGCGCGCGTTAAAAAAGAGAAAGACCGCAAAGCGTTGATCAAAAAAATGGGGATTAACCCATATCATGACTGGGAAGCGAATTACCAAATCCTTCCAGGCAAAGAAAAAGTTGTCAACGAACTACAAAAACTCGCCAAAGACGCAGATTGCGTTTATCTCGCAACCGATTTGGACCGCGAAGGGGAAGCAATCGCATGGCACCTTCGTGAGATCATCGGTGGCGATGAAGAGCGATACAAACGTGTAGTTTTTAACGAAATTACGAAAAACGCGATCCAACAAGCTTTCCAGACACCTGGCGAGCTGAACATGGATGGTGTAAATGCCCAACAAGCACGTCGCTTCATGGACCGTGTCGTTGGTTTTATGGTTTCACCTTTACTTTGGAAAAAAGTGGCTCGTGGCTTATCTGCTGGTCGAGTGCAGTCTGTTGCGGTGAAATTGTTAGTTGAGCGTGAGCGTGAGATTAACGCGTTTGTACCAGAAGAATTCTGGGACATTCATGCGAATACGAAAACGAAAGACAAAGCGGACTTTAAACTGCTTGTTGCGCAGAAAGACGGTTCTGCGTTTAAGCCAGTTAATGAGGCAGAAACCAAAGCAGCGATGTCTGTACTTGAGAATGCAAGTTACGAAGTATGTAAGCGTGAAGACCGTCCTACAAAGAGCAAGCCTTCTGCACCTTACATCACCTCTACGCTTCAACAGGCAGCGAGTACACGTCTGGGCTACGGCGTGAAAAAGACCATGATGCTAGCTCAGCGCCTCTATGAGGCCGGTTACATCACTTACATGCGTACTGACTCGACTAACCTAAGTGCCGAGGCTGTGGACGCTGTACGTGACTTTATTGGTTCTGAGTTTGGTGATAAGTACCTGCCAGCGAAACCATTGACGTACGGTAGCAAAGAAGGGGCACAGGAAGCGCACGAAGCGATCCGTCCTTCAAATGTGGGTGTTAAGGCGGAAGACCTGCAAGGTGTCGATGCTGATGCGCACAAACTTTACGCTTTGATTTGGAATCAGTTTGTAGCGTGTCAAATGACGCCAGCAGAATACGATTCAACAACCATCAGTGTAAAAGCGGCAGAATACACGCTTAAAGCGAAAGGCCGTATCCTTAAATTTGACGGCTGGACTCGTGTACAGCGTCCAATGGGCAAAAACGAGGATACAATCCTTCCTGCGGTACAACTTGGCGATAAGCTAAGCTTAGAGTCACTTGACCCTAAACAGCACTTTACAAAGCCACCTGCGCGCTACACTGAAGCAGCACTGGTTAAAGAGCTGGAGAAACGAGGTATTGGTCGTCCGTCGACTTACGCATCGATCATTTCTACGATTCAAGATCGTGGCTACGTGAAAGTTGATCAGCGCCGTTTCTACGCTGAAAAAATGGGTGAAATTGTTACTGACCGCCTTGATGACAGCTTTAACGATTTGATGAACTACGACTTTACTGCGCGTATGGAACAGAAATTGGACCAAATCGCTGAAGGTGAAGTGAACTGGAAAGCTGTGTTAGACAACTTCTTTGCTGATTTTACTGGCGATCTTGAAAAAGCGGAGCTGGATGAGTCAGAAGGCGGTATGAAGTTAAACCACATCGTCATGACGGATATCGAGTGTCCGACGTGTAGCCGTCCAATGGGCATCCGTACTGCTTCGACAGGTGTGTTCTTAGGCTGTTCAGGTTACGCGTTACCACCAAAAGAGCGGTGTAAGACAACCATCAACTTGGGTGACGAAGAAGGTATTATTAACGTTCTAGAAGAAGACGTTGAAACCGCAGCTCTTCGTGCTAAAAAGCGTTGTCCGATCTGTGAAACAGCGATGGACGCATACCTGATTGATGACAAGCGTAAGATGCATGTTTGTGGTAATAACCCGAACTGTGAAGGCTACCTTGTTGAATACGGCGAGTTCAAAGTAAAAGGCTACGATGGTCCAGTTGTTGAATGTGACAAATGTGGCTCTGATATGGTGCTTAAGAACGGTCGCTTTGGTAAATACATGGATTGTACGAGCGAAACGTGCAAGAACACTCGTAAGATCTTGAAGAATGGCGAAGTCGCGCCCCCGAAAGAAGATCCTGTTCATTTCCCCGAGTTGCCATGTGAAAACTCAGATGCGTATTTCGTACTTCGTGATGGTGCTTCAGGTCTATTTATGGCGGCAAGCAACTTCCCGAAATCGCGCGAGACACGTGCTCCTTTGGTTGCTGAACTGGCACGTTTTGAAGAGCGTTTACCTGAGAAGTTCAAATACCTAGCGACCGCACCGCAAGAAGATCCTGATGGTCGTCCTGCAGTTGTACGCTTTAGTCGCAAAACAAAAGAGAACTACGTTCGTTCGGAAGAGAATGGCAAACCATCTGGTTGGACAGCGCTCTTTGTTGACGGTAAGTGGGAAGTCACTGATAAGCGTAAAAAAGCGAAAGCATAAAAGCGTACGATCTAAGTAATGTAAAAAGGCAGCGATATCGCTGCCTTTTTTGCGTTTTGTTTTTGCGTAAAGGCCACTGTGTTGTTCGTATAGATCTTTGCTGCTTTGACTGAGTTTTGCTGACGCGAGAAGATCCCAGTATCAATATTTCGTAGTCGCTGATGTATTTTTTATGTAAAAAATATTCGTTGTAACTTTCATTTTGCATTCACATATTTGTTATACATTGGGCTAAAAAATCGGCGGTGTAGTGAATCCGTTCGTAAATTGTTTTCACAATGTAATCGTTTGCTTTTCCATGTGTGATCTAGATATCGTCTTGAGTACGCAAGAGCTGTATGGTACACAGAATGGCGTATTAAAAATTGTAATTTAGAACCCGCTTAGATAATTTATTACAAAAATTAGTGCAACTGTGTGCATTGTTTGCGTCAAAAAATAAGGAAAGAGTGGACGTTGCATACTGGAAGTGCCGTAGCTTTTTTATCCGTGTTGTAAGAGTTCACAGAAACTCAGAGACGGTTGCTAAATGTATTCGCTTGACTCCCCGAGTATGACTCATTCAAGCGAGTACCAAATCCAAGCTATAACGATATGGAGAACAACAAATGGCTGGTGTTTTGGGAATGATTCTTGCTGGCGGTGAAGGCTCTCGTTTGAGACCTTTAACGGAATCTCGCAGTAAACCTTCGGTACCGTTTGGTGGTAGTTATCGATTGATCGATTTTGCTCTAAACAATTTTGTTAATGCGGATCTGATGCGCATTTACGTCCTAACCCAATTTAAATCTCAATCTTTATTCCATCACTTAAAAAAGGGGTGGAACATCAACGGCATTACAGACCGCTTTATCGATCCTATTCCCGCTCAAATGCGTACTGGTAAACGTTGGTACGAAGGGACGGCGGACGCGATCTATCAAAACCTGCGTTTTATGGAGTTAGAGGAACCAGAGCAAGTTTGTATTTTTGGCTCTGACCATATCTATAAGATGGATATCAAACAAATGCTGAACTTCCACTCAGAAAAACAGGCTTCTCTGACGGTATCTGCATTGCGCATGCCACTAAAAGAGGCGTCGCAATTTGGGGTTATCGAAGTGGATAGCGAAGGCCGTATGATTGGCTTTGAAGAAAAACCAGCAAATCCGAAGTCGATTCCTGGTGACCCTGATTACGCTTTAGTTTCAATGGGTAACTATGTTTTTGAAGCTCAGGTACTGTTCTCAGAGTTGGTCGAAGATGCGGATAATGAAGCTTCATCACATGATTTTGGAAAGGACATCATTCCAAAGATGTTCCCTAGAGGTGATGTGTTCGTGTATGACTTCAGTACCAACAAAATCAGTGGCGAAAAAGAAGAGGTGTACTGGCGTGATGTCGGAACTATTGATGCGTACTGGCAAGCGCATATGGATCTGCTAGAAAAAGATGCACCATTTTCGCTGTACAACCGTAAATGGCCATTGCATACCTACTACCCACCATTGCCACCTGCGACATTTACCGACTCTGATAATGGTCGTGTGCAGATAATCGATAGTTTAGTGTGTAATGGCAGCTATGTTAGAGGCTCAAGAATCGAAAAGTCGGTGCTTGGTTTTCGCAGTAATATTGCTTCTGCTTGCGATATCAGCGAATGTATACTTCTTGGTGACGTAAAAATTGGCGAAGGATGTGTTTTACGTCGTGTGATTGTCGACAAGGATGCCGATATTGCTCCTGGTACTCAGATTGGTGTGAATCTTCAAGAAGATAAAAAACACTTCCACGTGTCTGAGGAGGGCATTGTTGTTATTCCGAAAGGAGCTCGAGTTGGCTACTAACAACTTATCTATTCTGTTTGTAGCTTCTGAGGTTGAAGGCCTCATTAAAAGTGGTGGCTTGGCAGATGTTGCCAAGGCACTACCGGAAGCCCTTCAAAACCTACAGCAAGACGTAAGAATTACCATCCCTGCGTACAGCAGTATTGATAAACTCGCAGACGCAGAAGTTGTATTAGAAACAGAATTAACATCATGGCCGCATACGGAGTATCGAGTTTTGCGGCTCATATTAGGTCAAAATCCTGTTTACCTGATTGATTGTCCGCCGTATTTCAATCGACCATCAATGTATGCGGAGAACAACCAAGCGTATACTGATAACGGCGAGCGCTTTGCGTTTTTTAGTGCAGCATGTCTCGATATGTTACCCAAGCTCGCCTTTCAACCTAATATCATACACGCGAACGATTGGCACACAGGTCTTGTTCCATTTTTGCTCAAGCACAGGTATGGCAATGATCCGTTTTTTGCTCATACTAAAAGCGTCATTTCAATTCACAATGCGGTCTTTAAAGGCGTATTTAGTTATGAAGACGTGCAGTGTTTGCCAGAGTTTCATTGTAGAAACGTTCCCGATGCTGCGGTGAGTGCAACGCATATTACGATGCTTAAAGCTGGTGTAATGAATGCAGATAAGATAAACGCGGTTAGCCCTACGTACGCAGAGGAACTAAAAACAGAGCTTGGCAGTCACGGCATGGCTTGGGAGTTTCAGCAACGCGCGCAGGACTTAGTCGGCATCTTGAATGGTTGTGATTACAGTGCTTGGAATCCGGAAACTGATACCTACTTGCCGGTTAATTACTGCGCCGACCAGCAAAGTATGTCGCAAGGGAAGAAAGCTTGTAAAAAAGCATTACAACAACGACTAAATTTGCCCGAAAAAAATGTAGCTATGTTCGGTATGGTTTGTCGGTTGACCCAGCAGAAAGGCGTTCATTACTTGTTGCCTGCTTTGGCCGATTTTTTAAAGCACGATGTTCAGCTAGTTGTCGTTGGGACCGGAGACCCTGTTCTTGCCGCTCAGTTACGAGAGGTTGCCGCGCAGTTTTCTAGCAAATTTGCCTTTGTAGAAGCGTATGACAATGAACTTGCGCATATCGTTGAAGCTGGTTCTGATTTCTTCTTGATGCCTTCTGAGTTTGAACCATGTGGCTTAAACCAAATCTATAGTATGGCTTATGGGACATTACCGATAGTACGCGGTGTTGGTGGCTTAAAGGACAGCGTTAGCGATTATGATGTAAACCCATCTGAAGCAACGGGGTTTGTTTTTTTCGAACCGACACCGCAGGCATTGTTGTTAACGATGCTAAGGGCACTGTTGCTCTACGCTCAAAACGAGCCTGAAGTGAATAAAGTACAGTTGCACGCGATGCAACGAGACTTTTGTTGGCAAAAGGCCGCAGAATCTTATTTGCAGCTTTACCACTCAGCGTTAGTTTGACTTAAAATTGTAACGAAAGGCACCTAATGAGGTGCCTTTATTATCTTGAGTAAGGGGAGTGTGGTAGGATGGCTTTTTACTCAATAGCACGATCTTTTTGATACTCAATATGACCCAGCCGCTACTTTTTCATAAAACCTATTTGCACCCTACTAGTAATGAGTGGGTTGTATTTGTGCACGGTGCTGGTGGTAGCTCTTCTATCTGGTTCAAGCAAATTAAAGCTTACAAGCAACACTTTAACTTATTGCTGATCGATTTAAGAGGTCATGGAAAGTCAAATCAGTTACTTAAAGAGCTCATTGCTAGCCGTTATACCTTTACGGAAGTTACCCAAGATATTTTGAAAGTATTGGACCATTTAAAGATCCAATCCGCTCATTTTGTCGGTATGTCGCTTGGTACTATTATTGTTCGAAACCTTGCTGAATTGTCATCAGAGCGCGTACGTTCGATGGTGCTCGGCGGTGCTGTCACAAGGCTTAACACTCGTTCTCAGATATTGGTGAAATTAGGTAGTTTTTGTAAGCATATCCTACCGTACATGTGGCTCTACAAACTGTTCGCTTATATTGTTATGCCTCAAAGAAGCCAACGAGAATCTCGCCACCTTTTTATTCGCGAAGCCAAGAAGCTTTGCCAAAAAGAATTTAAACGTTGGTTTATTCTTGCCGCTGATGTAAATCCGTTAATGAAATATTTTAAAGATCGAGAGTTACCCATTCCGACTCTTTACTTAATGGGCGACAGGGATTACATGTTTATTAAACCTGTCAAAGAAATGGTTGCAGCGCATAAGCTCAGCATTCTACGAGAAATCCCGAATTGTGGTCATGTATGCAATGTAGAGCGTCCAGAAGACTTCAATCAACACTCCATCGAGTTTATTAAACAGCAAGCTGTATGTGCTTAAAACTGAGTGCATCCACTGAATAGGAGAGCCGCTATAGCTCTCCTAGTTGATATCCACATTGCCAACATGCACCAAATTGCCCTTCGTTTATTTCATGACATTTTGGGCATTGCCAATCTTGATACTCATGCCTATCGGATTGTTTTCGATATGCTTTTACTATTTCTTCAGCTTTCATCTTTTGTGCAGTGTCAAAAAGCCACACATAAGGATCGGTATCATCACCAAACGGCAGTTCTCCTTTTAAGCCGAAAATACCTTCTCCGCGAACTTCACAGTAAATTTGTTCCACTTTAAGCAGCTCACATACAATGTGTGCTTCTGCTGGGTTTTTAGCGATAAATATTTTCATCAAAATACCCACTTCACCAATTACGAGTTTTGCTGACTTGGTGTCGGCCTTACTTTATTCATAACCCATTTAGTGATGATTGGAAATAGTCCCAATAGCGCAAAAGACGCTAATACTGCGGGTGAAACAATGCCCGATAGGCTTTCAATTGTTGCTAATTGAGTACCTGCATTCAGATATACGGCTGTGCCTGGCAGCATACCTATTTGGCTAGTGAGATAAAATCTACCTACAGACATCGGCGTTAAGCCCATCAGTAAGTTGATTAGAAAGAAAGGGAATACAGGGATTAGACGCAAGGAAAATAGATAAAAAGCTCCGTCTTTTTCGACACCTTGATTAATTGCGTTGAGTTTATTTCCGAATTTGTTTTGTACCCAGTCACGCAATAAGTATCGGCTGCTCAAGAAGGCCAGTGTTGCCCCCATAGTGCTAGCGAAAGAAACCAGTAGCAAGCTTGTCCAAAAACCAAATAAGGCTGCACCAAGTAAGGTGACTACTGCCGCTCCTGGGATAGAAAAAGCGGTAATTGCAATGTAGGTAAAAAAGTAAATCGCAGCCGAGAATACAAAATTCTGATCGATGTATGTAGTTAGTGCTTCTTGTTGGGCTTTTGCATTCTCTAAGGTTAAATACTGGCCAAAGTTAATACCTAAAAAGACGATAGCCGCTAGTAGGATGAGACCTAAAATCAGTTTCTTATTCATAATTTTGATTCCAATTTGGGATATATGTAATAAGACAGTAGGAAAACCGAAAAAATTTCACAAAAAAACCGCAGATTAGACTGCGGTTTTACAAGATAGTTTTTAGGCCGACTTTTATTGGAGGCCGTTCATCAACTCATCTCGGCGAGCTTGAGGTACCACACTCCAATGAGTGCCGTTGATAGCACCTTCTAGTGCCCATAGCAACTCAATGTTGACGGTTGCAGAGTGCGTATCTCTTATCGCTTTATAGGCGTTAAGCGCACCTTCCTCTTCAAGCTTCTCTACGGATTCGATGCCGGCTTTTTTTAGCATGCGCTCGGTAGCCAGTCGTAAGTTAGGCAAATCTTTCAAACGGTTAGGCTTTGTACTTGCTTGCTGTTCTTTCTCAAGCTTTGCCTTTTTCAATGATTGATTCGCTACTTCGATTAAGCGTTCGCTTGATTCCCATAAATCGCTGGAAATAGCGTAGTACTTTGTAACGACTGGGAAGCCACGTTTTTTATAAACGTAAGGCTTTAGCCCTTGTTTCTCGAAGTCAGATGAAGTTTTTTGGTCTGCTCTGATATGAAGCTGATTGTTTACCACTAGTGCAAACATTGTTTCATCAGCGAATAGTCCGAAGCCACCAAACATTGAGCGCGACTTGATATTACCAAGTGCCTCAAATAGCTTCATAGAGTCTTTGAGTATCGGTTTATCCATGTTTTGTTATCTCGGTGTAATTAATATTACGCCACCAAAAGTCAGGTCCGAGAGAGTAGCAAACATGCGTAAAAACAATGTCATTACAGAGTAAAGTCATTGCTTACACACTTGCCATCGGTAACCCCGCTACCTTCCATATCGTAATATGGTTCAGGCCGGAGGCTTTGCGTCCCACTCTTTCGAATGGTTTGCCCTGTGCGTGACACAATGAGCATACTTCTTATATTGAATTAACATCACGGTTTAGCGTTAAAAGTGTGATTTTGGTTCAATAAAAATGATAGATTGAATGCTCTATTTTGCATATGGAAAGGTGCAAATTGGCCTTTGAAAAGGAGTTCTTAATATATATTACATTTATATAAAACAGGGAGTTAACGTTAGTCAATTGTTATTAGAGCAGTGTGAAGTATTAGAGAATGCTTAATTTTCCCAAAAAAATAAGCGCCCCTGTAGAGCGCTTATTTAACACGGTTAAATACAGTGAAATTTAGTTCATTTTTTTCACAGTATTTCGAATTACAAGCTCAGGTTGCATTTCGAAAATTCGTTTTTCGTGTTCTTTATCTTTGATACGCTCAAGTAGAATTTCGAATGCATTTTTACCAACACGACGTTTAGGTTGGTGGATAGTCGTTAGCGGTGGAGAGAAGTATTCCGCAAGCTCGATGTTGTCGTAGCCGATCACTGAAATATCTTCAGGAATTTTGATCCCGTTTTGTTGCAAGCGGCTCATTAGGCCTAGAGCCATTGTGTCGTTAAAACAGAATACCGCCGTCGGGCGCTTGTCCATTGCGGTAATTTTATCTGCAACTAATACGGCCGTATCACATTCAAAGTTACCTTCAAGGATCCAGTCTTCATTTACAGCTAGGTTCGCTTCGCTCATTGCGCGACGGAAACCTGCAATGCGCTCTTGGCAAGCAAGCTTTTCAAAATGACCGCTTAGACAAGCGATATCCGTATGACCATTGTCAATCAGATGTTTGGTTGCAATGTAGCCACCTTCTTCTGAGTTATCCATGATCTTGTCTGCTTGTGAGCTCTCTGGGCCCCAATCCATGACCACTTTAGGAATGTCCGCATGACGGTCAAGCATCTCTTTTAGTTCTTCGGTTAAGTCAGAACACATCACAAGGATGCCATCAACGCGCTTTTCAGCCAGCATACGAATGTAATCGCGTTGTTTTTCGTAAATCCCGCCTGTGTTACATAAAATCAGAGTATAGCCTTGGCGGTAACAGTAGCTCTCAACGCCATCAATCACTTCTGAGAAAAATAGGTTAGTTGATTGAGTTACTAACATGCCAATCGTACGAGTTGAGTTGCATTTTAGGCTGCGTGCAACGGCACTTGGCGCGTAATTCAGCTCGTCAACGGCTTTCATTACTTTTTCTTGCGTTGCTTCTGCAACGAAACGCGTTTTATTGATAACGTGCGAAACTGTCGTAGTGGAAACGCCGGCTAAGCGAGCAACGTCTTTTATCGTGGCCATAAATGGTGTCCTGTATCGAGCTACTGAAATATGTCGTATTGGATGTACCTGATGCTCTAGTGGTTTCACACCTAGCAATCTAAAATTGGCGCTAAGTGTCTCGGCAGCGGTTGATCCAAGTGCGACAAAAGGGTGCGTAGCAGCATCGGTCGATGAATTTTATCTTTTTTCTATCTGATGAGAAATTGCCATCAACCTGTTAAGAAAACACAAAAACCGCTATATTTCAGCGGTTTACATATAAATCATATTTAATCGTTTGCGCTCACATTTTAGCCCTATGTGGACTGACTAGCAATGTTTTCAGCAAGAGATTTGTGTATTTGAAGTCACATTTTGACTGCTAAATAACCAAGCGTCTTTGCGCTAAGTTAAGGCAAACGAATATTATACCCAAGTTACTTACAATTGGTCACTTTCAGGCATACAGGAAGCCCGATAGGCAGGCTCCCTAAAAATAGGCGGCAATTATTCACCAAGAAGGTAGGCGCTGTCTAGTTTACAAAATGCAACTAATAGTTTCGCGACACTCGAGTAAAATCCAAATTCGTCGAATTTTTTACATTTGTCTGAAAACTGAGGTAACCAAGACATCAATTGTTGCTGGATAAAGTCGTTTTGTTTAACGAAGGCTTCTTCCATGTGTTTTTCTTGTTCAAGCTCGTTTGAGCGGATAATCATGTTCCCGAGAAAGTCGAGCTCAACGGCTAAGTGATCCGCAGGTTCCTTTAGGTTTTCGTCTACTTGAACGCCAAATTCAGCCATCAACTTTTCCATTTCCTCAGCTGGCTTGTCATTCAGTAAACCTGATTCACCAATGTACATGGATGCGTAAGGAAGAGCGCCGTATTTTTCTGTCTTCAAAAACAGTTCACAAAAGTCAGCTGCAAGCTCTAGTTGTGCATCTTCACGATCTTGTAACCGATTCAATGCATCAACTAGGCTATCAACAGCTGGTTTCAGCGACTCATTTTCACCTAAACCTGCGAGAAAACTGCGAATTTCAACACTGTGATAGGCTTCCAATTCTTTCTCTGTTAGTTCTTTTGCGAACAAGCTCGAAAACCACCAGTAAATTTCAGCGCGTTTTTCATTAAAAGCTTTCACTTCTTGCATTTTGGGCTCCTGAATGATGCTTCAAGTCATGCATCACAAAGTCAATTAGGGATATCCCCTAAGTGTAATCAATTAAAATGAATAGCAGTAACTATAATTGTTATGTTTTATGGTCAAAAATGACCGTTTATTAATAGCAATGGGCAAGCTTGTTTTGAATCAATAAAAACGCTAAATCTTGCGTTTTAATGTATCTATGACTAGAAATGTTACTAGTTATGAATAGAATACGTCTTGGATAATAAGAAGACAGAAAAGTGGTGTAAATGAGCTATCACGTATTAGTCGTAGAAGATGATGTTGTAACTCGTAGTAAGCTTGCGGGGTATTTCCAAAATGAGGGCTACCAAGTCAGCGAAGCAGAGAGTGGCGCAGAAATGCGTGAAGTTTTGCAAGCGGGCGATGTAGACCTGATCATGCTGGATATTAACCTGCCTGGTGAAGACGGCCTGATGCTTACTCGTGAGTTACGTAGCCAATCGGATATTGGTATCATATTAGTAACAGGACGCACGGATAGCATTGATAAAATCGTAGGCCTAGAAATGGGTGCTGACGATTATGTGACAAAACCTTTTGAACTGAGAGAGCTGTTAGTTCGCGTTAAAAACTTGCTGTGGCGTATTTCAGCAGCGCGCAGTGGCAGCTCGAAAGCGAATGAAACCAGTGAAGAGCACATTGTGCGCTTTGGGGAGTGGACATTCGACATTCAACGTCGCGCACTTAGCCGCAACGGTGAGCCAGTAAAACTAACTAAAGCAGAGTATGAACTTTTGGTGGCATTATCGTCTTACCCTAACCAGGTGTTAAGTCGTGAGCGTATTTTGAACATGATCAGCCATCGAGTGGATGCGCCGAATGACCGCACCATTGATGTTCTTATTCGACGTATGCGCGCAAAAATGGAGTTCGATCCTAAGAACCCACAAATTTTTGTAACGGTACACGGCGAGGGCTATATGTTTGCTGGTGACTAGTTTGAACATAACTCAATCGTAAAAAGAAAAAGGAGAGCTTCGGCTCTCCTTTTTTGTGGCTTCAAGATAATACTAGTTTGCTTCAACCATTGGTGTTTGGCCGACAGTATCACGCAACCTTTGCCAAATACTGCCCAAGTACTCATGCCAATAAAGCTCTGTTTGTTCTAAGTAACGCGCTTTAGGTGAGTATTTATCCCAAGGTTGACTTATCTCGCTAATAGCTAAGAAGTTGGTCGGGGCTGGGATTGGTTTAATGCCTGCTGCGTTGAACTCATACAATGCACGGCTCATGTGACTCGCAGAAGTGACTAACACAATTTCCTTTTGTTGAACGAATGCAGCCGCTTGACGCGCCTCTTCCCACGTATCTTTCGCATCTTCTAATAAAATGATATCGGATTTCGCGACTCCCAACGCAAGGGCAACGTTCGCCATCATTCGCGCGTGGCTAATTTCAGATCCGCCAGCATAGCCGGATAAGATTAATTTCGCGCCTGGATACATTCTTAAAATACGAATGCCCTCAGTTAAGCGCATTAATGCTGCACGGCTTAACTGCGAGGTGGGTGGAATTTCGTCATCGATAACATGACCATTCCCTAAAACCATCACGTAGTCGATGGTGCCAGAAACTGGCAAAAAGGCTTTATGCTCTCGCTCTAACGGCATAAGAAGCTTGGTTGAAACAGGCTGGAAGGCAACAAGAAAAATGCCAACAAAAGAGAATAGAACAACGAAGCAGCCAGTTTTACGTTTTGTAGTAAAACTAA
This sequence comes from Vibrio sp. Vb0667, assembly GCF_033391095.1. Lineage (NCBI taxonomy): Bacteria > Pseudomonadati > Pseudomonadota > Gammaproteobacteria > Vibrionales > Vibrionaceae > Vibrio > Vibrio sp. Vb0667. The sequence goes on along the minus strand of NZ_JAWPOL010000005.1, from coordinate 83,387 downwards.
TGAGAGCAAGACCCAACAAGCCTATCAGCAGCAATGCCGGAAGGGGCATAAGCATGGCTGACACTACTTTTTTCAGCTCAAACATACATAAATAGTCCGAAAAAACATCAATTGATAATAAAAATGAGGGTATCCCTCTTTATTCCTGCTTTCCTTGTGCCAGAATAGCGGCACAATCCGTTATGATAACTCAGCAGAAGTGACAGAAGACCGCAATTTCGACGATATCGCCCACAAATTTGCAAAAAATATTTACGGCTCCGATAAAGGGGAGATCCGCCAAATCATTGTGTGGGAAGATTTTCTACAGATTCTAAGTGAATTAGATGCTGACCAGCAACCCCTAGAAGTGTTAGACGCTGGTGGTGGTTTGGCACAAATGTCGCAAAAGCTTGCTAAGCTCGGACATCGAATCGCTTTATGTGATCTATCTTCGGAAATGCTGCAGTTGGCTAAGCAGGATATTGAAAAAAACGGTTTGCTTGAGCAGTATCGCCTGATTCATTCGCCTGTCCAATCCATCGGTGAACATATGGATGGACAGGTCGATCTGGTTATGTTCCACGCTGTGATGGAGTGGCTGGTTGATCCTAAGGCCGCACTTGAAACAGTTCTTGAACAAGTAAAACCGGGAGGTATCGCATCAGTCATGTTCTACAACCACCACGGTTTAGTCTATAAAAACGTGGTTTGTGGCAACATTCCTCATATATTAGACGGCATGCCTCACCGAAAAAGATTTAAACTACAGCCGCAAAAAGGCTTAAAACCTGAAGAAGTCTACCAGTGGATAGAAAATTCAGGTTTTAATATTTGTGGCAAATCTGGTATTCGCTCATTTAGTGATTACATAGGCAATATGGAATACATGGGTGATTACGAGTTTGAAGATGTGTTGGCGCTAGAAAAACAACTTTGTCGACAAGAGCCATACCTCTCATTAGGCCGCTACATTCATGTGTGGGCTAAAAAGAACGATAAACAGGAATAACAATGAGTGAGATGACTCTCAATGCTGCAGAGCAACCAATCGATGAGCTGGTTGGCTGGGTTAAGCAGCACGATTTCTCGTTGAACCTGACCACAGAGCGATTGGCATTTTTGATAGCCATTGCCGTACTGAGTAATGAAAGGTTCGATGAAGAACTGGGTGAAGGTGAACTGCATGATGCATTTGCCATCGTCACTCGACTATTTGATGAGACCGGCGAAGCCTCCGCTTTTCGTGCGAACAATGCGATCAACGAGATGGTTAAGCAGCGTCTTATGAGCCGTTTTGTCAGTGAGATTACTGACGGAGCGAGCATTTACCGCTTGTCGCCATTAGCGATAGGAATAACCGACTACTACGTGCGTCATCGTGAGTTCTCAAAACTGCGTCTATCTATCCAGCTATCCATGGTAGCGGATGAAATGGCGAAAGCGATTGAGGCAGCACAAAAAGGTGGCACACCGGGTCACTGGAAGAAAAACGTATACGGTGTTTTAAAATATTCTGTAGGCGAAATTTTCGATCAAATTGACCTCAACCAACGTGTTATGGATGAGCAGCAACAGTCAGTGAAACAACAGATTGCTGACCTGCTTAACAAAGACTGGCGTGAAGCGATCAACAACTGTGAAGCACTTCTGTCAGAAACATCAAGCACGTTGCGTGAACTTCAAGATACGCTGCAAGCCGCCAGTGATGAACTGCAAACTCAGATCCTCGATATTCAAGAAATTGTTTACGGTGACCCTGAGCTGGAGTTTATCGAAGAAGCCTTGTTTGGTCTGCAAATGAAGCTGGACCGAATCACAAGCTGGGGCCAGCAAGCTATCGACCTTTGGATTGGTTACGACCGACACGTGCACAAGTTTATCCGTACTGCAATCGATATGGATAAGAATCGTGCGTTTAGCTCGCGTCTGCGTCAATCTGTCAAAGATTACTTCGATGCGCCTTGGTATCTGACTTATGCAGATGCGGAGAGGCTTTCCGACCTTCGTGATGAGGCCCTAGTACTGCGTGATGACGAGGTCACGGGGCAAGTTCCGATGGAAGTAGAATACGAAGAGTTTCAACAAGTCAATGATGAGTTGTCTGAACGAATTGGTGACATGCTAAAAGCGCATAAAGATCAAGGCACACCAATCGATTTGAGTGTGGTACTGCGAGATTACCTTGCACAGCACCCTTATACTCATCATTTTGATTTAGCTCGCATTATCGTCGATCAAGCTGTACGTCTAGGGTATTCAGAATCGGATTACCAAGCGATTCAACCAGACTGGAAAGCAATCAACGAATTTGGGGCAAAGGTACAAGCGAATGTCATCGACCGATACTAATGAATACATGTCAGAGAATCTGGCAAAAGCAATTTCTAACCCTCTGTTCCCAGCGCTAGACAGCATGCTTCGAGCAGGGCGTCATATCTCAAGTGAAGATCTAGACAACCACGCGTTGCTGTCGGATTTCGAACTTGAGCTTTCTTCTTTCTACCAACGCTACAACACCGAATTGGTGAAAGCGCCAGAAGGTTTCTTCTATCTTCGTCCTCGTTCAACGTCTCTGATTGGCCGTAGTGTTCTTTCTGAACTGGATATGCTGGTGGGTAAGGTACTGTGTTTCCTTTATCTAAGCCCAGAGCGTCTTGCGCACGAAGGCATCTTCACTAACCAAGAGCTGTACGACGAACTGCTTGCTCTAGCAGATGAAAACAAGCTGATGAAGCTAGTGACGAACCGTGCGACTGGTTCCGACCTTGATAAAGAAAAGCTGTTTGAAAAAGTACGTACGTCACTTCGTCGTCTACGCCGTCTAGGCATGATCATCAACATCGGTGAAACCGGTAAATTCAGCATCAGTGAAGCGGTATTCCGCTTTGGTGCCGATGTACGTATTGGCGATGACATGCGTGAAGCGCAGCTGCGTCTGATCCGTGATGGTGAAGCAGTAGTGCACACCAAAGAGCCAAGCCAAGGCAGCTTATTGTCTGAAGAAGATCAAGACGACCAAGCCCAAGAAGAAACAACAGAAGAGGGTGAAGCATGAGCATGATTGAACGCGGTAAATACCAATCGCTGACCATGGTCAACTGGAACGGCTTCTTTGCCCGTACGTTTGACATCGATGGTCTGGTCACCACGCTATCAGGTGGTAACGGTGCAGGTAAATCAACCACAATGGCGGCGTTCATCACCGCATTGATTCCTGACCAAACGCTGCTGCACTTCCGTAACACGACAGAAGCAGGCAGCAGCCAATCGTCTCGCGACAAAGGTCTGTACGGTAAGCTACAGCCGGGCGCGTGTTATGCGGCGCTTGACGTGGTTAACTCACGTAACCAACGCCTATTGTTCGCAGTAAAACTGCAGCAAGTTGCAGGTCGTGATAAGAAAGTAGATATCAAACCGTTTGTTATCCAAGGTCTTCCAAGCCATGTGAAACCAACAGATATCTTGGTTGAAAGCGTATCTGCGACTCAAGCTCGTGTACGTCAAATCAATGAAGTAAAAGAATCAATCGCAGAATTTGAAGGCGTTCAATTTAAAGCCTTCTCTTCTATCGTGGATTACCACGCACAAATGTTTGAATTCGGTGTGATTCCGAAGAAACTGCGTAACTCTGGTGACCGTTCTAAATTCTACCGCCTGATCGAAGCATCGCTTTACGGTGGTATCTCAAGTGCGATTACCCGTTCGCTACGTGACTACCTTCTGCCACAAAACGGCGGCGTGAAGAAAGCGTTCCAAGATATGGAATCGGCGCTGCGTGAAAACCGCATGACGCTAGAAGCGATCAAAACTACGCAAGCAGACCGTGACTTGTTCAAACACTTGATCACAGAGTCGACTAACTACGTGGCAGCGGACTATATGCGCCATGCTAACGAGCGTCGTAAAAAACTAGAACAGACATTGTCTTTGCGTTCAGAGTTATTTGGTTCTCGCGAGACCTTGATTGAGCAAAACAATCTGCTTAATCGCGTTCAAGAAGAGCTGGAACTGCTGATCGAATCAGAATCTTCTTTAGAGCAAGACTACCAAGCGGCTTCTGATCACTTGCAACTGGTGCAAAACGCGCTGCGTCAGCAAGAGAAGATCGAACGCTACCAAGAAGATCTTGAAGAGCTGAGCGAGCGTCTTGAAGAACAAATGATGGTAGTGGAAGAAGCGCAAGAACGCGTGATGATGGCTGAAGAGCAAGCTACCGTTGCAGAAGAAGAGGTGGATAGCCTTAAGACGCAACTTGCTGATTACCAGCAAGCTCTTGACGTTCAGCAAACTCGCGCCCTTCAATATCAACAAGCAGTTCAAGCGCTGGAGAAAGCGAAGCAGCTACTTGGCGATGACAGCCTAACGGCGGAATCGGCTCAAGCGCTTGTCTCTGAGCTTAAGAGCAAAGAATCAGAACACACCAATGCGTTGCTATCGGTTAAGCACAAACTGGACATGTCTTCTGCAGCGGCAGAGCAGTTTGAAACCGCGCTTAAACTGGTACAAAGCATCGTTGGTCAAGTTGAGCGCAAAGACGCGTCTGAACATGCGAAAACTGCAATCGCGAAAGCGCGTGAGTCACAACAAATCGCACAAAACGAACAGCAATGGCGAGCACAACACCGTGATCTCGAACGCAGCCTTAACCAGCAGCGTCAAGCACGTGAACTGGTTGCTGAATACAAAAAGCAATATCACGTTGAACTAACCGATGAGGTTACGTTTGAACAAGAACGTGAACGTCATGCGACGCAAATCGAATCACTAGAGATAGCTCAAGAAGAAGTTCGTGATCAGCGTGGTGAACAGCGCCGTCTAGAGCAAAACGCGGTGGCAGAAATCAGTAAGCTTGAAGCAATAGCACCAGCTTGGATCGCGGCGAACGATGCGCTAGAGAAACTGAGAGAGCAGAGCGGTGAAGAGCTTGAGGATCGCCATGCGGTAATGAACCACATGCAAGTTGTCCTTGAACAAGAAAGGGAGCTGTCTTTAGCTAAAGATAAGCTTGCTGAGCGCCGTAGCCAGCTAGACTCTGAGATTGAGCGTCTTGCTTCTCCTGGTGGTTCAAATGACCCTCGCCTGAAAGGTTTGGCAGATACGCTGGGCGGTGTATTGCTGTCTGAGATCTACGATGACATCACGATTGATGACGCGCCTTACTTCAGTGCGATGTACGGTCCGGCTCGTCACGCTATCGTTGTTTCTGACTTGTCAGGCATCGAAGAGAAACTGGTAGAGCTAGACGACTGTCCAGAAGACTTGTACATCATTGAAGGTGACATCGATGCCTTTGATGACAGCTCGTTCGATGCAGAAGAGTTAGAGGGCGCGGTTTGCGTTCGTATGAACGATCGCCAAATGCGTTACTCTCGCTTGCCTGAGATCCCATTGTTTGGCCGTGCGGCACGTGAGCAGCGTCTAGAGTTGCTGCGTAACGAACGAGAAGAAGTGGTAGAGAAACACGCAAAAGCGGCGTTTGATTCTCAGAAAATGCAGCGCTTGTACCAAGCGTTTAACCTATTTGTGTCTAACCACATTCAGGTTGCTTTTGACGCCGATCCAGAACAAGCACTGGCAACTATTCGTGATAAGCGTAACCAAATTGCTCGCGTGTTGGCGGATCTGGATGCGAAAGAGCAACAACAACGTTCTCAGCTTCAAACCAGCAAGCAAGCGTTGTCTTCTCTGGACAAGCTAGCGTCACACATGGTGCTTGTTGAAGATGAGTCATTGCAAGCGCGTTTTGATGAGCTAGAAGAGAAAATCGCTCAGCTTGCAGAGGCGAAGAACTTCTTAAGCAACCATGCAAAAGCCGTCGCGCAATTAGAGAATATTGCGTCTGCGCTTGATGCTGACCCAGAGCAATTCGACGCGCTAGAAGCAGAATACAAAGCGGCAGACGAACAGCTACAAGATCTTAAGAAGCAAATCTTTGCACTCTCAGATCTCGTTGAGCGTCGCCACTACTTCGCTTACTCAGATTCAGTAGACCTACTGAACAAGAGTAGCGAACTGAGCGAGCAGCTAAAAGCAAAACTGGTTCAAGCTGAACAAATGCGTACACGCTCTCGTGAAGAGTTGAAACAGTCGCAAGGCCAAATGAACCAATACAACCAAGTATTGGCGTCATTGAAGAGTTCACACCAAGCGAAACTGGAAACGGTTCAAGAGTTCAAACAAGAACTTCAAGAGTTTGGCGTGAACGCGGACGAAGGTGCTGAAGAACGTGCAATGCGTCGTCGTGATGAATTGCATGAGCGTCTACATACGTCTCGCAGCCGTAAGAGCGAATACGAGCGTACGATCACCTCTACTGAACTAGAGATGAAAGGCTTGGCAAAACGTCTGAAGAAAGTTCAGAAAGAATACGTTGAGCTGCGTACGTTCGTGGTTGCAGCGAAAGCTGGCTGGTGCTCTGTACTTCGTCTGGCGCGCGAGAACGATGTTGAACGTCGTCTACACAAGCGTGAACTGGCTTACATGTCAGCGGATGAACTGCGTTCGATGTCGGATAAATCACTGGGTGCGCTGCGTCTAGCGGTTGCGAACAATGACGACCTGCGTGATGCGCTGCGTCTATCAGAAGACAACGCTCGCCCAGAGCGTAAAGTTCTGTTCTATATTGCTGTATACCAACACCTTCGTGAGCGTATTCGTCAGGATATCATCCGTACTGATGACCCAGTTGAAGCAATCGAAGAGATGGAAGTCGAGCTGGCGCGTCTAACGGAAGAGCTAACGCAACGTGAAAACCGTCTAGCGATCAGCTCTGAGTCGGTAGCGAGCATTATCAAGAAGACGATTCAGCGTGAGCAAAACCGTATTCGTATGCTGAATCAAGGCTTGTCGAACATTTCGTTTGGTCAGGTGAAGGGCGTACGTCTAAACGTGAAGATCCGCGAAAGTCACGAAGTGCTACTGAACGGTCTAGCGACACAACAAGAGCAGCACAAAGACCTGTTTGAATCGACTCGCTTTACTTTCTCCGAAGCAATGGCGAAGCTGTTCCAACGTGTGAACCCACATATCGATATGGGTCAACGTTCTCCTCAGGTTTTGGGTGAAGAGCTACTGGATTACCGTAACTACCTAGAGCTAAGTGTAGAAGTGAACCGTGGTACAGATGGTTGGCTACAGGCTGAGTCTGGCGCGCTATCAACAGGTGAGGCGATCGGTACTGGTCAGTCAATCCTACTGATGGTTGTTCAAAGCTGGGAAGAAGAATCACGCCGCCTGCGCAGTAAAGACATTGTGCCTTGTCGTCTGCTGTTCTTAGATGAAGCAGCGCGTCTGGATGCGAAATCGATCGCGACATTGTTCGAATTGTGTGACCGTCTGGATATGCAGCTTCTTATCGCGGCACCAGAAAACATCAGCCCAGAGAAAGGTACGACCTACAAACTGGTGCGTAAGGTGTTTAAAGACCACGAACACGTACACGTAGTGGGTCTGCGCGGTTTTGGTCAAACGGATAAGCCTAAGACCGAAGCACAAGAGATGATTGAAGAGTTTGAATCGTAAACTTCGAATCTAACAAAACGCCCGCAATGAACGCGGGCGTTTTTGTATCTGTTTACGAGGCAGGCTTCGAAATACATAAGATAAGCCGAGACTGTAGGACGGCAGTCTCGGCTTATTAACGGAACTTAATGAGGAAGCGACGTTTATTCCTCTGGAATATCGTCCCTGACTTCGATCATTTCAGCAAGCTCTTCAAGTGCTTGGACAGAAAGCTCAGACAAGCGTTGTAGGTGTTGGTCTAAGCTCTCTTGTTCTTCAAGCTCTGGTTCATCATTATTTGTTTCTTTTATTAGCATTTCCCAACCTCTCAAGTTGAGTAAGGGGAGCTCTCATCATACTCAAAAGGCAAAGTAGAAAAGAAACGATCTATGTTGATTTTGTTAGCTCGATCATTGATTCAACTTATATGAGAAGGATGTGTTTAATAAGGAGAGCAAGTGCAAGGTTTTTGGATGCGGGAACAAAAACGCCAGTAATCATGACAATTACTGGCGAGTAATAACGAACATTAGGTCGGAGGGTTAGAACAACGGCTTCACACCGAACTGCTCTGCTGCGTAAGCGACGCGTTCAATCGGTTTTGGATACTCAGCAGGTGTGCCAAGGCTCTCTATGTGTTTCAAACGAGGAAGCAAGCCTGCACCATTAGCGATTTGGATTGCCAGACCAGGGCGAGCGTTAAGCTCTAAAACCATAGGTCCTTCATCTTTATCCAGCACCATATCCGTACCCATGTATCCCAAACCTGTCATTTCCCAGGCACTTGACGCAAGCTCCAGCAAGCGCTCCCAATGCGGTACTTGAAGGGTCGAAAGGTCTTTACCTGTATCAGGGTGATGAGTCACTGGATGATCGAACTGCACCGCTCTGACGGCTTTACCTGTCGCGATGTCAATGCCTACTCCTACGGCACCTTGGTGAAGGTTTGCTTTGCCGTCGGAAGCCGCTGTAGAACAGCGCATCATCGCCATAACTGGATAACCTTTAAATACGATGATCCGAACATCTGGTACGCCTTCATAACTGAAGCCATCAAAACAGTCATCAAACTTGATTAAGTTTTCAACCACAGCAACGTCATTTTTACCACCAAGAGAGAAAAGGCCAGCAAGCGCATTACTAATGTGACGCTCGACCTCATCCCTACCAATTGTAGAGCCGGAGGGTTTGGTATATACCCCGTTTTTGTGAGACGTAACAACCAGAATGCCTTTACCGCCACTACCTTGTGCAGGTTTGATTACAAAACCAGGCCAGTTCTCAACCATTTTGTGGATAGTCTTAACTTCAGCTTGGTTATGAATGACACCGATCAGGGCAGGAACTGTTGCTCCTGCTGCCTGTGCAATAATTTTGGTCTTTAGCTTGTCATCGACAAGTGGGTATTTAGAACGATCATTGTAACGGCCAATATAGCTGTGGTTACGCTTGTTCATCCCCATAATGCCTTTATGGCGAAGCTTAGACGGCGAAGTAAAACTTTCGAACATCGTTTAGTCCTCCGCTAGTGGTTTGAAGCGTCGTAGCTCAGTGAGGCGGTAACCTGTGTAAGTACCTAGTAATAGAATACCGGCCAGAACAATCAACTGTAGACCAATGAAGTTAAAGGTTAAGTGTTGAATGTATGAGTTCGTCATTGCAAGGTAAACTAATACCGCTGTCAGCAATGAACCACCACCTTGCAGAGCAACTTCCTTCGCACCTTCTTCTTCCCATAGGATTGACATACGTTCAATCGTCCAAGACAAGATTATCATAGGGAAGAAGGTAATTGTTAGGCCTTCCGTTAAGCCCATCTTAAACGCAACAACGGTGAACACCGAGATGATCATGATAACGGTAATAATGACCGCAGATATCCTTGCTACCAGCAATAAGTTCAACCTAGACAAATAGCTTCGAATAATCAGGCCTGTACCTACAATTAGCAAGAAACCGACAATACCCGTTAATAGTTGAGTTTGAACAAAAGCAACGGCAATCAACACAGGCATGAAGGTACCGGATGTTTTCAGGCCGATAATCACACGCAAGAACACAACGATCAGAGCACCAATAGGGATGAGCATGATGGTTTTGAACATCGCTTGCTCTTCCAAAGGTAAGCTATGAATTGAAATATTCAGTAATCCATCTGCTTCTATTTTGTTGTTTGTAGCTTGTTGTGGTGTCATTTCTTGCTTAATCATCGAGAAATGCACTTGGCTATTTTTACCACCAACAAGGTCAAGTAAGGATACGTTTGATTCATCCCACACTAACAAGTTGGGTTTCACTGCTTTTTGTTCGGATTTTGGCGAAAACAGTACCCAATCTTTACCTGACCAAACCTGAACCATTGGTTGAATTGTTTGGCGTCGACGACCATCTTCTAGTTCGATAACACCGACGGTTTTGCTTTGTATACCTGCGGTAAGCAAAATATTATGCAGTGCATCAGTACGGCTGAAATCGTTCAGTAGTAGCGACGAGTTTTGGCTATCTGGGTCATTAAGCGCTTTGATAAGCTCACGAGTAAACGTCACATTATCGGCTGAGCGACTCATCGCACGTTCGATAAGGGCATTTGCCGCTGCTGCTTGTGGTGCTGATAGCGTTGGTGGCGTAATGTCTTCCGTTGGCGGTAAAGGAGTGACTTTAGCCTGAGGGTCTACTAAGAACTGGGCTTTGTAGTATATGGTTTGTGGCCCTTGAGCTTGGCGAATTGACCATTCTGCACGACGGCCTGAATCGTCATTGATGTAGGAAACGCCATAACCTGATGAGGAAGCAGATTCACCTATAAGTGTGTAACCACTTTGCGTATGAGGTGCTGCAAGTGACGCTTTTACTTCGTTGCCGTTAGCATTGAACTCAATACGAGCTTCTACATCCCACACCTGGCGAGTTTCGCCTGGCGTCCAAGGCACGCCGTAGTTTTCATGTCTGAAAACACTCAGAGCAATGCCCGCAATCACCAATAAGATGATAGAAAGGTAAAACGGTATTTTTGACGTCATAATCTACCTTATTATTTTTTATCTTCGTCCGTTTGGATATAGGTACGACTTACATCGACAAGTGCTATGTCGCGCATAAATTCTCTACCCAGTAAAATAGGATGGTTCATATGTGAGCGATCTGCCAACGTAAATTGCGCTTTTTCATGAATTTTTCCAACGCGCACCCAAAGTTCTACCACAGCGCGGCGTTCTAACTCTTCACTGGTAACCTGGCGGATTTTGACGTAGCGAATGACAGGAGCTTCGATCCAAGTACTTTTCTCTTCTTCGGATTTACTGGTGTCTGCTAAGTGGAATCGGACCCATTTTTTACCATTTCTTTCGAACTCTTCAATATCAACGGCATTTAAAGACGACGTCGCGGCACCAGTGTCGATACGTGCATCAAAAGTTTGCTTAATCGACTCTACAGTGACCTTTTCGATAGAGCCAAGGACAATATCGTGAGTTGGGGTTGGTTCCACAGGAGCGGGAGATTGGACAATAATCGGCTCTTTCGGTTTTTTTACTTCTGCCATTGCTTCATCGCGAAATGTAAGAAGTTCAACCTGTAGTTTATCGACTTGTTCTTCAAGGCTGTCGATATAGTCCGATTGGTTGCTGAGCTGTAGCTCTAGGTTGGTAATGCGATTATTGACATTCGCTTCTGAATTTTGAATCGCCGCTAACGTTTCTTGGTGGTACTGTTCGCCTTTGGTTAGTGAGCATCCAGATAGTAAGGCGATGGCAACAATCGGGGTCAATCGTAATAACATTGAAAACCTTGGGATTGGATTAAGTTGTTTATTTTTTAGGAGTTTAGCTTATATCGATAAAGCCTCACAAGTAAGAATGTTTCTCTATTACTTATTGTTTGAGGAATAGTGATGAAAAGCCAAAAATCAAGGACATAAAAGCGCATCCTTATTTAGAGCGTGCTTATATTTTGACGTGAAAAATGGATTCAAAAATCAAACTCGCTCATTACGAGGAAAGAGGGTAATGTCTTAACTCGTAAAATGAGTTAAGACAATGTCAGGAATCTCAGCGAATTATGATTTGCGAGCGACAAGAACCGCGCGGCGAGGGGCAGGGTAGCCTTCTACAGTCTTGCTTGGGTCGTTCGGATCTAAGTAGTCAGGTAGAGAGTTATGCGTCATCCAATCTGTGGTACGTTGTTCATCTACGGATGTGATGTTTTCATCAACGATACGAACATCTTCAAAACCGACCAATTCTAGCCACACTTTTAGGGCTTTTGCTGAAGGGAAGAAATAGACATTACGCATTTGCGCGTAACGAGAAGTCGGGACCAGTACTGCATTCTCATCACCTTCAATCACGAGTGTTTCCAATACGAGTTCACCTCCAGATACCAATTGATCTTTTAGTTGCACTAAATGATCGAGAGGCGAGCGGCGATGGTAAAGCACGCCCATGCTGAATACTGTATCGAACGCTTCCAACTTAGGTAGTTGTTCAATGCCCAATGGCAGTAGGTGTGCACGTTGGTCATCGCCCATTAGTTTACGAATTGCTTCGAACTGAATTAGAAACAGGTGAGATGGATCGATACCGACAGTTAAGCGTGCACCTTCGCCTAGCATGCGCCACATGTGGTAGCCGTTACCACAACCTACATCGAGTACGCTGCGATTCTTTAATGGAGAAATATGTGGAAGCACGCGGTCCCATTTCCAATCACTGCGCCACTCAGTATCAATATGGATGCCGTGTACGTGGTATGGGCCTTTGCGCCAAGGATGGAATGTACGAAGTAAGCTTTCTAGCTTTTTAAGTTCCCCTTGAGGCATCGGCTCATTGTTTGAAATCGTGACAGAATCAACAATGTCGATGCTGTCCGGTCTACCCGCTGGGATTTTGTTCAGGGCTTTCAACCAGCGACCAAAGTCACCGTGCTCTGCATTTTGCCAATCCGTTAGCTGTTGTGGAAGCACATTAAGCCAAGGTTGAAGACGGGTGTCTTGGGCAATCAATTGGTAGAAATTTGCAAAGTTAAACATAGTTAGTTAATCGCTGAGTTGATGGGTATAAATTATTAACAAAAGCCGAAATCGGTATGGTTCAGGCTTTGTATGCATGGTCTATTTAATCGCGAACATGGAGCCGAAGTTAAAGCATTGGAACCAAACATCGTAGCTAGAAAAGCCAATTTTAGCGAAACGCTCTTTATGTTCTTTCTTTGAATCTGGGCGCATTACGTTTTCTATCGCGCTGCGCTTTTGGCTGATTTCTAGTTCGCTATAACCATTCGCACGTTTAAAGTCGTGGTGAAGGTCAATTAACAGTTCGTTCGACACTTCATCTTCGAAGACGAACTTCTCCGATAGAATCAAAATGCCGCCTGGACGCAGGCCTGCGTAAATTTTCTCGAGCAAGGAGTAACGATCTTCTGGAGAGAGGAATTGCAAAGTGAAGTTCAACACCACCACTGACGCGTTTTCAATTTCGATATTGCGAATGTCTGCTTCTACTACATCCACAGGAGTGTCACTGCGGTAAGCGTTGACGTGAAGTTTACAACGCTCAACCATCGCAGGAGAGTTGTCCACTGCGATGATTTGGCAACCTTCTTGTTTGATATGGCGACGCATAGACAATGTTGCAGCACCCAAAGAACAGCCAAGGTCATAGATGTTTGAGTGAGGTTTTACAAAACGCTCTGCCAGCATACCGATTGCAGAAATGATATTGCTGTAACCCGGTACCGATCGTTGAATCATGTCAGGAAATACTTCCGCTACGCGTTCATCGAACGTGAAATCCCCAATTTTATCGATTGGAGCCGAAAAAATAGTATCTGGATTGCTCTTAGGGTTCATAACTAAGTCTCTGCATACAAGCCGCCTGAAAATGTCAGGCACCAAAAAAGGCGCGTATTTTATGGGAATTTCGCGCCTCTGTCATGTGTTGCGTTAGAACATCTGTAACTGCGAGTTGCCATCGTCAGCTGGGAAAGGTGATAACTCAGGGAGTGTGATAAGCTTTTGTATGTCTTTATATAGGTTTGCGGCCAACTCTGGCGCAATTATATTGTCTGCGGTATGGATCATGACATATGGCTGTTTACCTTCGGCAATCCATTGTGGCAACTTGTTGAGCCATGGTTTAAAAAACTCGTAATTTTGCTGTTCTTCTGGATGACCAATAAAGCGAATCAAAGGGTGTGAAGCGGTAGCAATGGCGTGAACAGGGACTCGTGGTTTTTTCATTTGTGCATCAATAATCGCCTCATTGTCGGGCTTAGCGGCAAAGACTGGGCGGCTATCCATAATAATGCGGTCAATATTATTCTCTACTAACCATTGGTTAAGTGCTCGCTCTTCTTCGCCTTTGGAGAAAAATGCCATATGGCGAACCTCAACACCGAGAGGGAAGTTAGGTGGAAAGTTCGCACAGAATTTTTTCAGCCGATCAAGGTGCTCAGGACCAAATGCGGCTGGTAATTGAATTGTCCATTGGCCCACACGGTCATGCAAAGGCTCCATGACTTTCATGAAGTCTCTCAGTTGTTCGCTGCAACCTCTTAGCATTTGCTCATGAGTGATGGCTTTAGGAAGTTTGAAAGTAAAGCGAAAATCATCGTGGGTTGCGGCTCTCCAGTTTTGCACTGTATTGAGCGTCGGTGTGGCATAAAATGTCGTGTTGCCTTCCACGGTATGAAACACTTGCGCATACCTTTCTAAACGTTCAGCGGGCTTTGTCCCGCTGCCGTAAAAACTTTGTTGCCATTGATTGTGCGACCACATCGTCAATCCAAGTCGAAGAGGTAAGTTATCCATTATTCTTTACTGCTTGCTACTCGTGTGAATACTTTACGAGAGTTTTGCTGAAATAGGTAATTTCACGCTATAATCCTCCCCAATTTTTTCGCTTTGGTGCGCTTTTGAACATTTGTTGTACTAAAAAGCACCAGTGAATGATAAAACACACGTAATTGTATGTTGAGTAGTCGATTTTCGTGGACATTCAGCGTATAACTGAATCTTTACTCTGCTTAGCAATGAGGCTGACAGAGCGTAGTTAACAACATTTGAGAGATTGGGAATTTCATTATGCGTACCCATTACTGTGGTCACCTGAACAAGTCCCTTGCAGGACAAACTGTAGAACTTTGCGGCTGGGTTAACCGTCGTCGTGATTTAGGCGGTCTTATTTTTATTGATATGCGAGATCGCGAAGGTATCGTTCAGGTAGTTGTTGATCCAGATATGGCGGATGCGTATGAAGTGGCGAACACACTTCGTAATGAATTCTGTATCAAACTAACGGGTGAAGTGCGCGTTCGCCCAGAGAGCCAAGCAAACAAAGACATGGCAACAGGTGAAGTTGAGATCCTTGCGAAAGGTCTTGAAATCATCAACCGTTCTGATGTTCTGCCTCTAGACTTCAACCAAAAGAACTCTGAAGAGCAGCGTCTGAAGTACCGTTACCTAGATCTACGTCGTCCAGAAATGAGCGACCGCATCAAGCTACGAGCTAAAGCGTCTAGCTTTGTTCGTCGTTTCCTAGATGACAACGGTTTCCTAGACATCGAAACACCAGTCCTAACAAAAGCGACTCCAGAAGGCGCTCGTGACTACCTAGTACCTAGCCGTGTTCACAAAGGCAGCTTCTACGCGCTTCCTCAGTCTCCACAGCTATTCAAACAACTTCTAATGATGTCTGGTTTTGACCGTTACTACCAAATCGTTAAGTGTTTCCGTGATGAAGACTTGCGTGCTGACCGTCAACCAGAATTCACTCAGATCGATATCGAAACGTCATTCATGACGGCTGACCAAGTTCGTGCAACGACTGAGAAAATGGTTCGTGAAATGTGGCAAGAGCTACTAAACGTTGACCTAGGTGAATTCCCAGTAATGCCGTTCAGCGAAGCGATTCGTCGTTTCGGTTCTGACAAGCCAGACCTACGTAACCCACTGGAACTAGTAGACGTTGCTGACCTAGTGAAAGACGTTGAGTTCAAAGTATTCTCAGGTCCAGCAAACGATGAAAAAGGCCGCGTTGCCGTTATTCGCGTTCCAGGTGGCGCTTCTCTGACTCGTAAGCAAATTGATGGCTACGGTGAATTCGTTGGCATCTACGGTGCGAAAGGTCTAGCTTGGATGAAGGTTAATGACCGTGCAGCGGGCATGGAAGGTATCCAATCTCCAGTCGCTAAGTTCCTAAATGAAGACGTGATCAACGGCATTCTAGATCGTACTCAAGCGGAATCTGGTGACATTATCCTATTTGGCGCTGATAAAGCGGGTATCGTTGCAGAAGCAATGGGTGCGCTACGTTTGAAACTAGGTAAAGACCTAGAGCTAACGGATGAGTCTTCATGGGCTCCACTATGGGTTGTTGACTTCCCAATGTTCGAAGAAGATGACGAAGGCAACCTACACGCGATGCACCACCCATTCACATCGCCTCTAGGTGTGACTGCAGAAGAGCTAAAAGCAAACCCTGCTGCGGCAAATTCTAACGCTTACGATATGGTTCTAAATGGCTACGAAGTGGGCGGCGGCTCTGTTCGTATCCACAACGCAGATATGCAAGAAGCCGTATTTGATATTCTAGGTATCACACCTGAAGAGCAACAGCTTAAGTTCGGCTTCCTGCTTGATGCGCTGAAATTCGGTACGCCTCCACATGCTGGTCTTGCATTTGGTCTAGACCGTCTAGTAATGCTGCTATGTGGCACAGAGAACATCCGTGATGTTATCGCGTTCCCTAAAACAACAGCAGCGGCGTGTCTACTAACAGACGCACCAAGTATTGCGAACCCAGCAGCGCTAGAAGAGCTAGCAATCGCAGTAACTGCAGCGAAAGAAAAAGACGCAGAATAAGCGCACAACATTTGAAGAAAACTCCCGCAACTGCGGGAGTTTTTGTTTAAATAAACCCAAGAAACTTCCAAAGCAATTTCCCAAGCAACGCTTTTTAGAACATGTTTTTGTTATTAAGCGTCAAAATACATTAAAAGGTGAATTATGGCTGGTCATAGTAAATGGGCGAATATTCGTCACCGTAAAGCAGCGCAAGATGCGAAGCGCGGCAAAATCTTTACTAAATTAATTCGTGAAATCGTTGTTGCGGCAAAAGAGGGGGGCGGTGAGCCAGAAAATAACCCACGTTTGCGAGCAGCAATTGATAAAGCACTGTCTAACAACATGACACGTGACACTGTCAACCGCGCTGTCAGCCGAGGTGCTGGTGGTGAAGGCGACGACAACATGGAAACCGTGATCTATGAAGGTTATGGTCCAGGTGGTACGGCGGTCATGGTCGAATGTATGACGGATAACCGAAATCGTACGGTATCTGGCGTGCGCCATGAATTCTCAAAGTCAGGCGGTAATCTGGGGACGGATGGTAGCGTCAACTATCTTTTCGACAAGAAAGGCGTGATTTCATATGGCCCAGGTTTAGATGAGGATGCGGTAATGGAAGTAGCATTAGAAAGTGGTGCTGATGACATTGAAACGGCAGAAGATGGCTCGATTGATGTCTACACGGCCCCAGGCGATTTTGGACTCGTAAAAGATGCTCTTGATGCCGCAGGGTTTGAGGCAGAGAACGCGGAGGTGTCGCTGATCCCATCTACGAAAGCAGATTTGGACGCGGATACTGCGCCAAAACTACTTCGTTTGATTGACGCTTTGGAAGATCTGGACGACGTTCAAGAGGTTTATCACAATGGTGATATCTCTGACGACGTTGCGGCTACGCTAGATTAAACTCAAGGTGTCGGGAGCGGTATTTGCTCCGAAGTTAGCAAGTAATAATAAAAAGACTGAGGCCGAATTAGGCCTCATTTTTAGGAACATTCATGTCAATTATTTTGGGCATTGACCCAGGTTCGCGCATTACCGGCTATGGGGTCATTCGTCAAAATGGACGCCACTTGCAATACCTTGGTAGTGGCTGCATTCGTACTTCAGAAAAAGAACTTCCGGGTCGGCTTAAACAGATTTATGCAGGCGTCACGGAAATCATTACCCAGTTTCAACCGGACGTTTTCGCGATCGAGCAAGTGTTTATGGCCAAAAACGCGGATTCAGCGCTAAAACTTGGCCAAGCTCGTGGCAGTGCAATTGTTGCTGCGGTGAATGCGGAGTTGCCGGTATTTGAATACGCGGCTCGTCTTATTAAGCAAGCTGTCGTAGGCACTGGTGGCGCGGACAAAGCGCAAGTTCAGCATATGGTTCAGCAGATGCTTAAATTGCCCGCCAAGCCTCAAGCGGATGCGGCCGATGCTTTAGGTGTGGCGATTTGTCATGCCAATACTAACAAGACTCTCGTTGCCTTAGCGGGCAAAGCAACCAGTGCCAGAAAAGGGCGCTATCGATAAAATTAACTGGATGTCTATCCAGTTCTTTATTATCCTGTCGCAAATTCATTTCCAAAGAGTATTTATAGTGATTGGACGTCTTCGTGGCATACTGATTGAAAAGCAACCACCTGAAGTATTAATTGAAGTTAATGGCATTGGCTATGAAGTCCAGATGCCAATGAGCTGTTTTTACGAACTGCCAAATGTTGGCGAAGAAGCCATTATTTATACTCACTTTGTTGTCCGTGAAGATGCGCAATTGCTATATGGTTTCAACACGGTAAAAGAACGAGCACTTTTCCGTGAAGTGATCAAAGCCAATGGCGTTGGTCCTAAACTCGGTCTTGGTATTCTCTCTGGTATGACAGCAACGCAATTTGTTACTTGTGTGGAACATGAAGACGTTTCTACGCTGGTTAAGCTTCCAGGCGTTGGCAAGAAAACCGCAGAGCGATTGGTTGTTGAAATGAAAGACCGCTTGAAAGGGTGGGGCGCAGGCGATCTATTTACACCATTTACGGATGCTGCTCCTGCGGATTCTAGTGTGACATCCAACAACGCGGAAGAAGAGGCAATCAGTGCGCTTCTAGCTCTAGGTTACAAGCCGACTCAAGCGTCGAAAGTGGTATCTCAGATCGCTAAACCGGACATGAGCAGTGAGCAAATGATCCGTGAAGCTCTAAAATCAATGGTGTAACGCTGGTTGCACAGTGAACATTTGTTCAAGATAACTCATTCTCTAAGGTTAATGCCAATCGCTTAACGATGTTTTTTTGTGTCATTTCAGCGAGCCTGGCGAGACTGGGAATCTAATAGCAGCACGCTGAGCGGTTAATGAAACAATTTGACCATAAATCGCTCGGATAGAAGATCCTGTATCACGCTCCTTCGTCGCTGTACAGGATGACGAGATATAGAAATATGCCACTTGCTGTTAAACGAGCGGCATTATTCTCTCAGGTAACCATTTTTCAAGGTAAAAAGATGATTGAAGCCGATCGTTTAATCGCGCCAGAAAACCCTGCCTTTCGTGATGAAGATGTCATTGATCGTGCTATTCGGCCAAAAAAATTAGCGGATTACCAAGGTCAGGACCATGTCCGTGACCAAATGGAGATCTTCATTAAAGCTGCTCAGTTACGTAGCGAAGCACTTGATCACCTTTTGATTTTTGGTCCCCCAGGTTTGGGTAAAACCACACTTGCGAATATCGTTGCCAATGAAATGGAAGTGAACATTCGCACTACTTCAGGCCCTGTACTTGAGAAAGCAGGCGATTTGGCCGCGCTGTTAACCAACCTTGAAGAAAACGATGTGTTGTTCATCGATGAGATTCACCGCTTGAGTCCGATGGTTGAAGAGGTGCTGTATCCGGCGATGGAAGATTATCAACTGGATATTATGATCGGTGAAGGTCCGGCCGCTCGTTCTATTAAGATCGATTTACCACCGTTTACGTTAATTGGTGCGACGACCCGAGCGGGCTCTTTGACGTCACCATTGCGCGACCGCTTTGGTATTACTCAGCGCCTTGAGTTTTATAAGATAAAAGACCTCCAAGATATCGTGCAGCGAAGCGCGGATTGTTTAGGTTTATCAATGGAACCTGAAGGTGCATTGGAAGTGGCAAGACGTGCGCGTGGCACACCACGTATTGCTAACCGTTTGCTACGCCGTGTTCGTGATTATGCGGAAGTAAAAGGCAATGGTCACATTTGTGCCGATGTTGCTGATAAGGCGTTGAATATGCTTGATGTGGACGCCGAAGGCTTCGATTACATGGACCGTAAGCTACTACTCGCGATTATGGAAAAATTTGGTGGTGGTCCGGTCGGGCTCGACAACATGGCAGCGGCGATAGGTGAAGAAAAGGACACTATTGAAGACGTTCTTGAGCCTTATCTTATTCAGCAAGGTTATTTACAACGCACTCCGCGTGGAAGAATCGCGACAGATCGTGCGTATTTGCATTTCGGAATTGAAAAATAAGATTCCCTCGCTGGGCCTTTGTTGCCCAGCGCTTCATTAAAGTTGACCAAACTCACATTTTTTGAATTTTTTCTCATACTGGTTTAGTAAGTAAAAAGCATTGATTGTTAACTCGATGTTTGCTTGCAACTGGTTAATTTCTCTCCTGATTACTCTCTCTTAACATCCGTATCCAATACTGGTTGATCTAGATCAATGTGATGGATTTTTGTGCAAATTCCGCGCATAAACATTGATGTATATCAAAGCGCGTTACGGCTATAAACCTTTTGAAACAATCTGTTTTTACAAGTAATATTAGCCCCAGCTATATTAGCTGATGCTTAACAGTTAACTAACCAATGAAGCACATTTTTGCAACAATGAGTTGTGATAATTCAACATTTTTCAAGTGTAAATAACACCTGAATATGGATTGCAATATGTAGAGAGTGTCATTCAGCCGACACATAGGAGTTACCATGATTGACGTAGTTGATCTATCGCGGTTGCAGTTTGCACTGACAGCGATGTATCACTTCCTATTCGTACCATTGACCCTTGGTATGGCCTTCCTTCTGGCCATTATGGAATCGATGTACGTAATGACGAACAAGCAAATCTATAAGGACATGACCAAGTTCTGGGGTAAGCTATTCGGTATTAACTTTGCACTTGGTGTGGCGACAGGCCTTACCATGGAGTTCCAGTTTGGTACGAACTGGTCTTACTACTCCCACTATGTAGGTGATATCTTCGGTGCACCGCTAGCGATCGAAGCACTTGTCGCATTCTTCCTGGAGTCAACTTTTGTTGGTCTATTCTTCTTCGGGTGGGATCGTCTATCTAAACGCCAACACTTAGCGGTTACCTGGCTTGTTGCACTAGGCTCTAACTTCTCTGCTCTTTGGATTCTTATCGCAAACGGCTGGATGCAAAACCCAGTAGGCGCAGATTTCAACTTCGAAACCATGCGAATGGAAATGGTGAGCTTCTCTGAGGTTGTACTAAACCCAGTTGCTCAGGTTAAGTTCGTGCATACGGTTGCTTCTGGTTACACTTGTGGCGCAATGTTTATTCTAGGCATCAGTTCATACTACCTATTAAAAGGTCGTGACATTGCGTTTGCTCGTCGTTCGTTTGCTATTGCTGCTTCTTTCGGTATTGCAGCTATCTTATCTACCATCGTTCTTGGTGACGAATCTGGCTACGAGCTTGGTGAAGTTCAAAAAGTGAAACTCGCTGCAATTGAAGCAGAGTGGCACACTGAACCTGCACCTGCCGCATTTACGTTATTTGGTGTTCCTAACCAGGAAACGATGCATACCGATTACGCAATTAAGATCCCTTACGTAATGGGTATTATCGCGACACGTTCTTTTGATGAGCAAGTAACAGGTCTTCGTGATTTACGTGATGAACACGTCGATCGTATTCGTGACGGCATGTACGCTTATGAACTTCTAGAGAAGCTTCGTGCGGGCGATAAGTCAGAAGAAAACATGACTGCGTTTGATGAAGTGAAAGGTGACCTAGGTTACGGTCTACTTCTAAAACGCTACACAGACAATGTTGTTGATGCAACAGAAGAGCAAATCCAAGCTGCTGCGGACGACTCAATCCCAACAGTATGGCCGCTATTCTGGTCATTCCGTATCATGGTTGCTTGTGGCTTCATCATGTTGTTTGTCTTTGGTGCGGCGTTTATCCAAACGTGTCGTCAGAAGATTGAGCAGAAACAATGGATTCTAAAAGCTGCACTATTTAGCATTCCACTACCTTGGATTGCAATTGAAGCGGGTTGGTTCGTCGCTGAGTACGGCCGTCAACCTTGGGCTGTAGGTGAAATTTTACCAGTGCATGTTGCAGCTTCTGCACTAACTGCAGGTGAAATCTGGACTTCACTCTTCGCAATTCTGGCGCTATACACGGTATTCCTGATTGCAGAAGTTTACCTAATGTTGAAATTCGCTCGTAAAGGTCCAAGTAGCCTGAAAACGGGTCGCTACCACTTCGAGCAAAATGCTGACTCTGTTGAAGACAAAGTTAGTCGCCAAGTAGAAGCGTAAGGTAAGGAGATAACAAGATGTTTGATTACGAAATCTTGCGACTCATCTGGTGGGTACTAATCGGTGTTCTACTAGTTGGTTTTGCAGTAACAGACGGCTTCGATATGGGTGTAGGCGCGCTTGTACCTATCATCGGTAAAAACGACACGCAACGCCGTGTCATGATTAACTCAATTGCTCCTCACTGGGATGGTAACCAAGTTTGGCTTATCACTGCTGGTGGTGCACTGTTCGCAGCTTGGCCTTTGGTTTACGCAACGTCATTTTCAGGCTTCTACTTAGCGATGATTTTGACACTAGCAGCGCTATGGCTTCGTCCTCTGGGCCTAGACTACCGCTCTAAAATCGAAGATCCAAAATGGCGCAATACCTGGGATATCTGTATCTCAATCAGTGGTTTTGTTCCGCCAATCATCTTTGGTGTAGCGTTTGGCAACCTTCTACAAGGTGTACCATTCCAATTGAGTGAGTTCTTGATGCCAACATACCATGGCTCATTCTTTGGTCTACTAAACCCATTTGCACTGTTGTGTGGTTTAGTAAGCTTGTTCATGATTTTGATGCAAGGTTCTACTTGGCTACAAATGAAAACAACAGGCGAAGTGCATGTGCGTGCGCGCAACGTTGCTCAGTTGGCTGGTTTACTGACGGTTGCTGCGTTTGTAGCGGCTGGTTTCTGGATCCAAAATATCGATGGCTACGTCATTGTTGGCGGTATCGACACTAACGCTGCTTCTAACCCTCTAAACAAAGAGGTTATCCGTGAAGCTGGTGCGTGGATGAAGAACTTTGAAAACTACCCACTACTATGGGCTGCTCCTGTATTAGGTGTTGCAATGCCGCTTCTCGCTGTATTGGCATCTCGTCTTGAAAAATGTGCGATTTCGTTCATTACTTCAAGCTTGGGTGTTGCTGGTGTTATCTTTACTGCAGGTTTTGCGATGTTCCCATTCATCATGCCTTCAGACTTAATGCCAAGCCACAGCTTAACAATGTGGGATGCAACGTCATCTGAGCTGACTCTGAACCTAATGACAGGCGTTGCGTTTGTTATGGTGCCAATCATCCTTGGTTACACATCTTGGACTTACTACAAGATGTTTGGTCGCCTTGATGACCAGTACATTGAAGACAACAAAAACTCACTTTACTAAGGAGCATTTACTATGTGGTATTTCGCATGGATTCTAGGTGTACTACTTGCTTGTGCATTCGGTATCATCAACGCTCTTTGGCTAGAGCACTCAGAAATGATGGATAAAGACAGTGAGTAACCTCGCTGATAAGGTAGCGAAACTTCACGCACCAATGGATAAGACTCTGCTACGAGTCTTATCTCTCATCCTTGGCTTTATGCACGTAGGATTGGTGATGTGGGACCCTGAAGCTTACCATCAAGCAATTGGTGGTTTTAACTCAATCATCGCACCAGCACTGATTTGGTCTGTATGTTCAAGCATGGTGTATGGGGTGGGCTTCAAGCCAAGAAACTGGTACTGGCAAGTTTTGTTTAGTCCTTATTTCTCGTTAGCTATCTTAATTTATCTAACGGCACTTTATTTCATTTAGGCAGAAATATGCTGTAATAAAGTCGGTTACTAAATCATCGAATAAAAGCTAGGTATCTCGCCTAGCTTTTATTTTTTCTACAAATTTCAAAAATATTTCCTTAGCTCGGTACCAATTGCTGTCGCTTCAGTTATAGTAATTACTTTAAAGAATTGAATATATTGGTACTCCCTTGCAAGACACATCAAATCTCTTTCACTGGCCGATCACCGTGTACTATGAAGACACTGATGCGGGCGGTGTTGTATATCATTCTAATTATCTAAAATTCTTTGAGCGCGCACGGACAGAGATGTTACGTGCTAAAGGCATTTCTCAACATGTGTTACTGGAACAAAATATCGGCTTTGTTGTCCGACACATGGATATCGATTTCAACCAAGGGGCTAGGCTGGACGAGCATCTGACAGTCGTAACCCGAGTGTCAGAAATAAAACGTGCTTCTCTGCAATTCTGTCAAGAGTTGGTCAATGATCAAGGCAAGATATTGTGCAAGGCCTCGGTTAAGGTAGCATGTATCGATAATAAGAAAATGAAACCAATAGCTATTCCAACCTTTATAAATTCGGAGCTAACAAATAGTGACTGCTGATATTTCCATTTTAGATCTCTTTCTTCAGGCCAGTCTGTTGGTAAAGCTTGTGATGCTGACGTTGCTTGGCATGTCAATTGTGTCATGGGCAATGATCATCAAGCGCAGCAAAGTGCTTTCTCAAGCATCAAAAAATGCAGAGCAGTTTGAAGACAAATTTTGGTCGGGTACTGATCTTTCTCAGCTTTACCAAAAAGTAAAAGCGCGTAAAGACGAAATTGAAGGCACAGAAGAAATCTTCTACGCAGGTTTTACAGAGTTTGCTCGCCTACGTAAGAGCAACGCAAATTCACCAGCTTACATCATGGAAGGCACTGGCCGCGCAATGCGCGTTGCTGTTTCTCGTGAAGTAGATGAGCTAGAAACAAGCTTACCGTTTTTGGCAACAGTCGGTTCTATAAGCCCTTATATCGGCCTATTTGGTACCGTTTGGGGCATCATGCACGCCTTTATTGCGCTGGGTGAAGTAAAGCAAGCTACGCTGTCTATGGTTGCACCGGGTATCGCCGAGGCACTTATCGCGACAGCGATGGGGCTATTTGCGGCTATTCCGGCAGTAATGGCGTACAACCGCCTAAGCAATAAAGTGAGTAAACTAGAGCACACTTACGCAACATTTTCTGAAGAATTCCACAGCATCCTTCATCGTCAAGCGATGGCTGGCCGAGACAGCGCGGATAAGGAATAAAGCATGGCGGGTTATCAACCTAAAAAGCGAAAAATGACAGCGGAGATCAACGTTGTTCCGTATATCGACGTAATGCTCGTACTGTTGATCATTTTTATGGCGACCGCTCCATTTGTGACTCAAGGCGTCGACGTTGATCTTCCGAAAACATCGACCGCAGAATCTATGCAAGACCTTGCTGGCGAGACTGACAGTAGCTTTATTATCATCGAAATTGATAGCGAGGGTAATTTAGGCCTAAGCGTAAATGATGAAGAAGTTCAGCGAGGTTTGTCGTTGCAAGATGTTATTGTGCGAGTGAAAGCGGAGCGAGAGGTTAAGCCGGATTCACCAGTTGCGGTAGGTGGCGACGCGGCAACACCATATGCCGATGTTGTTCTATTGCTGGATGAACTAAGTCGAGCTGGTATCCCTAAGGTAGGTCTAATGACCGATATCAGGGAATAGACATCAATTATCTATGAAAGATCACAAGAAGAAACCCAACCAATACGCCAAACCGATAGCAATATCGGTTGGTTTGCATGCAATTCTAGTTGCAGCCCTGCTTTGGGGGACGGACTTCAACATGTCTAAACCAGAGCCTACAGGACAAATGGTTCAAGCTGTTGTCATCGATCCAAAACTTGTGCAGCAACAAGCGAAAGAAATTCGCCAGCAACGCGAAAAGGCAGCGAAAAAAGAACAAGAGCGTCTTGATAAACTGAGACGCGAAGCAGAGCAGCTAGAAAAAAACCGCAAAGCTGAAGAAGAGCAAATTCGCAAGTTGAAAGAGCAGCAAGCGAAAGATGCTCAAGCGGCACGAGAAGCAGAAGCTGCACGTAAGAAAAAAGAGCAAGAGCGCAAGCAGGAAGAAGAACGTGTTCGCAAAGAAAAAGAGCGAGCTGCTAAGCTAGAAAAAGAGCGCAAGGAAAAAGAAGAAGCCGTGCGTAAAGCTGAGCAGGAGCGTTTAGCAAAAGAGGCGGCTATAGCAAAAGCTGAGCAAGAACGTTTAGCTCGTGAAAAAGCAGCAAAAGAAGCGGAAGAAAAAGCACGTCGTGAGCGTGAAGCTGCTAAAAAAGCTGAACAAGAGCGCATCGCAAAAGAGAAAGCGGCAAAAGAGGCGGCGGAGCGAGAGCGTAAAGCGAGAGAAGCAGCTGAGCGTGCCGAGCGTGAGCGTAAAGCTCAAGAAGCCGCGTTAGATGATATTTTTGCGGGTCTCGAGGATGAGGTCAGTAAAAACAGTGCTGCGCGCAATCAATTTATTGACGACGAACTTTCTCGTATGTCATCCATCTATACTCAAAATATTCAGCAAAAGCTGATTAAGGATGACTACTTGCTGGGAAAGGAGTGTAGGGTAAACATCAAATTGATTCCGACAGGAACTGATATGATGGTCTCTGGTGTTACCGTTTTGAGTGGCGATACTCGAGTATGTGCTGCGGCAAAGCGAGCAATAGCTCAGGTAGGGACGTTCCCTAAATCTTCAGAATCAGCGGTCAATGAAAGACTAAAAGACATCAACATAACTGTTGCTTTGGACTAAAAGGAATAAGACGTGATTAGACGCCTTTTACTAGGAATGTTTGTACTGCTTAGCAGTATGACAAATGTGGCGAATGCCGCATTAGAGTTGGTCATTACCGATGGTATTGATTCAGCACGACCAATTGCTGTTGTTCCGTTTAAGTGGGAGGGCACACAAGCGCTTCCAACGGATGTTTCTGCTGTTATCGCCTCGGATTTACAACGTAGTGGTAAATTCAGCCCAGTTCCAACGAGCAAAATGCCACAAACACCGTTCAGTGAATCAGAAGTTAATTTTGATGCTTGGACCAATTTAGGTGTGGATGCGCTATTGACTGGTTCAATCAAGCAAAACGACCAAGGTGACTACGTTATCAACTATCAACTTGTTGATATTGTGCGTGGTCAGTTAACAGGTGGGAAGAGTAAGGCGCTTGGTAGTGACGGTGAATTAGTCCTGTCAAAAGATCATGTGCTGTTCAATAAAGTAGCCACTGTTCAAGGGCCTCGTATGCGTGAGTACGCTCACCGTATCTCTGATTTGGTGTATGAGCAGTTAACTGGCGACCGTGGCGCTTTCATGACTCGTATCGCATATGTGGTAGTGAACGATAAAGACCGTTTCCCTTACCAACTTCGAGTCGCTGATTACGATGGCTACAATGAGCGTCTGGTTTTACGCTCTAAGCAACCATTAATGTCACCAGCGTGGTCACCCGATGGTAAAAAGCTTGCATATGTTAGCTTCCAAAATGGCCAAGCAGAAATCTTCATCATGAACATCTACACCGGTGAACGTGAGAAAATTACTTCATACCCACGTCACAATGGTGCGCCAAGATTTTCGCCAGATGGCAATAAGTTAGCGATTGTTCTTTCTAAAACAGGCTCGCTTCATGTTTATACGTTTGACCTTAACACTCGTAAGCTGACGCAAATTACGCGTGGCAGATCAAATAATACGGAACCGTTCTGGCATCCGGATGGAAAATCGTTGATTTTCACATCGGATAGGGGTGGTAAACCACAGATTTATCAAGTAAATTTGGGCAGCGGTTCTATTGACCGTTTGACTTGGCAAGGCAGCCAAAATTTGGGTGGTCAGATTACTCCTGATGGGCGATTCCTAGTTATGGTGAACCGCAGCAACGCAGGATTTAATTTGGCGAAACAAGATTTGGAAACTGGTGCTCTTCAAGTCTTAACTAAGACCTTGCTTGATGAGTCTCCTAGTATTGCCCCAAATGGTGGCATGGTTGTGTATAGCTCGATTTACAACAAGAAAAACGTACTATCGATGGTGTCAATTGATGGTCGATTCAAAGCTAGATTACCGGCAACAAATGGGCGTGTTCGAGCGCCTGCATGGTCACCGTTTTTGTAGTAATAAGTTTGATTAATAAAGGAAAATAAGATGCAACTGAACAAGGTTCTAAAAGGGCTACTAATCGCGCTTCCTGTAATGGCTGTTACAGCGTGTAGTTCAAGCGACGACGCTGCTTCTAACACTGGTGCAGCAACAAACAACAATGGCGCAGTGGAAACAACAGTAGCAACGCCAATTGATCAAAGCGGTCAGTTGACAGAGCAAGAGCTAAAAGAGCAAGCGCTACGTGAAACTCAAACAATCTACTTTGCTTTTGACAACTCAACAATTGCAGCAGATTACGAAGAGATGCTAGCGGCTCACGCTTCTTACCTAAGCAAGAACCCAGCACTTAACGTAACTATCGAAGGTCACGCTGATGAGCGCGGTACACCTGAGTACAACATTGCTCTAGGTGAGCGTCGTGCACAAGCAGTAGCGAACTACCTACAAGCACTAGGTGTTCAAGCTGACCAAATCTCAATCGTTAGCTACGGTGAAGAGAAGCCACTTCTTCTAGGTCAATCAGATGAAGTTTACGCTAAGAACCGTCGCGCGGTTCTAGTATACTAATTCGAGGTAATCCTCATGTTCAGTAACACTAAGCGCGCTGTTGCGCTTACGTTACTGGCAAGTGCAGCGAACTTTGCGTTCGCTGCACCAGCTCCAGTATCTGATCTCAACAGCACATCATCCGTCTCTAAGAGCCGTTCATCTGAAACGGAAGTAGAGCGTCTAGAACGTTTGCTCCAAAACCGCAATCGCGTTCAGCTCCAAATGCAACAGCAAATTGACCAAATGTCGCAAGAGATCAGTGAATTGCGTGGTCAATTAGAGCGAAATAGCTACGAAATGAAACAAATGTTGCAACGTCAACGTGAGTTGTTTGTCGAGCTGGATCGTGTTCGTGGAGAGATAAAATCCACACCTGCACAAGAAGCACAACCTGTGAAAACAGGTGGCCAGTACACTCCAAATGTTGATGAGCAAACGGCATATCAGAATGCAGTTGACCTCATTCTCAAAAAGCGTGATTACACTGGTGCAATTGCAGCGTTCCAGCAGTTCCAGAAAGATTATCCTGATTCTACATATTCAGCGAATTCTCACTACTGGTTAGGTCAGTTGTACTTCGCTAAAAAGCAGGATGAGGATGCAGTGAAAAGTTTTGCCGCTGTGGTGTCTTATAAAGACTCTAATAAGCGAGCCGATGCGTTGCTTAAGTTAGGCGAAATCGCTGAGCGTAATAACAATGCAGCTCAAGCGAAAAAGTACTACCAACAAGTGGTTGATGAATACCCAGGTAGTGCATCTGCAAAACTTGCCAGCTCTAAGCTGTAAGACGTTATGTTTTAAAAAGGAAGCTTCGGCTTCCTTTTTCTTTTCCATTTTCTGTTGGTGCAGAACGGCTAAGTCGATAGCAATGATGCAGAGCCTCTGACCTTGTGTTGCACCGAATTTCGCTACTCGGAAATGCTACCTGTAACAAAGATATACGGCTAGACCGCTAGAAATCCCCGCGACAAGTTGGTTTTTGAAAATTAACGAGGTTACAATACTCGGATTAAAGGAAGTTGCGTAGAGCAAGAGCAATGAGCCATATATTAGATAAAATCGACACTGTTTACCCATTCCCACCGAAACCAGTTCCATTAAGCGAAGAAGAAAAAGCATCTTACATTGAGCGTATTAAAAAGTTACTCAAAGAAAAAGATGCGGTACTTATCGCGCACTACTATACCGACCCTGAGATTCAAGCCCTAGCTGAAGACACTGGCGGGTTTGTTGGTGACTCGTTGGAAATGGCGAAGTTTGGTAATCGTCACCCTGCAAGTACATTGATTATTGGTGGTGTTCGCTTTATGGGCGAGTCGGCCAAAATTCTGACACCAGAAAAGCGCATTCTAATGCCAACGTTGGAAGCGGAATGTTCGCTCGACCTTGGCTGTCCTGCGGATAAGTTCAGCGAGTTTTGTGATGCTCACCCTGATCATACGGTTGTAGTTTACGCAAACACCTCAGCAGCGGTTAAAGCCCGTGCCGACTGGGTCGTTACATCGAGTATTGCGCTTGAAATCGTGGAACACTTAGACGCTGAAGATAAGCCAATTATTTGGGGACCAGACCGTCACCTAGGATCGTACATCGCTAACAAAACTGGCGCAGATATGCTGCTTTGGCAGGGTGAGTGTGTGGTTCATGATGAGTTCTCTGCTGATGCGTTACGAAAAATGAAGAGCGTGTATCCAGATGCGGCTATTTTGGTTCACCCTGAGTCACCAGCAAGCGTCGTAGAACTTGCCGATGCCGTTGGATCAACGAGTCAGCTGATCAAAGCAGCGAAAGAGCTTCCTCACAAACAAATGATCGTTGCGACAGACAAAGGTATTTTCTTTAAAATGCAGCAACTAGTGCCAGAAAAAGAACTTATCGAAGCACCAACCGCAGGTGCAGGCGCAACATGCCGCAGCTGTGCACACTGTCCTTGGATGGCAATGAACGGTTTGAAAGCAATTGAGAAAGCGCTTAGTGAAGGTGGTAAAGAGCACGAGATTTTTGTTGACGAAGAACTGCGTGTTAAATCCCTTATACCACTTAACCGCATGCTAGATTTTGCTGAGCAGCTAAATATGCAAGTGAAAGGTAATGCTTAAAAAGTAGGCGTAACTGAAAGTAAATCTCAAAAACCAGTCGAATATGGCTGGTTTTTTTGTGTCTTACTATCAATGAGTTACTATTGATGCAATCAATGAATATCGAGGTCATAAATTTATGGCGGTGTGGTTAGTAGTTAAAAAGTGGCTTAGTTCACACCTTTTTAAATTGAGCAACCGAAGCCTTCTCATCTTTAGTGGCTTATATGTGAGCCTTTCATGGTGGCTGCTGGT
This sequence comes from Vibrio sp. Vb0667, assembly GCF_033391095.1. Classification (NCBI taxonomy): domain Bacteria; kingdom Pseudomonadati; phylum Pseudomonadota; class Gammaproteobacteria; order Vibrionales; family Vibrionaceae; genus Vibrio; species Vibrio sp. Vb0667. Next base: position 52,912 of record NZ_JAWPOL010000005.1, on the reverse strand, counting down.
TCTCGCTGGTGAAACAGCATTAACAGACAGTTTCGCTAACTTTATCTATTACCTCATGGTTACGGCGAGTACGGTGGGTTATGGCGACCATTCTCCAGTAACAGATTTGGGTAAATGGGTTGTCGTATTATTTGTAATCCCCGGCGGTTTGAGCTTATTCGCCGCATTATTGGGGCGTGTCGCTGGAGCAGCGATGGACTATTGGCGAGCGGGTATTTTAGGAAAACGGAGAGTAAGAGTGGAAAACCATATTGTATTGTTGGGCTGGAATGGATCGAGAACGATGCACCTTATTCGCATGTTACAACATGAAGAAGAGGGAAAGCGTCCGATTGTTTTATGCAGCCGTTCAGAAATAGAGAACCCGTTACCTGGCGAAATCAGTTTTATCAAAGTGACCAGTTATACCGATTCGCAAGAAATGAAAAACGCCAATATTGCCGAAGCCGCTTGCATTATTGTGGATAATCTCTCGGACGACATTACCTTGTCAGCCGCTCTATACTGCGCATCTGTAAACCCTTCCGCTCATTTGGTCGCTTACTTTAAAGATGAAGCGCTAGGCCGACTTCTAAGTCAGCATTGCCCGAAAGCGGAATGCATACCTGCTGTTGGCGCAGAAATGTTGGCAAAAGCGGCGGTTGACCCGGGCTCAAGTGCGCTTCATCAGGAGCTTTTGGCTTCAACACGAGGTATGACGCAATACTCAGTTATTTATCCTGAGGGGCAGTCTGCCACCACTATTGAGAATCTCTTCGTTTTTCTCAAAAGACGCCATCATGCCACGCTGATTGCTTTTGATATTGGCGATGGTATTCAACTCAACCCAGATTTAGATGCTGAAGTACCCGCGAGTACCAAGCTGTTTTACATTGCAGATGAACGTATTGAAGATTTTGCCTGGAAAGAAATGAACAAGGAACAATAATGCACATGATTGCTGGCCTGTTAGCAGGCTTCCCAAACTTTTTACTCTATTTCTCTGTTTCTATTATTTTTGTATTGGCGTTTAAGTTCATCTACGTCAAGTTGACGCCATACGATGAGTGGCATCTGATCAAAGAAAAACAAAATACAGCAGCAGCGATTGCGCTAAGTGGGGCCTTCCTTGGTTACTGTCTCGCGATTTCGGGGGCGGCAAAAAACTCAGTCAATATCGTCGATTTTATGGTATGGGGCGTTGTTGCAATGCTTGCTCAAATTATTGCATTTGCAATTGTACGCTTTATTTTACTTCCGAAAGTGGCAGAGCGTATCGAAAAAGATGAACTGCCAGCCGGTATTGTATTAGCAGCAGTTTCTGTTTCGGTTGGCGTATTGAATGCCGCGTGCATGACCTACTAGGAGGAACGATGAAGCGGAGTTCTAACGTTAAACGTTCTTCCATGGACAAAAGCTTAAAGCTTGGGAAAATTCTTCCCTTTGCTGCCTTTGGTGGTATTTTCTTCTTTGCTACGTACGAGTCAAAAACAGAAGGGTACATTTTTTCTGATGCTGATGAGTGTAAATCTAACTCGCCTGAGTTTAGTGAACAGTGTGACATTGCATACCAAGAAGCTTTAGCTCGTGCCGAACAAAATGCCCCTCGCTACCGCAGCGAGTTCGAATGCGAGAATGATTTCTACGAGGATGATTGTTACTACAGTTCCAGTTCCCGAGCTTATGTACCTAACTTTGGCGGTTTTTTTTACAGTCGCTCATTAAGCGGGTTGAAAGGTTATAACAAGAGCTATTACTCAGAGCCGATGTACCGTTATAAATCCAAATTCTATAATGGAGCAGGACAATTCTTTGGCTCCTACCGAAATCAGCCGACCAAAGTTGCGACGAATAGCCTTAATAAACGTGGCGGCGGCACCATTGGCAGGGCGATGTCTCGAGGCGGGTTTGGTAAAGCGGTGTCGGTCAGTCGAGGCGGTTAAAAAGCACTATGTTTCGACGAGAAATACAAGAGCGCGAAAACTGGCGTGAATTAGCACGCCAGTTTGGTTTTGGTTTCCATACCATGTATGACCAACCGTATTGGGATGAGAGTGCTTACTATCAATTCACGCTGGAGCAAATTGAGCGCGATATAGAAGCGCCCACTGAAGAGCTGCATCAGATGTGCCTGGCTATTGTGGATGAAGTCGTTCGGAGTGAGCGGTTGCTGACGCAATGTGCGATCCCTGAATCTATGTGGGAGCAGGTCGCTTCTTCATGGAGACGAAGCGAACCTTCGCTTTATTCGCGGCTGGATTTCGCGTACAACGGGACCTCGCCAGCAAAATTACTGGAAAACAATGCGGATACGCCAACCAGCTTGTTTGAAACTGGCTTTTGGCAGTGGGTGTGGCTAGAAGATGTTGTAAATAAAGGTCGAGTTCACCAGAGCGCGGATCAATTCAATATTCTTCAAGACTTTTTGATCGAGCGCTTTGCTGAAATAGCAAAATACCAACCAGGACAAACACTTCACTTTAGCTGCTGCAAGTACACTGAAGAAGATAAAGGGACTGTCCAGTATTTAGAGGATTGCGCGCGAGAGGCAGGGTTAGCAACGGCATTCGTGCATGTCGAAGATATTGGAGTGACGGAAGATGGTCTGTTTGTGGATGCTGACGACAGAGCGATTCGTTGGATGTTTAAGCTTTACCCTTGGGAGTTTATGTTTGAAGAGGAATATGCGAAGTACTTAGCGACTGCGAACGTAAACTGGTTAGAACCGATGTGGAAGTCGATTCTATCCAATAAAGCACTTTTACCGTTATTGTGGGAGCGCTTTCCTAACCACCCGAACCTTTTGCCCGCTTATTTTGCTAACAATTCAAAAGCGAACACTATGAGAGATTATGTCATCAAGCCACTATTTTCTCGAGAGGGCGCGAACATCGAGATCGTCATCGATGGAAAACGTTTTGTTAAAACGTCAGGGCCTTATGAATCTAAATTTAATATCGTCCAGCAATACCATCCACTACCTAAGTTTGGGCAAAACCATACGTTAATTGGCAGTTGGTTGGTCAATGATAGAGCTGCCGGTATTTCGATTAGGGAAGACAGTAGCTTAGTGACTCAAGATATGGCGCGGTATATTCCACATGTAATTTTAACATGATCAAAAAAGCTCTCCATTTGGAGAGCTTTTTGTCTATTCAGCCGTTCAATCTTGATGGTCGACAGCGTTGCGTCTATTGTTCTTCAGCTAATGCAACACCGCGCTGGGTAAGACCACATAACATCACTGGCATTGCATTGAAGATTTCCTCAAACTGCTCTAAGCCTTCCATACCTTGTTCGGCCAATGTTTCAATGGTCGTTTCTGGGTCGTAAAGCATAGTAAGAGAAAGTAAAACACCACCGAGTAGGGCATTATCTTCGCTATCCTCAGGCATCAACGTTTCCCAGTCATCACGCGCAAGTTGCCAGCCTTGTAATACACCTTCACAGAAATCGCGAGCCTGACTTGTTACAATGTCTTGCTCATCTAGCGCGCACCCTGCAGGCCACTGCCAAGTGCCTTCTAGGAGAGCGGGACGAGTTTGGTTCCACATTTGTACAATCTCGTCAATGTATTGCTCTAGTTGCTCACCGTCAGTAAATGGCGCTGTTTCTTCTCCACCCCATAAGAATGGCAACCACTCTTGAGGCATTAATACGTTTGGCGCTGCAGCCATCGCTGTTACAAAGCCTTGAGTTTTTGCTAGGTTTAGTAGTTTACCGTCAAGTTCTGGGAGAGAAAGGATGTCTTGTAGTTTCAAAATAGAATACCATTTGTTAATGGGCTGGTTGATTGCGCTCATCTTACCAATCAATTAGTGATAAATCGATATTAGGGAATGATTCACACATCTATGGAAATTCGCTCATCACTTAGAAAAAAAAGCATTCTCGCCCTAACACTTTACCTGTGCTTCTTTATCGCCACTATCGGTTCTGTCGCCTATTTGGTTGTTGAGCCACCGGTTAGACAAAAGCTAGAGCAAAACCTAGAGTTACGTACCCAACTCCTGGCTCTTGAGATAAAAGAGCCCCTCCTCAGTTCTACAGGTGTATTGAGCAGCTTAGTAGGGCTAGCCCAAGGGACTGAAAATATTCAATCTCTCAACACAATAATTCCACATATTCTTCAATTGAGTGACAAGATGCTTGTTAGTGGTGGCGTATGGCCTAAACCCGAGCTCAAAGCAGAACAATGGAGATATAGAAGTCTATTCTTCAATAAAAACAGTGATAGTGGTATTGACCAAATTCACTCCTACAATAACCCCGAATCTGGCGGTTATGATAATGAACCCTGGTATGTCGCTGCCGCCGATGCTCCGGTAGGTTCTGTTAGTTGGTCTACGGTTTACATCGATACCTTTACTCAGGTCCAGATGATTACCGCGTCTTCTCCGTACTACCAAAACGGTCGATTCGCTGGAGTTGTAACGGTAGACCTATCACTTGATGCACTTTTTCAGTTTATTCGAGAGCACACGAACCAGCATTCTTTGGGGGTAGTGGTTCGCGATGCTGACTCAAACGTGATTATTGAGCACAACTTTCAACTGACGGACGAAATTTATGTCAGCGAGCTTGATTTCGGAGAGTTCGATTGGCGCATGGAAGTTGTCAACGCAAAAGCTAAAGTCGCCGATCAAGTGTTTGAACAAGTGATGAGCGTTGAGGGGAGGATCATTCCATTTTTGCTCTTGTGTGTCTTGGTCGGTTACTACTTACTGAATCGCTATATTGTTGAACCAATTGTTCGCATTGCCGCTAAGATTGACGACTCTAAAACAGGTGGGATCATAGATATTGAGTACGATAGCGATGACGAAATCGGACAGCTTATCGAGAAGTTCAATGAAAAGACGATCTATTTGGAGCAGGAGAGAATAAAAGCTCAGGCTTCGACAAACGCTAAAACGGCATTCTTAGCCACATTGTCCCACGAGATTCGCACACCAATGAACGGTGTACTAGGAACTGCCCAGATACTGTTAAAAACACCACTTACCGATGAGCAACGTAAGCACCTGAGAACACTTTATGATTCAGGTGATCACATGATGACATTACTCAATGAGATTTTAGATTACTCAAAAATTGAACAAGGGCATGTTGAGTTTGAAAATAAGCCTTTCCCAATTGAGTCGATTATCGGCAGTATCAAGAGTGTTTATCAAACGCTGTGTGCAGAAAAAGGTCTTCGCTTTAGAGTAGTCTCGCATTTACCAACGGGTCGTTGGTACAACAATGACAAAGCCCGTTTGCGTCAAGTACTGTTCAATCTACTCAATAACGCTGTTAAGTTCACCGATCGTGGCATCGTAGAGGTAGAGCTAGCCGAGAAATCGAGTAAGGCAGGCACCAAGCTGATACTAAAGGTAAAAGATACAGGAATTGGTATTTCAAAAGAGGCACAAAAACGCATTTTTCGTCCTTTTGAGCAAGCAGAGTCATCAACGACTAGACGGTTTGGTGGTACAGGGCTTGGTTTAGCAATAGTCAAAGAAATCGCGGAACATATGGGTGGGCAAGTGGTTGTAGAGAGTCAGGAGGACGCTGGAACGACTTTTACTGTCGAAATTGCCCTTACACCTTGCAAGCCGGGTAAAGTAGAGTCAATCAATACACATAAATTGAACTGTAAAGGGTTGAAAGCACTCATTGTTGAAGACAACCGAACAAATGCGATCATTATGGAAACTTTCCTCCGAGCCAAGGGCTTTGAGTGCACAAGTGTCGAAAATGGTCAGCTTGCAGTCGATGAGGTTGCGATCAAACCATTTGATTTGATACTGATGGATAATCATATGCCTGTTCTAGATGGCGTTGGGGCCATATCAGCCATTCGAGCAATGAGTTCACCTGCTAAGTCGGTACTGATTTTTGGCTGTACAGCGGATGTGTTCAAAGAAACACAAGAGCGTATGATTAATGTAGGAGCAGACCACATAATAGCGAAACCAATAGTGGAGTCTGAATTAAATGATGCACTGTATCTTCATGCGACACAGTTATATCAGTACCAATCGGACTTTGATGGAAATGCAGCAGATAGCTTTAATGCTGAAAAGTGGTTACTCAACTTCTATGTCGCTCTAGATAATGGACATCTTAATGAAGCACTTGAGGCTATTTCAGCGATCATTGCGGAGGCTCCCCTTGAACTCAGTGGCGACGTTTCTTCAGTCGCCGAACGGATAAGAAGTAACTTAAAGCGTCAGCAATCCCCAGACCAAGATGATATCGATACATTAACGATTTTGCTGGCCTCACCATAATTTAATCAATATGGCGCAACTGTGAATTGTTCTTACTATTCATACGTCATCCAGCTTCGTGACAAACTCTTCTAACCCGCAATGAACAGGCTTGCAGTTTTACTTTTACGAGTAAAACAGCAAGACCTTCTACTGTGATTATATCGGTAATACTCTGAATTTTCGCAGCTTGGTAGCATAAGCTATAGGAGTGACTGTTTTCGGTCCGAGTTTTGTTCTAACTTTACGTCAAAATAATTATCGTAACCCCTTTTTATGTAAGTGAAATCCGTGTTTTTGTACCATTTTTACGTGATTTTAGGCGTTTTTACTCGCCATTGGTGAAAAAAACTACTTTTACTTTAAAAGTTGGTTATAAATTTACAACTTAATTTTAAATACAGAGCCATAAGCTAGTTTTTGTGTGTTCTAATTGCATCATTAACTGGTTTGATGTCTTTTTGGTGGTTAATAGTTTTATTATTTTCATTAATTGCAGTGTTTGATTTTAAGGGTTTTGTAAATGAAGTCTCGTGGACCATTTTGTATTCGTCACGCCGCAGCGGATACCTTTGCTATGGTTGTTTTTTGCTTTATCACAGGGATGATTGTCGAGATTTTGATTTCAGGGATGACATTTGAGCAATCTCTAGCATCGCGTACGCTATCGATTCCAGTGAATATCGCCATTGCTTGGCCGTATGGGGTTTTTCGTGATTGGGTGCTGCATCAAGGTAGTAAGGTGTCACCGTCTTCCTTTATGAAGAATATCTCTGATCTGGTCGCTTATGTACTATTTCAATCTCCAGTTTATGCGGGTATCTTATTCGCAGTTGGCGCATCTACAGATCAAATTGTGACCGCAGTAGCAAGTAACGCTGTTATTTCTTGTGGCATGGGTGTGTTGTATGGGTACTTCTTGGACATGTGCCGCCGTTGGTTCCGTGTTCCCGGTTATTCTCAAAGCATCTAAATGCCCCAGTTTTGCTCAATTTAGTTACTTAGTGAGCAATCGATTCGAAAAGGGCGCTTTTTTTTATGTTTAGCCTTGACCATCAGGCACATAATCATTAAATTAGCGCCTCGTTAGCCAATGATGCTAACCAAAATTTGATTCGGTGAGTTGTCCGAGTGGCTGAAGGAGCACGCCTGGAAAGTGTGTATACGGCAACGTATCGAGAGTTCGAATCTCTCACTCACCGCCACATTCTATAAGCCCTTGTAGTGTAAGAACTTCTTATAATACAGGGGTTTGGTGTTTTAATGTAAGCTGCCTACTGGTACAAAGAGTAGGTACAATGTCGAACATCATGGCAAGTCCTTATAAGCATCCTAAAACTGGTGTTTACTACTTTAGAATGGCTGTCCCCAAAAAGCTGGTTCCTATAATCGGTAAGACAGTCTTCAAGAAATCTCTTCAAACGAAAAACCTTTCTGAAGCTAAACCACGATTTACTGAGTGTCTATTCGATGCGCAGAAGCAGATCGCCGTTGCTCAGTTAAAACTATCTAATTCATCCAATGTCGAACTCAATGTTAGAGACTGTGCAATCATCGCAGAGCGTTGGTATGAACACGTAAAGAATGAAGTTGATACCTCTGGTAACTACGATCTTTTCCTAAAAAGGGATGTAGATGCGGAAGGCACAGTCCGTGAATTTGGCTTGTCTGATACTTTGTCCATATGTGGCAACGAGGTTGATACTGCTACTCCTGACCAGCTTCAAGAGCTAGCAGATGAACTAAAAGAGTTTATTGTTGCTCAACTAGATAGAGAGGGTTTAGTTGTCTCTTCTCACAGTGAGTCTTTCCGTCAATTAGCAGTAGCTTTCTATCACTACATTCATCGCATCGAAGCGCTATGTAGAGCACGTTACAACCGTGACTATGGCTACGAAGCAGTATCTAATCCTATTGCAGACAAACCACTGTCAGTCAACCCTTTAGCTAACAAACACCAGCCTAAACGCAAAAAGGCATCTCAATACTCTATATCTAATGTGTTTAAGAGGTATCACCAGTCTGAAACTCTTAAGGACAAAGACGCTAAAGCATTGTATGAGGCAGGCCTTCAGATTGAGCGTCTAATCGAAGTTATCGGAGATCTGGATGTTACTGAAGTAACTCGTGCGCATATCGTTGAGTTTCGAGATACATTGCTTCAGTTACCTAAGTCTAAAATTGCAAGTATCAGGAATAGACCTCTTCTAGAGCAAATTGAACTTGTAAAGATACAAGGTCTAGAGACTTTAAGTGCTACTACGGTGAAGAACTGTCTACGCAAGACCTCTGTTGTGTTTAGCTATGCCGTTGAACTAGGCATCATCGACTCTAATCCACACGTAGGTGTGCGTGTTGCCACAGCGGAGAAGAAAACTGAAGCTAATGAGGGAAAAGGCTACACTGACTCAGAAATGCGTCGACTGTTCCAAGCTGACGTATTTAATGATGTTAATGCTCGTAAACCTTATGGTATGGCTTGTTATTGGGTTCCTTTGTTGTGCAGATATACAGGTGCACGCCTAGAGGAGATGTCTCAACTACATAAGTCAGATGTATCCCAATCAGACTCAGGCATACATTACCTCAATATCCGTCGAGGTGAGGGGCAAAGCGTTAAGAATAACTCTTCACTGAGACACGTACCTATCCCTGCTCATCTGATAGAACTAGGTTTCTTAGATTATGTTGCGGAGTCAGGCGGCTTCTTGTTCCCAGAGCTTAAAGAGAACAAATACGGCAAGAAATCAGCGGCACTCAGTAAGTGGTGGGGTCAAACAGTCAGGTCTCTAGGTATACACACAACCCAACCGGCTCATGCGTTTAGGCATACTTTCAAGACGGCTCTGCGCAGACTGGGTATTGCTGACACTGTTAGTGACGCTATTACTGGTCATACTCCAGCGGGTGTAGGCGGTTCATATGGTACGGTTGAGTTGGAGACGAAGAAAGAAGCTATCGACCGTCTCCCTCGTTTAGCTTTAAGCAGGCTATAAGAACATTACTTAGTTAGAGTTTACAGGTGCTATTGTTTAAACATCTTTTCTGAAAGGTTTTTGTTTAAGTTGTTGTTTTTAAAATATTAAATTTATATCTTTAAGTTTAAATACTCCTATAGTGACCACCTAGAGGTCTCAGCGGTCACGAGTGACCACCCTAGCGTTTTCTCAAAGATAGCCACCAGCTTGGGGATACCGCTAAGATCTCTCTGTGGGTTTTCTGGTGTAAGTGCTAGGTTTTCACCGTGGCTTTTTCTTCGAATTTCTCGTATTCATTAACGTCACCATCACCGTACTTTAGAATGACTTCGTTTTCATCCCAACTACGCTTTACGACAATTCCTAAAGCTCTTTTATCTAAAGTATTTAATGCCTTTCTGAAGGCCATAGGGTTTCTTTGGATTAAATCCTTGAGGGACTCTTTCTGATAACTTATTTCATTGAGTTCTAGTTCTTCTTCAGATAAAGCAGCCTCAAACCTATTACCTTTATAAGCTTTTGATAATCTGCTGATAATTGGAAATCCATCCTTATCGAAATCGTCAGGCATTACCTCAAATCTCTTTAATAGCTTTTTTCTAAGCTTTTCTGCCGCCTTTTGATAATCACTCGACCACTCTTTCACATTAGGTAAACCAACCTCGATACAGGCTTTCTGAGCGTTCAAAATATGTAATCCTTGGGTTTCACTGCAATCAAATAACTTAGCGGTTTCGCGCTTTGAAAGTAGTTCTAGGTTTTCCCCCTGCATCAAAGACTGCTTAAACTTGTTTTGCCATATCTCAGACTGATCTAAGGCTGTACCGTGTTCCACGTTCTTAGTAAGAGAATCTAAATAAGCCTCTGCTTCTGTATAGCCTCGATAAATTTTTACGGGGACTAAAAGGTTTTGGCTTGGGTTGTCTTTAAGGAACTTGTGGCATGCCTCTGTGCGGTGGAAACCGCTCACTACATACAACTCACCGTAAATATCATAGGCTTCTATTGGTTCCCTAATGCCATTACCGTTCTCTAAACTAGTAAGAATGTTTCTGAGTTGCCTTTGTCTACTGTTTTCTGAAGCTGCTCTGTCTGCTCTTTTAGCTATTAACTGTGTTTGTCTGCTTTGAAACCTTTCATCGAGAACAAGCTGTCTAGGGTCAATTTGCTCTAAAGTGCACTGTTTCATCATCGTTTACTGCTGGTATAACTCTATCTTGTGGTTGGTTAGTATGATTGAACCTCACAAACACTCTACCTCTTGATAATTGTGGGTAGGGGGGCGTTAGCTTCCGAGTTTGTTCCTACTTCGATTGCATCGCCCCCTGACGTTTACACAAAATGTGATTTACAAAAGTTCATTTTTTTAAGAGAGACGGCCATACCAGTTGCCTACATGCGTTCGGATTACGGGTAGACCATCTTTTGCCGCTTTCTTTGCGTTTTTCACTGAACAGACAAACCATGCTTTGACTTCAGGTATGCGGTGGTAGTTGTCTATCTCGTTAAGTTCAACTTCTGGTAGGATAAAATCTTCAACTAATGTAGTTTGTTCCATGTTGTTATACCTTTGTAATTTTACTTTTGTGGAATAGCAGAGTAAGCAAGCATGTGAACTCTCTCGTTTAGAGGATGACCATTGTGTGCTTTTACCCACTCCCAAGAAACATTCATTGATTCGTTCAGTTCGTCCAATTTTTGCCATAAGTCTGCGTTAAGGACGGGTTTTCTGTCACTCCTACGCCAACCATTACGCTTCCAGCTACGTATCCATGTAGTAATGCCATTTTTTACATACTGGCTGTCTGTGTGGACTGTTATAGGGTTGTTCGGATATTTCTTATATATAACCTCTAACGCTTTAATTGCTGCCGTTAGTTCCATTCTGTTGCTGGTGGTCTTTCTTTCATGTCCAGAGCGTTCTAGTTTTTTGTCTGCTCTGGTTAGTATGAATGCCCAGCCGCCTATGCATTTCTGCGTAATACATGAACCGTCTGTGTAGGCGTTAATTACTTCTTTAGCGTTGCTAGTTACTGTTGTTTCCATTTTTCTCCTTACTCTTCTTTGATTCTGCGTAGAGGCGCTTAACCGTTGATTGAGAGATGTTAAGCTTCTCTGCGGTTTTGGATATGGACAATCCTTCATTCCTTAGCTTTGCCACTTTATCTGCACTTGCTTTGGCAGGACGACCAATAGTTTTGCCTTCAGCCCTTGCTCTTGCTTGACCCTCAATTGTTCGTTCTCTAATACGATCTTTTTCAAACTCAGCAAAAGCTAAAAACATTTTCAACATTAACTGACCTTCAGGGCTGTTTAGGTCGTTATGTGGTAAATCTAAACAGTGGATATTGATACCTTTGTCCATCAAAAGCTTGATCGTTTGTTGTACATCTATGTTGTCACGTCCCAAGCGGTCTAGCTTTAAGACCACCAGCGTGTCACCTGCAACAAGCTTGTGCTCAATAAGAATCCTGAAGCCTTTACGTTCCAAAGCACAAACACCACCTGATACAACATCTTCAACTACAAAAGCTTCGTTGACTTCATATCCTCTGTCTTTGAAGGCTTGTATTTGGTTCGCTGTTGTCTGCTCTGTTGTAGAGACTCGACAATAGAAATAAGTCCTCGTACTCATTAGCCCTCGCATACCACTCTGAAAAAGTAGTATGGATTTTATGAGCCTAGGTCAAAATGTCAAGGGGGTACTTATGAGACGTTTTTGTCTCATACTATGCGGGTAGGTTCGAAAACGAATGGTTTTGAGCTAGGTATTCCTAATAGGCACGATGACTAAAGAATATAGAGCCTTCCGTGGGTTGTTTATTACCGTAGAAGATTAGGGAGGGTGCTAAAGGCAGGGCTTGAATTTTGCACAAATACTACCATATACATATGTAGGCAGTTTCGCATAATAGAGGGTGAGATATGACAGTGGATTCCGTTATAAAGCTAATAAAAGCGATGAAACCGAATCAATGTTATCTGATAGGAGGCACTTTGATCACTGCGGGCTTGGCTGGTAGCTCATCTCCATTTTGGTACCCATTGGCTGAGGACGTAATAAGAAACACTTTAAACTTAGCATCAGAATCAGACGGCTATAGTGCGTCTCCTGCCACCCTGTTGCTATCAGTATTTACAATGATTTTGGGTGTTGTTCTGATATTAGTAAATCGTTACTTAGAGCATCAAGAGAGAGTACAAAGTAATGAAGTTGATAACGTTGTACCGCTAAGGCCTCAGTCGAAGTCAAGAGCATTCGAAGCTGATTCTGGAGGAGAAGTAATAATTAACGGAGGCAGGGTAAAGAACTACGAAAGAGTTGCAAAGGCATCTAATAAAGGTGTTGTAAAGCTCAACGATACGGATGTGGAGAGGTAAATGAAAAAGTATCATGTCAACTGTTCTAATTGTGGATTGAATATCACTATGCTGCTTCCCACAAGACCTAGTAGGTGTCCTGATTGTAAAGAATACTTTGGCTTTTATGATGTTGATGATGGTGACGAAGATAATTTTGGGGTTCGGATAAGCGATAGTTTTACTAGTGGCGGAAAAAAGTATATTCATGCAGAAGGAGAGTGTTCTGTAGAAACTTATAACGATGTTGTGATGGATGTTGATACTGTTGTCACTGCTATTAAAGGAGCAAAGGTGGAAATGAACAACCCCACGATTGATAAGAAGCCTAATTTTCCAGAAGCGATGGACTATAAAGGTATCGAGATTAGCCCGCCGAAGGTATTCATACTTCAGACAATAGTTAATGATGTTATCGGAGCAGAGCAGACGCTGTCTATGACTCACGGTGAAATCAGAACTTTTTTTAGAGTGGTGACAAACAGAATTCACAACGGTTTAGTGGTCGGTCTTAACGGTGGGGCTTTAACCGGTATTAGATGTTTGTTTTCTAGTGGTCATCAAATGATAGAAATAATTGATACCGATGATCAGTTAACAGATGAAGGTATAGAGTTACTTAAGTATATCGCTGCAAGTACCTAAGGTTCTTAGGAGTCGACTTATCAGTCCTGCTCCTTCTCTGGGGGGCAGATGGTACAAAGAACTGGTACAAAGCTAAGAATTAAAGTAGTATTAACTCATTGATATTAAATAATTTAAATTCGGCAGCTTGCAATCGAGAGTTCGAATCTCTCACTCACCGCCACATTCTATAAGGTCTGATTTATCAGGCCTTTTTTCATATCTGCACTAAAGTAATGCATCATTGAAAGTACATAAGAGTACTCAGAGTGCAAACGCAACTCTATCTACAAGCCAACTGTTCATATCTCACCTCGATACAACGCCAAAATTGAAGAAGCTATACAGAGGCAGCCATAATCTGATTGGTGCGGGTTAGCCCATCCGCTTTAATCTAGAATTTAGCACCCATATCACATGAGGTATGAATACGGCCACAAGAATGAACGTATTGCTACTAGATGCTAAGCAAAACAGCCATGAACACGAATACAACAGCAATCATAACAAAGAGATCTGTGTTTGGATTGAGGTCATCTGGGTTAAATTTTTCAATGCTTTGCGTCGTTTCGCATCGTATCTTCATGTTCTTGTCCTTATTTCATGTACTATTTCAACAGCAACATAACATGCAATTGAGTGTTCACAAGTCATAAAAAAGCATAAGTATACTTGCACCTCATTGAGCGCAAAAAAAATACTCAAAGCGTTTTAAAGTGGCGGTCTACCTTTTGTAACATCAAATGTTCTTTCTGTTTTTGTGCCTGTATCGCTATAGTTGAGAAACGGTTATCTCGTTCTAGTTAGGAACAAACTACTGGCTGCCGCTACATTCTCTCAGCGTTCCCACTCAGTCGCCTTGGGTAGATACTTTAGTCGTTGAGTACTGCAAAAAAAAACGCCGCATGAGCAGCGGCGCTTTGTTGAGGAATTCCCTTTCCTACTTGTAGCTAAGTTCTGTCGCTTTGCCTTTGAAGATCCGGTATACCACAAAGGTGTAAAGCAATATCACCGGCATAACAATCATCACACCGTAGCCCACGATTATTAATGTCGCAGGTGAGGAGGCCGCTTGTTGTGCGGTCATCAACCCCGGCACAACTTCTGGGAAGAAGCTATACGCAAGACCGAGAAAGCTCAACGCGAAAATGACGGTGACACCAAAGAAAGGCCAACGCACACCCAGATCATTCACCATTGGAACCTGACGCAAATAGCGATCAACTAGGAAGATGGTTGCCAATACAATTAACGGAACTGGGGCAAGCAACAAGATTTCTGGAAAGCTGAACCAACGCAAGGCAACTTGTTGATTTACAATTGGGTTTACAACGCTAACCACCAAGATTCCTAAGGCCGCTAACCAACCAGCACGGCGAGACCAACGGGCCGAGCGTATTTGCAAATCACCTTCCGTTTTTAGTACTAACCATGCGCCACCGATGTAAACGTACGCCGCTGCTACACAAAGTGCGCTTAACCAAGCAAAGCCAAATGCTTCTGTTGATTGCTCAAATCCCATGATGTAACGACCAACCATGTAACCTTGGGTTAGCGCGGTGACTAACGAGCCAATTCTGAAGCACCAATCCCAATGAGGTTTATGATCCGAGTTCGCTTTGGCGCGGAAGTCGAACGCTACGCCACGCATGATCAGTGCGATAAGCATGATAGCGGTCGGCATATAAAGCTCCGTCAAAATCAAGCTATGGGCAGTAGGAAAGGCAATCAGCAGAATACCGACGGCTAACACTAACCACGTTTCATTTGCGTCCCAGAAAGGGCCGATAGACGCTATCATTCGGTCACGTTGCGCTTCATTATCACTTGGCAATAGGATGCCGACGCCAAGGTCGTAGCCGTCGAGCACGGCATACATAAAGACCGAGAAACCAAGCAGCAGAAGGTATATTTCTGGTAGATAGTCGAGCATGATTAGGCCTCTTGTTGTGTCAGTGGGACTTCATGGGCAGCAACGTCTTTGCGCGCCAAATAGAATAGGGTATGGATGTACGCAACCAGCAATGCAGCATAAATGGCTAAGTACATAATGAGCGAAGTCATCACGCTACTGCTCGTAACCGTGGTGACGGCTTCGGATGTTCGCAATACACCGCTGACCAACCAAGGTTGTCGACCAATCTCAGTAACATACCAACCCGCCAGTGTGGCTATCCAACCAGAGAACGTCATGGCTAATACTGTGTACAGGTAAGGTTTAGGTAGCGCTTTTTTGCGTGCTAGCTTCACCGCGCCATACCAGCTAACCAGCAGCATAAGGACACCTACACCAACCATCACGCGGAAACCAAAGAACAAGGGCTTCACTGGCGGGTGGTCAGGCGCAAACTCGTTAAGTCCCTGGATTTCCCCGTCTAAGTCATGCGTAAGAATCAAACTCGCCAACTTAGGGATGCCCACTTCAAAATCATTGCTGCGAGTTTCTTCATTTGGCATCGCAAATAGTAGAAGAGGTGCGCCTTGCTCGGTCTCCCACACACCTTCCATCGCTGCAATTTTTGCAGGTTGATGTTCAAGCGTGTTTAACCCGTGAAGGTCACCGACAAAGATTTGTACCGGGATGAACCCAGCCGCCGCGAACAACGCGACTTTTAGGCCAAGTTTGGCTGAGCGATGATCTGGCTTTTTCATTATTTGATAAGCCGAGATACCCGCAATCAAGAAGCTGGCAGTCAGCGCCGATGCTAATAGCGTGTGTAGAAGACGGTACGGTAAAGAAGGATTGAAAATGACTTCTTTCCAACTGGTCACATGAACAATGCCGTCAATCACTTCATAGCCACTTGGTGTGTGCATCCAGCTGTTAAGCACCAGAATCCAAAATGCGGACATACTTGTCCCAACAGCAACCAGAACGGTGGCGAGAGTATGAACCCATTCCGGTACTCGTCCTCGTCCAAAAAGCATTACACCCAGGAAGGTGGCTTCCATAAAGAAGGCGGTCATCACTTCGTATCCGAGCAATGGTCCAGCTACGTTTCCGACTCGTTCCATAAAGCCTGGCCAGTTGGTACCAAACTGGAAACTCATCGTAATGCCGGATACCACACCCAAGGCGAAAGTGAGAGCGAATATCTTGACCCAGAAGTAATAAACATCGAGCCATACGGGGGCTTGTGTGCGGTTATATCGCCACTTGAAAAACACCAACATCCATGCCAACGCAATGGTGATGGTCGGGAAGAGAATGTGAAAGCTGATATTGGCCGCGAACTGGATCCGCGACAGCATGAGGGTATCTAACATCTTGGTTCCTCAAAAACGTGCCATACTAAAAATCGTGTCTATCTGTAATTTAGTTACGAAAAGTCGGGCAGTTTGGATTCATGTATCGAGAAATACAGGTGATTCTGTTTTCTTCTAACCATGATTTATATCAACTAAGACAAAGAAAGGAGTGTAGGAAATTGTCTCAAAATGCCACTAATAGTCGCGAGAAGTGAGTAAAAGAAAGCAAATGTAACTGAAGGAGCATGGATTAAGATTAGTTCGAATTATCCTTATGATGGTTTCGATAATCCTGAAATAAAATTACAGAAACAATATTTTTAGTAAGGAAATTTGCCTTGCCTTCACTTTGAACCTCCATACTATTTATACACTAGTCATGTCGAGATCATCTCAAACACAGCAAGCTTACTGACAGTTAAGGTGGGAAACTTTAGCTAATTGATAAACTCAAAATTGCGCCGTTAATGACATATGCATCATAAGTTCGTTAGCACTCGACCAGAAGTGCGATAGGCTACATTTTTATACTAGCGAACGATTTAGCACTAGGTAATTCGGCTTTCACTAAATCAACAAGTCGACTGCGGACCATTTTCGATTCCTGATGAGTTTCAATCCAAACTGACACTTACTTTTCAGCAAGTGTGCTAGTGTCTTTCTTGTTATTTATTAAATAATTAATAAATGCCGATATGGTAAAGAGAGTTGTGGACAGCTATCTCGAGCAGTAGACTGACGCTAGCCAGAGAGTCTGACTTTGAGGGGGGCATTCTACATGAATCTTGGATTCTGCCACCGCAAAGCTGATATTGAATTTGATGGAGATGGATAATGAACGACAGTTGGGCTAATTTCTTTCCTTACTTTGCTGGAGCTTTTAAGCTTATTGTATTAGGGATAGGAGCCTACTTAGCCATTAAATGGCATTTTGACGAAGAGCGAAGGGTAAGAGAAGCGGAAGGTGTGGTGTTTGATAACCCAAGTCTCATGAAAAAGTTTGCGAAGACGCTAACTCTGCCATTCCTTTTGTGTCTTCTCGTTCTTCTTGTTATATATGCTACCAACTGGTTCCTGTACTGACAGCGTTATTGTTTGTTGTAGTAAAGTTGAATGCTGCCACCTCTGAGAGTCGAGCCGTAGTTGAAGTTAACGCCTATGCCGAAATTGTCCAACCAATCAAAGGGCTTTGGTGCATAAAATAGCCATCCTATAGAAGCTTCGTAGTAATGCGGGCTTCCCAGTTCATCGCTTAAATCATGCGAAAGGTCGACTCTTTTAATCCCGGTAAATAAAGCCTGCTCACCGTGATAAATATTGTAGTAACCGGTGATTTCATTAGATAGGTACCAACCTTTAGGGTTGCCTATATTGCCGTTATTTGCGCTTCCCCAGCTGTGCCCAATGAATGAATTCAATGTCGAACTGGCATGCCATTTCCCCCAACTTGTGGGAGACGTGTATTTGGCTTTAATGGATGGTTGAACTATTGCCGCCCATGCTGAAACGTTAACGGCACGGCCGTCTAGGATTCTTCCAATGATGGAGGAAAGTTTATTATCGGTAGAGAATGAGTTTTCATAACGCATAAGGTGAGTCGTCGTTCTGGTGCTAAGGGTGACGTTTTCACTTGCTTTGTATAGATACCCATAACCAATCGATGCACCGTATGTCCTTTCCTTGAGAAGATCCTTACTTGTGCCGAATAGTTTGAGATCATTCTCTGTTTGTATCGTAAATGCCTTAAACGACAGCTCATGTAAGTCCTCGCTGCCCTCTATGTCAAAGTTAGTCGTGTAAGGGAGAACATATACGGATTTGCTTCGACGTTCATTGATTGACTCGTCAGTCCCGAACTCTGGGTTGGCGGTATCAAATAATGCATTCGGATCAAAGTCGCCAATACCAAACGCAATTGCGTCAGTGTCGGACAGCAAAACCGCGATAGAAAAACGTTGTTGGAGAAGGTTGCTAATTTCCTTATCTAGTGGATCCGATTGAGCTGTGTTAGGAAGAGAGAGTAGGAGAGCGAGCGAAACGACTCGCCACTCCACTGAGGCGAAGTTGGGTTGGAACATTTTGGCTCTTTCAAATGGTTCATGCATGGAGTTTTTGGACGTACCGGTACGCTAACATTAGTTTAATCGTTGAATGGTCGGTGTAACTTTGAGAAATCTATGTTTTCTCATATTGATATGAAAAAGTTCCTTAAACGAGTTTAGCTTCAATGTGTATGCTGCACCAGATTTGTTTAGCAACATCATTCTTTTCTGAAGATGTAGCAAGACTTTGTGACTAGGTTGCATTATTTTCTTTAATGCGTCTCTTGAGAGGAAAATAGCAAACTTTTTTATTGCCTTGGCGCTCAAGAAAATCTGAATCGTTCACTGTGCTACTGGTTAACTTCGAAAACTTGTAAGCATCCTGTCTGCCAACATCACGACTAACATCATCAAGGAGTACCCTTAAATACGTCAGATAAACAATGGTTTTTTTGAGCTTTAGAAGAAATGTTCGGACCTTTGCATATTCCGCGGTGGTGCTCAATCCAAGAACTGTGTTTTGTATGTGTTCTCAGTAAATCATTGATTCGATCTATTCTTCAAAATGTGGTCCCTTTTAATTCACTTTCTGTTACATATTTTTCGTTTTGAAAGAGCATTTTAATTTGCATATTTTGAAAAGATCTATTTGTTAAATTTTCTATAAAATCAACTAATTGTTGAAATTAGAACCCTTGTCAAAAAGTCATTAGATTTCATGTTGAATAGTCTATTTTACCTAATAGTATACTCTATTTGTTTGATATAATTTTCGGCAGTTTGTATACCATAAATAAAGAGAGTCTATTCATGTTCCAGAACTTAACGATCAAGCAGAAGATAGTGATTCCGCTGTCATTGATTATTGGATTGTTTATTGTGAGCTCTGTATTAAACGTTATGACAAGTTGGAAGCAATCTGAATTGAGTGAGACACTCAACGAACAGATCGTGCCGAACTTGTTAACGATTGAGGATGCTTACCGCGATCTTTACCAAGCTACATCTGCAATCCAAGGTGTTGCTCTTTCTGATACTCAAACCGATATTGATCACCACATCGGTGAATACAAAGACAACGCATACAAAGCGCTGCCGCGTATGGAACAAATGATTGAGCTATCGCAAGCCGGTGTGACGCCTTCTACACATGGTAATGAAGTTCGAACGCTTGTCTCTTTGGGTGAAAAATGGTTAGCAAGTTATGAAGCGATGCTACGTTTACCTCAATCTCAATGGCGTGGTTACTACAACGAGCACAAACATACCTTTGAAGACCAATTTATCGAGGTTAGAGCGCAGCTTAACGTTGTAAAAGATGCAATAGAAGAAAAGCAAAGCCAATTGAAGGACGAAATATCAGCGGCTGCAACAAGAGCAGAACTCATTCTTGAGGCTAGCATTGTGATTGTTATTTTTGCCGCTATCGCGATGGCTTTTTTGTTGTTACAAACGGTTGTGAAGCCTATCAATGATATTAAAAATGCGATGACAGAAATTGCGTCCGGTGAAGGAGATCTAAGTCAGCGAATCGATGTAAAAACACAAGACGAAATTGGCAATTTAGCAGACGCATTTAACCAGTTTGTGTCTAAAATTCAAGTGACAGTCGCTCAGGTAATTGAAAGCTCAAATACCTTACGTAACGAAATGGCAAATCTTAGCTCGTTGACTACGACCATCGCGAACTCGACCGTTTCTCAGCAAAAAGATAGCGAGGCGGTAGCGGCGGCAGTGCATGAAATGCAAGTCACCAGCAGAAATGTAAGCGATAGCGCTAACGAAGCTGCGGTTGCGAGCCAAACAGCGAATGATGAACTTACCAATACCAATGTTATTTTGGATCAAACGGTTAGCTCAATTCGTAGCCTCGCAAGTGAAATCGAAAGCGCAAGCCACGTCATTAACACATTGGATCATGATGTGAGTAACATTGCGTCCGTACTGGATGTAATTCGTGGTATTGCCGAGCAAACAAACTTATTAGCGCTTAACGCAGCCATTGAAGCGGCTCGCGCTGGAGAGCAAGGGCGAGGCTTTGCTGTGGTAGCGGACGAGGTTCGTTCTTTAGCCAGTCGTACGCAACAGAGTACGGGAGAAATCCAAACCATGATTGAAAAGCTACAATCTGGTGCAGGACAAGCTGTAGAAGTGATGCGCGGTAGCCAAAATAGCAGTGATGAAACGATCAAGTCCGCTGGCCGAGCGAGTGAATCCCTTTCTGAAATCTTGAACGCGATTTCACGTATGAACGAGATGAATACACACATTGCAACGGCTGCGAGCCAGCAAAGTACAGTAAGTGACGAAGTAAATAGCAACGTACAAGGCATTGCAGACAGTAGCACTTCAATTGTGGAAATCGTAAACCAAGCACAAGCTTCTTTAGCCATGTTGTCAGAGCAAACTCAACGTTTAGATCATCAGGTCAGTCAGTTCAAAGTATAAGCTTGAGAACAGCAATCTCACTGACGAAATAACCCGCTTCTTAGCGGGTTATTTTTTAGATAAGTGGCGAACCTGACTTGTGAAATTTCGACTATATTTACATTCCTTTCTCACTTTAGTTCGTATACCAGAGTGGGCAAATAACCCTAGACAGCGGTAACAAACTCTGTACAGCGTGATGATGCTTTTATCATCACTTTTGCTGCTTTTTAACCATTGCAATTGCACACAGGAAAATGTGATTTCCAACCCAAAATCTTCAAATTTGAGAACTTCATAACACCTTTACCATAAACGTTTTTCGTAAGCGTATAGAACTGTAAATTTTGTTGTATGTACAACACTGGGTATTTATCATCCTAATTAATTTGTTCTGGATATACATCCATTAGTCATTATTAAGTCATTCTAGAAGCTTTTAATAAGGAATCTTGAAGGCTTGTCGGTAGATAAGAGAGAAAAATTCATGAGACGTAAAACCACGCTATCTCTACTGATTGCGTCGAGCCTTTTTGTGGTTGGATGTCAACCTAGCGAAGAAGGATCGAGCCAAGGTGGGGGGGCTGCGCCCGTAACCGAAGTAGAAGTGTTAACAGTGCAGCCAACGCGCCAAGCATTGACAGTAGAGTTGCCGGGTCGTAGCAGAGCATTCAAAGAAGCAGAAGTTCGTCCGCAAGTCACTGGCATTATTTCGGAGCGAAATTTTGTTGAAGGTGGCCTTGTTGAACAAGGACAGTCGCTATATCAAATTGATGATTCATCATTTCAGGCGGATTTGCTGAGCGCTGAAGCGGAATTAATCCGTGCGCAAGCTGCGGCAGAGTCGACCTATGCCACGGTGAAGCGTTACAGAACCTTGATCACCAAAAAATCCATCAGCCAACAAGACTTGGATGAAGCAGAAGCGGCATACAAAGAAGCGAAAGCGCAGGTCCTAGTCGCAAAAGCCAAGATCAACACAGCAAAAATCAACTTAGATTATACGCAAGTCAAAGCTCCGATTAGCGGGGTGATCGGTAAATCGAGTGTGACAGCGGGTGCGTTGGTTACGGCTAACCAAGCTGCCAAATTAGCGACCATTCAACAGCTTGACCCTATCAATGTTGATATTGTGCAATCATCCGCGCAACTGCTGCGTTTGAAAGCATCACTCTCCCAAGGCCATATGCAAGAAGATGACTCTGCGCAAGTTACATTGATGCTTGAAGATGGCAGCACTTACGAACACAAAGGCACAATGAAATTTACTGAGGTCAATGTGAACGAAAGTACGGGCAGCGTGACGCTTCGTGCCGAATTCCCAAACCCTGACGGTTTGTTGCTACCTGGAATGTTTGTTCGTGCGACGGTCATTACTGGTGTCGACCCTGATGCGATTCTAATACCACAAAATACGGTATCTCGTGATGCGACAGGTAAAGCGACAGTGATGACGGTTAATGGCGAGAACAAAGTGGAAGCGAAACCAGTGAAGACTGCCGAAGCGATCAATAGCCAATGGCGCATTATTGATGGTTTGAACGCGGGTGATAAAGTCATTACCGCCGGTTTACAAAAGGTAGGGCCAGGCAGTTCGGTAACTATCCAAAACGGTGAACAGGAGTAATCATGGCACGATTTTTTATCGATCGTCCGGTATTTGCTTGGGTTCTCGCGATTCTAACGATGTTGGCGGGGGTAATGTCATTATTTAATTTACCCGTCTCGCAATACCCAACGATTTCACCGACGACGATCACCATCAGTGCTCGCTATCCAGGTGCATCAGCAAAAACCGTTGAAGACTCGGTAACGCAGGTTATCGAGCAAAACATGACAGGATTAGATTACCTTCGCTACCTATCATCGAGCAGTGATGCATTTGGTAATGCGACAATTACCCTGACGTTTGATAGCGAAGCTGATCCTGATATCGCGCAAGTACAGGTGCAGAACAAACTGCAATTGGCATTGACTTCATTGCCGATGGAGGTACAAAACCAAGGTATTGTCGTAAATAAATCCAATACGGCATTTCTCATGGTTGTCGCAGTTTATTCTGAAGATCCAGACTTTACAGAAAACGATATCGGCGACTTTGTTGTAACGAATATTCAAGACCCGATAAGTCGTGTAACTGGTGTCGGACAAGTGCAGGCGTTTGGTGCGCAGTATGCGATGCGAGTTTGGCTGGATCCATTTAAGCTTACGCAATTCAACTTGACCGCAATCGATGTAGCGAACGCGATCAGTGAACAGAACGCGCAAGTTTCTTCAGGTCAACTTGGTGCAGCACCTGCGCAGGAAGGCCAGTTGTTGAATGCAACGATTTCGTCTGCAAGTCGTTTGAGCAGTGTGGAAGAGTTCCAAGACATCATTCTTAAGTCTGACGCCAGTGGTTCTAATGTTTATTTGAAAGATGTTGCTCGTGTTGAACGTGGTGCAGAAAGTTATGATATTCGAGGCCAATATAATGGCTTCCCAGCATCGGGTTTAGGTATTTCATTAGGTACTGGCGCAAACGCGCTTGAGACAGCCAATGCGGTAAAAGAGCGTTTAGAACAACTGAGTGCAACGTTCCCAGAAGGGCTGCAGATTGCTTACCCATTTGAAACAACGCCATTCGTCAAAGCCTCGATTCAAGAAGTGGTTAAAACGCTGTTAGAAGCCATTCTTCTTGTGTTCTTAATCATGTACCTGTTCTTGCAGAACTTCCGTGCGACGATCATTCCAACGATCGCTGTGCCTGTCGTATTGCTAGGAACCTTCGCTATTTTGTATGCGACTGGATTTAGCGTAAACACGTTAACCATGTTCGCGATGGTTCTGGCTATCGGTTTGCTGGTGGATGATGCCATCGTTGTGGTAGAAAACGTCGAGCGTGTGATGCATGAAGATGGTTTAGAGCCCAAAGAAGCGACCAAAAAATCGATGGGGCAGATCACTGGTGCCTTGATTGGTGTGGGTTTGACGCTTTCAGCGGTATTCGTCCCTATGGCGTTTATGTCTGGTTCTACCGGGGTTATTTACCGTCAGTTCTCGATAACTATTGTGGCGGCTATGACGCTTTCCGTTTTGGTTGCGATAATTCTGACTCCAGCATTGTGTGCTACGTTGCTGAAAAAAGGCGATGCTGAGCTTCTAGAGAAGAAAGGTTTCTTTGGCTGGTTTAACCGCAAGTTTGATGCGATGACAGCTGGCTATGAAACCGGTGTTGCTAAACTTCTAAAACGCACAGGTCGCATGTTGGTTGTATTTTTGGCAATGAGTGCAGGTGCTGGCTGGTTATTTATGAACCTTCCAACGTCATTTTTGCCAGATGAAGACCAAGGCACAGTATTCTCAATGGCTATTTTGCCGCCTAACTCAACACAAGAACAGACGGAAAAAACACTTGAGAAAATGCGTGACTTTTACCTTGTGGATGAGAAAGACAACGTGAAATCCGTCTTCTCCGTTGCGGGCTTTAGTTTTGCAGGCCAAGGCCAAAACATGGGGATGGCATTTATCGGTCTGAAAGATTGGTCAGAGCGTGAAGCGCCGGGTGCTGATGCAGCTTCCATTACGGGTCGAGCGATGGGGTACTTCTCAACCATCAAAGAAGCACTGGTCTTTGCATTTGCACCTCCTGCGATTCAAGAATTGGGTAACTCGACAGGCTTTGATTTCTATCTTCAAGATTCGTTGAACAAAGGTCACGACGCATTAGTTGCGGCTCAAGGTCAACTTCTGGGCATGGCAGCACAAAACCCGAAACTTGTCGGTGTTCGTCCAAACGGTCAGGCAGATGCGCCAATGTACAAAGTGAACATTGACCACGTCAAACTTCGTGCTTTGGATGTCAGTATCAATGACGTAAACCAAATCCTGTCAGCTGCATGGGGCGGGGCTTACATTAACGATTATATTGACCGCGGTCGTGTGAAGAAAGTGATGGTGCAAAGTGATGCGGAATACCGCATGCAGCCAAAAGACTTCGATTCATGGTACGTACGCAACGCTAAAGGAGAGATGGTGCCTTTCTCTGCTTTTGCGAGTGGTGAGTGGACCTATGGTTCTCCTCTTTTGCAGCGCTTTGATGGTTTGCCAGCAATGAACATTCAAGGCGGCGCAGCTCCTGGTGTAAGTACTGGTGAAGCCATGGAAGAAATTGAAGCAATGGTAGAAAAGCTACCAGAAGGTTTCACGGTGAACTGGAATGGTATTTCGTATGAAGAGCGCCTTTCCGGAAACCAAGCGCCAATGCTATATGCGCTATCTATCCTCGTCGTATTCTTAGTTCTTGCCGCTTTGTATGAAAGTTGGTCAGTACCTTTCGCCGTGGTGTTAGTTGTTCCTCTTGGTGTGCTTGGTGCTGTGCTTGCGGTAATGACGCGCAGTATGGACAACGATGTATTCTTCCAAGTGAGTTTATTAACGACGGTCGGCTTGGCAACTAAAAACGCGATTCTGATTGTTGAGTTTGCGAAAGATTACTACGAGAAAGGCGCTGGCCTTATCGAAGCAACCCTGCATGCCGTTCGTGTTCGTCTGCGCCCAATTATCATGACATCGCTTGCTTTTGGTTTGGGTGTGGTACCACTTGCTATCAGTTCAGGTGTGGGATCGGCAGGTCAAAACGCAGTGGGTACCGGCGTACTTGGTGGCATGATCAGTGCCACGATATTGGGTATATTCTTCGTCCCAATCTTCTTTGTAGTGGTTGAGCGATTGTTTGATCGACGTGCGAGAAAAGAGTCGGAGGCAGAGTTGTCTGAGACCAGCACTAAACCCAGTCAGCAAAGCGAGTAGGACTTGGTTGTGTTAACTGAGTTATACTAGTGATAATAAACACAATAAAAGGGCGCTTCGGCGCTCTTTATTTTATGTTTTCACTTGGTGGTTACCGTCTATGACGCGAGCCTGAAAGACGGCGTGTTGTGTGCAGTATCAGCACAGCCTTTTCGGCCGAATGAAAGCCTAAAGAAGAAAAACGACGATGAAAGATCAGAAAATTTCCCCAATTTCCGTTTTGGATCAAAGTCCTATGTTTGTTTGTGGTGTGATGCAGCGCATGTACCGCAATCGTGCCCAAGCTGAGCTCTCTCGGCAAAATTTGATGACACTAGAAATGGCAAGTGCACTGGCCGCTTTAGAAGAATTTCAGCCTATGAGCCAGCAAGCGTTAGCTGATGCGGTTCGAACTGAGCGAAGTGTAGCAAAGCGGATGGTGGACAATCTGGAAAAGAGAGGGTTTGTTCAAGTTTCTAAAAGTAAATCGAATCAGCGCCTTAAAATGCTAAGCATGACAAAAGAGGGGGCAAATGCTTTAAAGCAAGTTCATCAAATCATGACGAATTTACAGAAAGAGTTTTTTTCTTGTTTGTCGGAATCTGAAGCGAATGAATTTTTTCGTCTGGTAAGAAAGCTCACTTTTGCGAATCACGACCAGTAACTGACATCAATGCCGTTTAGCGTCTTTATTTTATCGCGGACCAATTATATTAAGCTGTAGAACTTAAGAAATAGGATGCCCAACGTACAGGTCACGGTAGAAAGCACCGTAGTGAGTGCGATGATATTTGCAGCTAACGTGGCATTGCCTCCCATGGAACGCGCCATGACATAGCTGGCAGCAGCGACTGGAGAGGCGTTCATAAAGAAAAGAATACCTAGCTCAATTCCTCGAAATCCTACTAAGTAAGCTCCCATGGTGATGATGACTGGCGCTACGATGAGCTTGTAACTGCTCGCAAACCAAGATGAACCTTTCTCTTTTCTCATCAAGCTAAAGTCAAGTGAGCCACCCGTACACAACAGCGCCAAAGGCAATGTCATTTTGGACAAGTAGTCTCCTGCGTCAATAACCACATTCGGTACTGGAATAGCGAGTAAATAAAAAGCCATTCCTAGAACAATAGAGATTATGAGTGGATTCCTAGTCAGTGTTCGGCCCATCATCTTTGCTGCTTGCGAGGCAGACGTTGCTCCTTTGGGAGATAAGCAAATTACCGCTTGGACGTTATAAATAAATGTGGTGACCGCGACATAGAGAGCCGCTAACGCCACACCTTGAGAACCATACGCATTGGCAACGTAAGCGATGCCAATAATACCTGTATTTGCTCGGAACCCACCTTGGATGAGAACGCCTTGATCAGGCGATGCTTTGAATAGAAGTTTGACGGAAAGATAGGTGAAAATGAAAAACGAAATACTAGCGATGACGCCGAAATTGACGAATCCACTTGCCGCGGAAAAGTCGTGTTCTGAAGCCACAATGCTGACAAATAACATTGCAGGCAAGGTAACTTGAAACACCAGTTTAGAGCCTACTTCGATAAAATTATCGTTGATTAGACCAAAGCGCTTAAAAAGAACGCCAAGTACCAACATCAAACAGATAGGTCCGGTTATCGACAAAGAGAATTGCAACTGATGTAAAACAGCTTCCATGTAAGTATCCGCAGCAAAAGAAAAAAGTGTTCCTGCTGCCTATTAAGCCACAAACCCGGAGGGTAGGACAGTAACGTGATGAAATTTTCTTCTGTTGTAGGTTCCGGAGTCATTTACACTCCAAGTTATGGACGAGGTCCCAATTTAACAAAGCGGTACTGGTCCTACGTGCGATATGTTGGTTAACTCATTGTCGTGATGCATCCACATGCGTATTAGATGTGAGGGCTGGTCATCGTAGTTATGGATAGGAGTTCATCAATGAAAAGGAAACACAACAAAACTGTACTGTGTGCGTTTGTCTCTGGTTCGGTATTTGGTGCGGTTTTGGTCATTGCGATGTCTTTACCAATGTAATCCTCTTAATTGGCTGTTGGAACACTCACACTAATTCAGTACAAAACAGATTGAGTTCTGCGGTGTGTGCTGTTAGTTTAAAAAACATGAAAATACACGTTCGCCCTTCATTAACAACCTTCTCTTGGTGGCGCTCTAAATAGAGCGGCGCGGAATACTTACATTCTTAAGCTGCTGGATGGTAGCTAAGAGTGTTTGATCTTTTTATCTCCAGTAGCGATCTATTAAATACTTGGAGACAAATATGAATACCCATAAAAATACATCTCAGCGTGAAATTATACTTACCGGAGATCGAGCAACAGGTCCATTACACCTAGGGCACTATATTGGTTCATTGCAACAACGAGTCAAATTGCAAACGGAGCACGAGCAAACGATCTTGGTCGCGGACATGCAAGGGTTGACGGATAACGCGCATAATCCATCAAAGGTATCCTCTAATATTCTCAATGTCGTTGCAGATTATTTGGCTGTTGGTATCAACCCCGCTCAAACTACGATCACGTTGCAGTCTCAAATTCCAGCGTTAGCCGAGTTGACAATGTATTACAGTAATCTTGTTTCTATCGCACGATTAGAGCGAAACCCTACGGTTAAAAATGAGATTCAGAGTAAAGGTTTTGAACGCTCTATTCCCGCAGGCTTTTTAACGTATCCAATTTCTCAAGCTGCTGATATTACGGGGTTTCATGCGACGCTAGTACCAGTGGGTGATGACCAACTGCCGATGTTAGAGCAAACTAATGAAATCGTGAGAAAAATAAACCATCTGGGTGGAAAAGAGGTTCTTAGAGAATGCCGTCCATTACTTAGCGATGCACCTCGTTTGCCGAGTACTGACGGTAAAAATAAGATGTCTAAAAGCATGGGGAACGCAATCAACTTAGGCGCCTCCGAAAAGGAGATTTCCGCGGCAGTGAAATCTATGTATACCGATCCCAATCATCTGAAAATTGAGGACCCTGGCCAAGTCGAAGGGAATATTGTATTCATCTACCTCGATGCTTTTCATCCTGATAAAAATTATGTCGAACAGCTAAAAGACCATTATCGGCGAGGTGGATTAGGTGATGGTTTGACCAAGAAAGTGTTAGAAGAATGCTTACAAGAGATGCTTCGCCCTATTCGAGAAAAGCGCGCTATGTATTTGAATGATAAAGCGCAGCTGATTGATATTTTAAAACAAGGTAGTGAGCGTTCTCGCGAGAAAACCGAAAAAGTGCTATTTGATGTGAAAGATGTATTTGGTTTAAATTTGTTCTGAATTAAAAGTAGAGAGTTGAACATAAGGCACGACGGCTGGTTAGCAACGTGCCTTTTTAAGTTCCCAGTCAGTCAAAGCGCATTATTAAGAAGAAAAAAATTCACGACGAAAATCCGCGACTTCTTGTTGGTAATAGCTTTGCCATTCCGGTTCTGACAAATGTGAATGGCTAGAGGCTCTTTGCGTTCTTAGTTTGGACTCAAGTTGCTGTAATGCTTGTTGATAATCTTTGACTCGTTTTTTTTGCTCTGTAATTTGCTGCTGACGAGCATGAATGTTTTTACTTTCTTCTTTCGTTAAGTAAGTTCGTTCTAGCTCTGCGATGAGCGCCAAGCGATCTGGTAGGCTTATACTATTAGGAATCAGGGTGACCGCACGCTCATATTTTTCCTGGTCGCTTGTTAGCCCGATAGCACCTGCATGTTCTTGCCAGTCAATGGTGAGTTGCTCGAAAGCTCGCAAAAAGTTATCTGGGCTTTGAGTGTCCAGCTTTTGGGCTTCTAAGTTGAAATCGTACAGCGCGAACTCATCCGCGAAAACAACATCAGCCAATTCTCCCCAGATGCGTCTTGCTTCGTTCTTCAGCTGTGCAATACGCGACGCCAGTGATTGCTGCTCATCAAATAACAAATTTCCTACACTCTCTTGCCATTGGCTGCTGAGCTGAGGGTAGTTCGCCAAAAGCTGGAATCGAGCTGAAGATAAATGCGCCTCAAACAAGGCGACCTGCTCTTCACAACTACGGTTCAACATACACTCTTGCCAAAACGTCTCAAGTTGGGCGACAAGTTTCCTGCCTTTGAGTTGAGTTAATCGCTCAGTCGTTATTTGAACTGTGGAAGGGAGCTTAGCTGTTTGTGGTGAAGTATCTGTATCGGGCACGATGCTGCTTGTTTGTGGTGATGTACTGGAGACACTCTGATTTTTTGTCTTAGGGGAAGGAGAGGAAGCGAGCTCTTCTTTTTGAACATCGTGACTGAAAGTTAAAAATATCATGCCCGCCATAATGGCGGACATGATTATCAAAGCGATTTTCTTCATGGCTTGATTGTTGCGCTTACTGGGAAATGGTCAGAAAGGTTATAGTGTTTCCATAAACTCTCTGCGGTTGTGCGCGGCACGTCTACACGGTTGTCATTGAATGATTTCACCCCGTATTCACTACTCACCATAACATAGTCAAGGTATTCCACGTTTTCGCCACCTGATAACGCTTCACCTGCGAAGTTATTGATACGGGGATCAAAGGTTGACTCCGTGTAACCAGAGTAGTGAGGCTCTATGGCACTTAAGTTAGCGATCATTTGTTGGTAGTCACCAGGGAACTTTCTTTTGTTTACGTTAAAGTCGCCGCTGTATACCACAGTTTCGCTCGAAGGAATGTCAAGAGATTGGGCGAGTGCGCGGATTTGTTTGAACTGGCGCTGACGATACTCACGGGCGGTGTCTGTATCGAAAGATGCGGTATGGGTAGCAAACACATGGTAAGCCTGACCACCTTTAATTATTTCCGCATAATTTACGCCTTTATCGGCAAAGCAGTCTGTACCAGAGCAATCGGGAAAGACATATTGCGCTTCATTCACGATAGGGTAGCGACTAACTATGATTACGCCACCATCATGAATATTAACGCCTTCTTTATCTAACATCTTTGTTTGGTAAGGATATTCCTTGGCTAACTCACGTAAGAATGCTTCACGGCCGCTGGCAAACACCTCTTGCAGCGCCAAAACATCGTAACCTTTTACATGTTGAGGAATCAGTTCGTAACGATCTCCAATGTGCGATGCAATAGCCGTCAACGCCCAGATGTTATAAGTCATCAACTTAAGGTTTTGTTCTTCGTTGTCGACAGACTCCGCTACCTTGCTTGGCGTGATGGTGTAGTAAAGATCATCATATCGAGCGGTACTGTCTGACTTAAATGCCAGTTCGGTTTCTCTCGTACCAAAAGCGTTAGTGTTGGCACGATGAATGTTACGATCATCTTTGAGAGATAACTCGACATCGGCTGCGGATAAGCCATATTCAATGGTCGAATTGTACCAATGGCCTTCCATTATTTGATTGAGTGTTATGCTTTCACCTTCGGGGCTAGAAACCACAGTTTCAAAACGGTAAGTTTGATTTGATTTCACGCCCTCCCAGCGGTTGAAGCTTAATACAGATTTAGTTTCCCACGGACCAAGTACCTGCACATGTTGTTGCCACTCGTCTCCGTATTGAAGCAAATCACTGCCTTCATGTTTTACTTGAATAGTTAACGGTTGATCAGAGTTATTCGTTAGGTAAACGTCGGTATCTGCAATGCTGGGTAACGCTATCAAGCTACTTACTAAAAGGCTCCACTGCGAAAATTTCATCTTATTTTTCCATCATTTGAACTAGAGCAATCATTCTTGTTTATAAATGTTACTTGCACGTTAAATATGGATGACATCTAAGTCAGTGCTGAAAATTGTTATCAGAATGTGATCTTTATTCAATGGTGAGGGTGGAGGTATTGAGTGTGTTGCCGTTGAAGCGGTGGAAAATAATACCAACAGTCAACGAATTGCATTCACTGCAATCAAGCTGTCATCTTTGCTCTATAAGTTGTGCGGCGTCATTCATCTAGCCATATGGCTAGAACTCAAATTGATAGATGGAGCACCATGGCTAGAGCAGTAAATCCAACTGATGAAACCATCATTAAATTGTTACAAGAGCAAGGTCTGATTAGAAGTGAAGCAGAAGCGCGTTTAAAGAAAGAGGTGTACCGCTTGCAGCCTAATGAGATAGCAAAAGTAAAAAATTATGCCCAGCATTTTGGGATAAACGCGAAAGAAAAGCTCATCGATGAGATCTTGGATCTGCGCCGAGAAGCGCTCATGAAAAGATGTAGACACAATACGGAGCATACGAGCCTATCTCTAAAATAGCATGTGATAAAACTATCAATTACTGGTCAAGATTTGATCTCTCAAGCCGATGTATATAAGAGCGTTCAATGATATCGAGCGCAAAAACAGTGTGTTTTAGAGGTTAAGCTTTCACTTAAGTGAGAGGTTTGGAAAGGCTGCGGGGAGAAAGTGCATGCGTATTAAAGACTTAAGTGTCGTAAAGAAAATATCGGTTAGTTATTTAACCGTTTTTGCCGTGTTTGGTTTAGTGTCAGTAATGTTGGTGCAAGGTTTGTTAACACTGAATAAAGACATCTCAGTGTTAACAGATAAAAGTTTACCTTCTGTTGCGATTTTGAAAGGTATCCAAGTTGATATTACTAAAGTGCGTAAAGATGAGTTCTCTTTATTGCCAAACGCAAATCACCCCAAAATTGGTGAGTGGTTAAAAGGCCTCGACCAATGGCGTTCTGATGTGCAGGCTGGTATTGCAGAATACGAAAAGCTCGACCTTAATAAGCGTGAAACGCAGTCTTTTAGCGTTTTTAAAGAAACTTGGAATCAATACATCAAAGAAACGAAGACTTACAACGCACTGCTAAGCCAAGGTGATGCTGAAAGTGCAAATGATGTGATTTTATCGAGTTTCGATACCTACTCAAAAGCGTTGAGCAGCTTGGATGATACCCTCGCGTTGAACGATGAGTTGGTGAATTTGATTGGTGAAGAAGTACAAAGTGAAGCGGCATTTACACAATACAGCGCTGCTGTTGGTGCGCTCGTCGTCGCATTGGTCATGGTAATGTCTGCCATGTTGCTTTCTCGAGTCATCTGCGGGCCTGTTGATCGAGCACTGGAATTCGCTTCCAAAATCGCCAAGGGTCAATTGAATAATCAAATCGACGAAAGCGAATTGAGCAAAGACGAGTTAGGAACGCTGCTCAAAGAGCTTGTCGGTATGCAAACAAACTTACATTCGTTGGTTTCTGAGATTAATGACTCAACGATTCAGCTAACGGCAGCAGTAGAGGAAGTGAGTGCTATTTCTTCTCAGACCGCTTCTGGTATGCAAAATCAACAAATTGAACTTAGCTCGGTGGCTTCTGCGATGACAGAAATGCAAGCTGCTGTAAGTGAAGTGGCACAAAATACCGAAGTTGGCGCAACCTCTGCTTATTCGGCTGCGGAAGTGGCAAAGCAAGGAACGGTGACGTTACAACAAACTATCGCAGTAATTGAGCGTGTATCACATACGATCCAAGAATCAGATGAACTGGCACGTGAGCTTGAATCGAGCTCAAACAATATCAATGTGGTCGTAGATGTGATCCGCGGGATTGCCGAGCAAACAAACTTGTTAGCACTGAACGCCGCAATTGAAGCCGCTCGGGCTGGTGAACAAGGACGTGGGTTTGCTGTTGTGGCAGATGAGGTTCGTTCTCTGGCGCAACGCACTCAAGACTCCACTTCACAAATTGTGGAAATTGTTAATCAACTACAAGAGAGCAGCAGTAAAATAGGGCATTCAAGCCGTGATTGTCAGGAGGGTATTTCTCAGTGTGTTGAGCAAGTTAATGATACTGATAGCCAGATAAAAGAAATTGAACATTCTGTCGATAACATAGCGCAAATGAGCACACAAATCGCAACGGCGTGCAGTGAGCAGAATTCTGTATCCGAAGAGCTGAATCGCAGCGTGGAGCATATTAATAGTGCTTCAACAGAGATGGCTGAGGGAGCTACACAAACGGCTGTGGCTTGTCAGCAGATTAGTAGCCTAGCGCACAACTTGAAAACTCGAATGGGTTCATTCCAGCTCTAGTTGTTGTGTTTCAGCTTTATTCCTAACCTCATTGCTACAATAAATAAGCCGGACGAAATGTCCGGCTTATTTATTCTCTGTCTATATAAGTTCAGAGTATGCTCAACCTTGGGAGAATATGTTCGCTAGGCTGGAATACCACTGTGAAACTTAAAATCTGTATCTGGCGTAGAAATTAAATCTGCCTCTATACGTCCAAAGTAGGCGATGCGCTCGCTGATATCTTTGCCTGCGATTTGCTCCGCTAATACAAGATAATCCTGGTAATGGCGTGCTTCTGAACGTAATAAAGAAATGTAGAACTTTGCGATATCGTCATCCATATGTGGTGCTAGTTTGGCAAAACGCTCACAAGATCGGGCTTCGATGTACGCACCAATGATGAGTTTATCGATCAGCGTTTCCGGCTCATGAGTCTTCATATGCGAAATCAGTCCTTTAGCATAACGACTTGCTGGAATATTTTTGTACTCAATTCCACGACTTTCCATGATCTCTAAAACTTGATAAAAGTGGTGTAACTCCTCTTTTATCAAAAGCACCATC
The DNA here is from genome assembly GCF_033391095.1 of Vibrio sp. Vb0667. Taxonomy (NCBI): domain Bacteria; kingdom Pseudomonadati; phylum Pseudomonadota; class Gammaproteobacteria; order Vibrionales; family Vibrionaceae; genus Vibrio; species Vibrio sp. Vb0667. The sequence continues at coordinate 18,687 of NZ_JAWPOL010000005.1, read as the reverse complement.
TTATCGATCAAATCTTGGCTGTATGGTGAGTCGGACTTAGCCATGATTGACTTAGAAATATTGCTCTTGCCTTTTAAAGTTTCCAATGAGCCTACGTTACGGTAAGCAAAATCTTCGTAGGGCTTAAACCAGTCAAGTAGAGCATGTGAACTGGATTGGTCAACGGCATACTTACGAATTAAAAACATGGCAGATTGGCCAGCTTTTAGTTCGCACAGTAGGTGGTCTAACAAAATGGTTTGAAGGTTCTCTGGTTTCTTTGCTTCCTCTACCCATTCATCAGGTGTACTGCATCGCAGAAATTGGTTAATGGGAGCAAGAAGATCTTGATAGGCGTCTAGATTCATCATTTTAGTTTTAGTACTTCACATTTTTATTGGGCATATCCGTTGTCTTGCGGATAGAAAAAAGGCTGCAATTGCAGCCTTTTTTGACCTGAAGTGAATGTTACCACTTTTTCTTCTCGCCGAAGAGAGCTTCCATGTCATTGTCACGCTCTTTGTCAGCAATCTGCTGCATTTCGGCATCGCTTTTATCTTGGCGCTTTTTATCTAAGTCACCTAACATCTCTTCAAGCTTTTGTTTCGCTTGAATAGAATAAGGATCGCTCTTAGTGCTCAAAGCATCGATACCTTTACGCAGCAGTTGAAGCGCGGTGCCTGGTTGGCCACGAGCGATAGAGTCGTTTGCTCTTTTGATGACATTTTCAATGTTGATGCGAATTTGCATCGTTTCCAAGCGCGCATTTTCGGTGACGTAAGTCTGGGTATCCAATCGGCCTTTGTTGTGCTCGTTACGGATAGTGTCGCGAAGTCGTTTAACCAGCTTAAGCATGACGATAGCTTGTTTATCACTACTCGGCATCTTGAAAGTGGTACTCTCGCCAGTAGGACCATTCTCTTTTAGCTGCGTAATCTGCTGGTTCATATTTTCGATACGTTGAGCAAGTTGCTTGTTCTTCGGGTCCAGCTCATGCATGCTCTCTAGCGCGTCAAGAATACGATTGTTTAGACACAGCAACAGCTCTTTACTAAAAGGGATATGGTGCGCATGACCAATCAACTCTTCAGTACCATCTATCAAGGCTACATATCGCGCTGATTCCTGCCTTTTTGCGGTTTCAACTTTAACCTTATATTGCAACATAATGTTATAGCCTAGGATTAACACCAGTAGGATGGCTACCAAAGCGATTATTAAACCAATATTCATATCTTTGCGTCTGCTTTACTTTTCTGCGGCTAGCGTTAAAGAATACATGAATCTTATCTTACTCGGCACCTTATTTGTTTGATTATTTTGTCTCTCCCACGTTTTAGTTACTGATAGAAGTCACATCATAGAACTTCGGTCATTTATTGGCTCAACTTTGTGCATATTGTTTCTTGCTTGAAGATTATTAGTATGTGATTGAGGTATAAGTTAGAAATTGCTGTTCATTTCGATTTGAACGCGTTATAACTAATTATTATATCGCTCGCTTGAGTGGCCAATAAACTCTCTCATGAATAAGTAAGGGATTACGATGAAACTGCAGCAGCTGAAGTATATTGTTGAGGTTGTAAACCATAATCTGAATGTATCTGCAACGGCGGAAAGCTTATATACCTCTCAGCCAGGTATCAGTAAACAGGTTCGGTTGCTGGAAGACGAGTTAGGCATTCAGATTTTTGAACGTAGCGGTAAGCACTTAACGCAAGTGACGCCAGCTGGAGAAGAAATTGTACGTATCTCTCAAGAAATTCTCGCTCGTGTAGAAAGTATCAAAGCGGTGGCTGGAGAGCACACCCATCCAGAAATGGGGACGCTGAATATCACCACGACACATACGCAGGCTCGTTATGCACTGCCAGATGTCATCAAAGGTTTTACTTCTCGTTATCCAAAAGTGTCGTTACACATGCACCAAGGTACACCGTCACAAATGTCTGAGGCGATAGCTAAAGGCACAGCGAATTTTGCGATTGCGACAGAAGCGCTTCACTTATATCAAGATGCCATCATGTTGCCTTGTTATCACTGGAATCGTTCAATAGTTGTGCCTAAAGACCACCCACTAGCGAAGAAAGACAAAGTAACGATCAGTGATCTTGCCGCTTACCCATTAGTCACTTACGTGTTCGGTTTTACTGGCCGTTCAGAGCTGGATACAGCATTCAACCGCGAAGGTTTAACCCCGCGAGTGGTGTTCACGGCAACTGATGCAGACGTCATTAAAACTTACGTTCGTATGGGTATTGGTGTGGGTGTGATTGCAAGCATGGCTGTGGATGAAGAGCAGGACGGTGACTTGATTGCAATAGATGCGAGCCATTTGTTTGGCGCGAGCACCACGAGCATCGGCTTCCGCCGTGGTACATTCTTACGCTCTTACATGTTCGATTTTATGGAGCGTTTTGCACCGCACTTAACGCGTCCAGTGGTTGAGCAGGCGATTTCGTTGAAGTCTAATGCAGAAATCGAAGAGATGTTTAAAGACATCGATCTTCCGGTCAGATAACACTTCATTGATGTTTCGATTCCCTCTACAATGCGCTCGTTGTAGGGGGAGCTATGAAAACGCAATTTCAGTTTATTAATGACTGCTTAATCGAAAACCAATCTTTGTGGCGATTCGAGCCTTTTAAAAGCAGTATTCACACATCATTACCTTGGCAGGAGCAACATCCTCGACTGTGCCAATGGCTAGCGTCTCTTACTCCCTCTCAAATCGAAGAATACAAAGCAGCACCAGAACTCGCGTTAAAAGCACTTAGTCCGTTTTTGCCTGAGCTTGAACAACTCGCAGAACTGACTCATTTAGAGCTTTTGTCGTTAAACGGCTTGGAACTCGCTCGTGGTTTAGATAACGGTATTCCGGGACGTAAGTTGGAGCAAATTAGCTCGATGGGTGAAGCTGCAATTCAACAACACTGTGGCGAAGAATGGCTAGAATGGTGCTCAGGTAAAGGTTACTTGGGGCGAATCCTGACCACGCAAACCGATCAGCCTGTAACCAGCTTTGAATACCAACAAGCACTGTGCGATTCGGGGCAACAAGCAGCCAATGAACATCATTGGAAGATGACGTTTATTCAAGGCGACGCGTTTGATAGCAAAGCGAAAGCCGTGTTTAAGCCAACGCAACACGCAGTAGCACTGCATGCATGCGGTGACCTTCACGTTCGTCTAATGCAGTACGGCAGTGAAAATGGGATTGCTGCGATGACCATATCACCTTGTTGTTACCACTTGATTCAGTCGGAACAATACCAGCCGATGTCGGAATCGGGCAGGGCTTCTTCTCTCTCATTGTCTAAGCAAGAACTGCGTATCCCATTACAACAAACGGTGACGGGAGGAGAGCGCGTGCGTCGTCATCGTCAGCAGGAAATGATGTTTCGTCTTGGGTTTGATTTGATCACGCGACAAGCTTTGGGAATGGCAGAGTATCAGCCTGTGCCGAGTATCCGTAAGTCGCAATTAAGTGATGGTTTTGAAGCCTTATGTCGCTGGGCAGCGGAGCAAAAAGGCATTGTTCTTCCTCAAGAAATCGATTTCTCTCATTTTGAAAAGTTAAGCGAACAACGCTTCTGGCAAATGGAGAGAATGAGCTTAGTGCAACTTGTTTTTCAACGTCCGTTGGAGATCTGGCTCGCATTAGACAAAGTGCTTTATCTTGAAGAACGTGGTTACCGTGTTAGATTGTCAGAGTTTTGCCCTAAATCGGTCACGCCTAGAAATATTTTAATTTGTGCATATAAGATTTAGTTATTCTTTATAGCCAAACGCTCTATATGAAAAAGCCCACTTATGAGTGGGCTTTTGTAAACAAAACGTGACAAGTTATGTTTTATTTTGTCATTAATTAAACATAGCGATAGCTTGAGTTGGTTCAACGTATTCCAAGTCAAAGCTTTCTGCTACTTCTTTACACGTTACTTTTCCGTGAATAACGTTTAGACCTTCAAGGAAGCCTTTATCTTCTAGAAGTGCTTCGCGGTAGCCTTTATTTGCTAACTTCACGATGTATGGAAGTGTAGCGTTGTTGAGTGCAAATGTTGAAGTGCGAGCAACTGCGCCAGGCATATTTGCTACACAGTAGTGAACCACTTCATCAACGATGTAAGTTGGATCTGCGTGAGTTGTCGCGTGTGAAGTTTCGAAACAACCGCCTTGGTCAATTGCCACGTCAACCACTGCTGCACCAGGCTTCATCTTAGCAATGTGCTCTTTAGTGACCAGTTTAGGTGCTGCTGCGCCAGGAATTAGAACGGCACCGATAACCAGGTCCGCTTCTAGAACATGCTTCTCGATAGCGTCTTCAGTAGAATAAACCACTTTTGCGCGACCTTGGAATTCTTCGTCAAGCTTACGAAGTGTGTCTACGTTACGGTCTAGAATAGTGACGTCAGCGCGAAGGCCAACCGCCATACGAGCAGCGTTTGCACCAACAACGCCACCACCAACGATAACGACTTTTGCAGGTTCAACACCAGGTACGCCGCCTAGGAGTAGACCACGACCGCCGTGCGATTTTTCCAACGTTTGCGCGCCAGCTTGGATAGACATCCGACCTGCCACTTCTGACATTGGTGCTAACAGTGGCAAACGACCCATATTATCTGTTACAGTCTCATAGGCTATACAGACAGCTTTGCTCTTGATTAGCTCATCAGTTTGTGGAAAATCTGGTGCTAGGTGTAAATAAGTAAATAAAATTTGCCCTTCGCGGAGCATTGCTCTCTCTACTGCTTGGGGTTCTTTTACTTTTACAATCATGTCTGCTTGCGCAAATACGTCAGCAGCATGAGGGAGAATGGATGCGCCGACAGCGATGTAATCATCGTCTGAAAAACCAATGCCGGCACCTGCATTGGTCTCAACTAAAACTTGGTGACCATGTGAGATGAGTTCTCTCACGCTAGCTGGGATCATACCAACACGATATTCGTGATTCTTGATTTCCTTAGGTACGCCAATGATCATCCTGTATCCTCTTTCTATAATGGTTGTATTAACTGTTAGTAGGGTGTTATTGTCGAATTAATAACTAGTATAGTTATAGATTTGTAAAATTTGGCACCAAATATTAAAAAGTTGTAGTATATTTTTTTGCAAGGAAGTAATAAGGTGGAATAAAAAATGGCAGACAACTATAAAAAGCCGTCCAAGGAACTAGACCGTATCGACCGCAACATTCTTAATGAGCTGCAGAAAGACGGTCGTATTTCAAACGTTGAGCTTTCAAAACGTGTGGGACTTTCTCCAACGCCATGTTTGGAGCGTGTACGTCGCTTAGAGCGTCAGGGTTATATCACAGGGTATACTGCATTATTGAATCCGCAGTTCCTGGATGCATCACTATTAGTATTCGTTGAGATTACGCTAAACCGTGGTGCGCCGGATGTGTTTGAGCAGTTTAACTCAGCTGTTCAAAAGCTAGACGACATACAAGAGTGTCATCTTGTTTCAGGTGACTTTGACTATCTTCTTAAAACCCGTGTATCAGATATGGGTGCTTACCGCCGACTATTGGGCGATACGTTACTACGTCTACCTGGCGTAAATGACACTCGCACATACGTTGTTATGGAAGAAGTGAAACAATCTAACCAGCTTGTGATCAAAACTCGTTAATTTCTTGCAAAGAAAGCGGTATATGCTTCCGCTTTCGCCAGAGAGTAATTGGGTTTTTCTCCTTGATATGGTTAAATCAATTTACCGAGCGGCTTGATGCCGCTCGGAATGTTTTGCAATTTCCTATTTCATTTCCATATTCAAGTTGATTTATGTTCAAAGAGAACGCAAAGAAAGTCGAAACCATTATCAAAACCAGTGAAGAGCCCCAGTCTTCACGCTTAAATGGCTTCCAACGCTTAAAAGAGTGCTGCTTTATCGTTGGCGTTCTTAGCTCGGTATTGCTTGCGGTTGCACTATTTACCTTCAGTCCGGCCGATCCTTCTTGGTCCCAAACCGCATGGGGAGGGGATATCGATAATGCTGGTGGCCTTTTCGGCGCTTGGCTAGCCGATACTCTATTCTTCACATTTGGCTCTCTCGCTTACCCAATCCCTTTCTTGCTAGCGGCGGCTGCATGGGTGATTTGCCGTAAACGAGGAGAAGATGAGCCCATTGATTTCATGCTATGGGGTACAAGGCTGCTCGGTCTGGTCGTCCTTATTATGACCAGTTGCGGTCTTGCCGATATTAATTTTGATGACATTTGGTATTTTTCATCCGGAGGTGTGGTCGGGGATGTGTTGTCTAGCCTCGCTTTACCTACATTGAATGTACTCGGTACCACATTGGTATTGCTGTTCTTGTGGGGAGCGGGCTTTACGCTCTTCACTGGCATCTCATGGCTTAACATCGTGGAATGGCTTGGTGATCGTGCGTTAGCACTAATTGCCGCGCTTGCAAATAAGGCAAGAGGTTCAGAGCAGGAAGTTTTAGAACCTCAGCTTGATGAGTTTGTAGAAGACAAAGTCTCTACGCCTAAACACAATGTAGACCATGAAATTGATGATGAGCCGCTTCCTCATTTAACGGCGTACGATGTCGATGAACCGAAAGAGCCGGCGCCAGCGCATGAGTATCCTATTTATATGCCGCAAGCGAAACCTGATAAGCCTGCGGAACAGGCGATGGTAGAACCGACGCCACCACAACGCAAGGCTACGGTTAATGCTGCGCCAGTTTATTCTGAACCTGAGCCTCAAATACAACCTATCCATACGGTTAACACTGATAACGTTGATCCGCTCTTGGAACGCACCAAGCAACTGAATGTTACGATAGAAGAGCTTGAAGCAGCGGCGCAACAAGCAGATGACTGGGGAACTGAAGAACAGGCAGCACCATCATTTGCAGACACTTACTCTTCCTATGTAGAGCCACATACAGCTACAGAAGAACCGATCAGTGTTGAACCAGATTATGCGGAGTACGAACAATTTGAAGCAGAGCAAGTACAGCCGCCAAGTATTGAGCATCCTGTACATGAAGAGCCTGCAATTGATTCTGCTGTATTAGATAGCATCACGGCGCAAACAGAATCGAGCCAACATATTGAGCCTACGATCTCTGACTTTGATGTGTTAGATGATGAAGACGAAGTGGAATCTCAGCCTGCACAGCAAGCACAGCCAACAACGCCTCATCAGCAAGTTGCAACACCTTCAACAACATTTGAACCTGCACCTCAAAAAGTGGAGGTGGAAGAGGTCCAAGACAACGACCAAGATGTTACCGCATTCCAAGATATGGTTTCCAATGCGCAAGCCAAAGTCGCTGCAACACAGAACCCATTTTTGGTACAGAAAGAAGAAAACTTGCCAGTTCCGGAAGAGCCACTCCCAACGCTCGAGTTGCTTTATCATCCAGAAAAACGTGAAAACTTTATCGACCGTGATGCGCTAGAGCAGGTCGCTCGATTGGTAGAGAGCAAACTCGCTGACTACAAAATCAAAGCCGATGTGGTTGGTATTTATCCTGGTCCAGTGATCACTCGTTTTGAGCTTGATTTGGCGCCAGGGGTGAAAGTAAGTCGTATTTCTGGTCTTTCAACTGACTTAGCGCGTGCATTGTCTGCGATGGCGGTACGTGTTGTGGAAGTAATCCCTGGCAAGCCTTACATCGGTTTGGAACTGCCAAACATGAGTCGTCAGACGGTCTATTTATCTGATGTCATCAGTAGCCCTCAGTTTGAGCAAGCAACGTCACCAACAACGGTTGTGCTAGGTCAAGACATTGCGGGCGAAGCTGTGGTGGCAGATCTTGCGAAGATGCCTCACGTGTTAGTAGCAGGTACAACAGGTTCTGGTAAGTCGGTGGGTGTGAACGTGATGATTTTGAGCATGCTGTATAAAGCAGGTCCAGAAGATGTACGCTTCATCATGATTGACCCGAAAATGCTAGAGCTTTCTATTTATGAAGGTATCCCTCATCTTCTTTCTGAAGTTGTGACTGATATGAAAGACGCATCAAATGCTCTGCGTTGGTGTGTGGGCGAGATGGAACGTCGTTACAAATTGATGTCGGCATTAGGTGTACGTAATGTGAAGGGCTTCAACGAAAAATTGAAGATGGCAGCAGAAGCGGGCCACCCAATCCATGACCCGTTCTGGCAAGAAGGCGACAGCATGGATACTGAACCGCCATTGCTAGAAAAGCTGCCTTACATCGTCGTTGTTGTTGACGAATTTGCTGACCTGATGATGGTGGTAGGTAAGAAAGTTGAAGAACTGATTGCTCGCTTGGCGCAAAAAGCGCGTGCGGCAGGTATTCACTTAATTCTTGCGACTCAGCGTCCATCGGTTGACGTTATTACCGGTCTAATTAAAGCGAACATTCCAACTCGTGTTGCGTTTACGGTATCGACTAAAACGGACTCTCGTACAATCCTAGATCAAGGCGGCGCAGAATCACTACTTGGTATGGGTGATATGTTGTATCTACCGCCGGGATCTAGTCATACAACTCGTGTTCACGGTGCATTTGCATCAGATGATGATGTTCATGCTGTTGTAAACAACTGGAAAGCGCGTGGTAAACCGAACTATATTGAAGAGATCATCAGTGGAGATCAAACTCCAGAAAGTCTATTGCCAGGTGAGCAAATGGAAGCGGATGAAGATGTAGACCCGCTCTTCGATCAAGTTGTTGAGCACGTGGTTCAATCACGTCGAGGTTCGGTTTCCGGTGTTCAGCGCCGATTTAAGATAGGTTACAACCGTGCCGCCCGTATTGTAGAGCAGCTTGAAGCGCAGGGCATCGTAAGTGCTCCGGGTCATAACGGTAACCGTGAAGTACTGGCACCTGCGCCACCAAAAGATTAATGAACTTGTTTTACTCACCTCAGTCCAACTGAGGTGAGTGGTTCTAATAATAGGTATCTGAATGAAAAAACTATTTTCAGCGAAACTTTTCTCTGCGCTTGTTTTAAGCTTTTCCCTCTTTTCTACTGCACACGCAGCATCTCCTAAAGATGAATTAAACAAACGCCTTTCTATGAATGATGGCTTTAGTGCGGATTTCTCTCAGCAGGTTATCAGCCCTGAAGGCGAAACGGTTATGGAAGGAGAAGGTACGGTTGAAATCGCTCGGCCAAGCCTGTTCCGTTGGAGTACAACATTCCCTGATGAGAACCTATTGGTCTCTGACGGTAAGACATTGTGGTACTACAGCCCATTCATCGAGCAAGTGAGCATCTACTGGCAAGAGCAAGCAACAGAGCAAACGCCATTTGTTTTGCTAACGCGTAACCGAGCAAGTGATTGGAATAACTACAAAATATCTCAAAAAGGTGACCAGTTCACTCTCATTCCTACTGCAGTAGACTCCACACAAGGTCAATTCCAGATTAATATTGATGCCAAAGGTGTCGTGAAAGGCTTCAATGTGGTTGAGCAAGACGGCCAAAAAGGTTTGTTCACCTTTAACAACGTGAAGCTGGGTAAACCAAAAGCAGACAGATTCACATTCACAATTCCAAAAGGTGTGGAAGTGGATGACCAAAGGAATTAATTGGTAGTGAGTAATTACACATTAGATTTCTCGGGGGACGAAGATTTTCGTCCCCTTGCTGCTCGTATGAGACCGGAAACAATCGAGCAATACATTGGACAGCAGCACATTTTAGGCCCTGGTAAGCCACTGCGCCGTGCGCTAGAGGCGGGTCACATTCACTCTATGATCCTTTGGGGACCACCAGGCACAGGCAAAACGACATTAGCGGAAGTGGCTGCAAACTACGCCAATGCTGAAGTAGAGCGTGTGTCTGCCGTAACGTCTGGTGTGAAAGAAATCCGTGCAGCAATCGAGAAAGCACGTGAGAACAAAATGGCGGGCCGCCGCACCATCTTATTTGTGGATGAGGTGCATCGCTTCAACAAATCTCAACAAGACGCGTTTTTACCGCATATCGAAGATGGCACGGTTACCTTTATTGGTGCGACGACAGAAAACCCGTCGTTTGAGTTAAACAACGCATTGCTGTCACGTGCACGTGTCTACAAGCTAACGTCTCTCGATAAAGATGAAATCTCACTGGCGCTGAATCAAGCGATCAGTGACAAAGAGCGTGGCTTGGGCAATACACCCGCACACTTCGCTGATAACGTATTAGACCGCCTAGCAGAACTGGTAAACGGTGATGCTCGCATGTCTCTCAATTATCTTGAGCTGCTCTACGACATGGCAGAAGACAATGCGCAAGGTGAAAAAGAGATCACGCTTAAGTTGCTGGCTGAAGTGGCAGGGGAGAAAGTCTCTCGCTTCGATAACAAAGGTGATATCTGGTATGACTTAATCTCTGCGGTCCACAAATCCATTCGTGGCTCTAACCCAGATGCGGCGCTTTACTGGGCTGCACGTATGATTGCTGCGGGTTGTGATCCTCTTTATATTGCCCGTCGATTACTTGCGATAGCATCAGAAGATGTCGGCAATGCGGACCCTAGAGCCATGCAAGTGGCACTCTCCGCGTGGGACTGTTTTACACGCGTTGGCCCAGCAGAAGGTGAACGTGCGATTGCACAGGCGATCGTGTACTTAGCATGTGCGCCAAAAAGTAATGCTGTTTACGTGGCGTGGAAACAAGCGCTAGCGGACGCTCATAACTTACCTGAATATGAAGTGCCGCATCACCTTCGAAATGCGCCAACCAGTTTGATGAAAGACATGGGTTATGGGGCTGAGTATCGTTATGCTCACGATGAGCCTGGTGCTTACGCAGCAGGTGAGCAATATTTGCCGCCTGAAATGGGCGATCGTAGGTACTATCAGCCGACAAATCGTGGTCTGGAGACCAAAATCGGCGAAAAGTTAGATTACTTGGCTACTTTAGACGCAAATAGCCCACAAAAGCGCTATGAAAAGTAGGCGTTTTTGGATACATTTGTTTAGTAAATTTTTTTAACGCGTACGCTTGGAAAGTGCGCGTGATTTCACAACAAAAAGCATAGGATTAACAATGCTGGATTCTAAATTACTTCGTACAGAGCTGGATGAAACAGCTGCTAAACTGGCGCGTCGTGGCTTTAAGCTAGACGTAGATACTATTCGTAAACTTGAAGAACAACGTAAGTCCATTCAAGTAGAAGTAGAAAATTTACAATCCACGCGTAACTCCATCTCCAAGCAAATCGGCCAAAAAATGGCGGCTGGCGACAAAGAAGGCGCAGAAGAGATCAAGAAACAAATCGGTACGCTAGGTAGCGATCTTGATGCGAAGAAAGTTGAACTTGAGCAAGTAATGGCTCAACTAGACGAATTCACGCTTTCTGTACCAAACATCCCAGCAGATGAAGTGCCAGATGGCAAAGATGAAAACGACAACGTTGAAATCTCTCGTTGGGGTGAGCCAAAGTCTTACGACTTCGAACTGAAAGATCACGTTGACCTAGGCGAAATGGGCGACGGTCTAGACTTCGCAAGTGCAGTTAAGATCACTGGCGCACGTTTCATCGTGATGAAAGGCCAATTTGCTCGTCTACACCGTGCAATCGCTCAGTTCATGCTGGATCTTCACACTGAAGAGCACGGCTACACAGAAATGTACGTACCTTACCTAGTAAACTCTGACAGCCTATTCGGTACTGGTCAGCTTCCTAAGTTTGGTAAAGATCTTTTCCACACTGAGCCGCTAGTAGAAAAAGTAAACGACGAAGAGCCACGTAAACTGTCTCTAATCCCTACTGCAGAAGTACCTGTAACGAACCTAGTTCGTGACACGATTTCTGACGAAGCGGATCTACCAATTAAGATGACAGCTCACACGCCATGTTTCCGTTCAGAAGCAGGTTCTTACGGTCGTGATACTCGTGGTTTGATTCGTATGCACCAGTTCGACAAAGTTGAGCTAGTACAAATCACTAAGCCAGAAGATTCAATGAACGCACTAGAAGAGCTAACAGGTCACGCTGAGAAAGTTCTACAACTTCTAGAGCTTCCTTACCGTAAAGTGGTTCTATGTACAGGTGACATGGGCTTCGGCGCTCGTAAGACTTACGACCTAGAAGTTTGGGTTCCTGCTCAAGAAACTTACCGTGAAATTTCTTCATGTTCTAACATGTGGGATTTCCAAGCTCGTCGTATGCAAGCACGTTTCCGTCGTAAAGGCGAGAAGAAACCTGAGCTTGTACACACGCTAAACGGTTCTGGTCTTGCTGTAGGTCGTACAATGGTTGCTATCCTAGAAAACAACCAAGAAGCAGACGGCCGCATTGCAATCCCTACAGTACTTCAGAAGTACATGGCGGGCGCAACGCACATCGGTTAATTCATTAACCACTAGAACACCAAAACCCAGCCTTAGTGCTGGGTTTTTTGTTATCTGCGTCGAGTGAAAATTGATTATTACTAAGCTGCAATAGTGTTTTCGAATTTACCCTAATTATCTTGTTATTTGTAATCGATATAATCATCCACCTTACCACGGTAAGTAGATTTTCTCATTCAAGTAACGAGGAGGGCTTATGGCCGTAGGGTGGGCAAATGACGATAGCGTCAGCCAACAAATTCAAAACACAATAGACGACGAGATTTCCCGTGTTCGTGGCAGTATCACAAGGGGTGAAAGCGCCCATTATTGCGATGAGTGTGGTGATGAGATCCCGAAGCACGTCGTTTTGCTATGAAAGGCGTTCGTTTGTGTATCGAATGTCAGTCAACAATCGAATTGGTGTCTCAACGCCAAGCATTGTTCAATCGACGAGCGAGTAAAGACAGTCAACTCCGATAACTTTACTGTTCTAATAAATAATGAGACGGTTTGAGTCTCATACTCAAACCGTTTTCGTATTGAATTGGACTATGAAGCGAAGCAGTCTTTACGTTGCAACGCCGCATCAATCGCGTTAACTAGCTTCTCAATATCTTCCGGCTTGCTGATGAACGGCGGCATCATATAAATCAGTTTGCCAAATGGACGAATCCAAACTCCGTGTTCAACAAACAAGGCTTGGATGGTTTCCATATTCACAGGGCGATGCGTCTCCACTACGCCAATGGCACCTAGCCAACGGGTGTTTTTCACCAACTCGTATTCTTCAAGTTTTGGTAGTAACTCAGAAAACAGCGTTTCAATTTGTTGGGTTTGTTGCTGCCAATTACCTTGCTCAATCAATTCCAAACTTGCGGTGGCAACAGCACAGGCGAGTGGATTCCCCATAAAGGTTGGACCGTGCATAAAACAGCCTGCATCACCACCACAAACGGTGTCTGCTACGTGTTTGCTCGCCAGGGTCGCAGAGAGGGTCATGTAGCCGCCAGTGAGTGCTTTCCCGACACACAGAATGTCTGGTTGAATGTCTGCATGTTCGCAGGCAAACAACTTACCGGTACGACCAAATCCGGTAGCGATCTCATCTGCAATCAATAACAAGCCGTATTTGTCGCAAAGCCTACGCACGCCTTTGAGAAATTCTGGATGGTAGATGCGCATGCCGCCTGCGCCTTGAACAATAGGTTCTAGGATCACCGCAGCAAGTTCTTCATGGTGCGTTTCAATCTTGTGCTCGAAGTCGGTAAGGTCCTCTGGCTTCCATTCATCCCAATAACCACAAGTTGCTGACTCCGCAAAGATATGCTCAGGCAAAAAGCCTTTGTAAAGAGAGTGCATTGAGTTATCAGGATCGGTAACCGACATAGCCGCAAAGGTGTCGCCGTGATAACCGTGTCGCAAAGTAAGAAACTTCGGTCGGCGTTCGCCTTTTGCATGCCAATATTGCAGTGCCATTTTTAAGCTGACTTCTACGGCAACGGAGCCTGAATCGGCAAGGAATACATGTTCAAGGTTATTTGGTGCAAGGGACAATAGCTTCTTACACAAACTGATTGCTGGCTGGTGGGTAATCCCGCCAAACATCACGTGAGAGACCTGATCGATTTGCTGGTGAGCGGCTTGATTTAAATGCGGATGGTTGTAGCCGTGGATCGTCGACCACCAAGAAGACATGCCATCGACCAGCTCAGTACCGTCTTCCAATTTAATATGAACACCATTTGCCGATGCCACTGGGTAGCAGGTCAGAGGTGTCAATGTCGAAGTGTAAGGATGCCAGATATGCTGGCGGTCGAAGGCGAGATCCATGTGCGATTCCAATAATAATTGAGGTTAAAAAACAGACAGGTGTAAACTTTGATCTTTTGCGTTGTGTTGACAGTTTATCGAGACTCAGTAGACTGTCAACACAACAACAAAAGTGACTAAAGGAATACACGTGGAAGTTCGTCATAACTGGACGCATGCTGAAGTGCGCGATCTCATGGAAAAACCATTCATGGATCTCCTATTCGAAGCGCAGCTTGTACATCGTCAATATCAACAAACCAACCATGTTCAAGTAAGCACGCTTCTGTCGATTAAGACAGGTGCTTGTCCAGAAGATTGTAAGTACTGTCCTCAGAGTGCTCGTTACACCACAGACATCGAGAAAGAGCGTCTGATGGAAGTAGAACGCGTACTCGATGCTGCGCAAAAAGCCAAAAATGCTGGTTCTACTCGATTCTGTATGGGCGCAGCATGGAAAAATCCAAAAGAGCGTGACATGCCGCATTTGACCGACATGATCAAAGGCGTGAAGGGCATGGGTTTAGAAACGTGTATGACATTAGGCATGTTGACACCAGATCAAGCAAAACAACTGGCAACCGCAGGTTTGGATTACTACAACCACAACCTAGATACGTCTCCTGAATTTTACGGCAACATCATTACCACACGTACTTATCAAGACCGTTTAGATACTTTGTCTCATGTTCGTGATGCTGGCATGAAGATCTGTTCCGGTGGCATCATCGGTATGGGTGAAAGTGCTAACGACCGAGCAGGTTTGTTGGTTGAATTAGCTAACTTGCCAGTGCATCCTGAAAGTGTGCCAATCAACATGCTCGTGAAGGTGAAAGGCACACCACTGGAAGAGGTGGACGATGTTGAGCCATTCGATTTCATTCGCTTGATTGCGATTGCGCGCATCATGATGCCTCAATCAGCGGTTCGTCTATCGGCTGGCCGTGAAAACATGAACGAACAAATGCAAGCGCTGTGTTTTATGGCGGGTGCAAACTCAGTCTTCTATGGCTGCAAACTTCTGACGACTCCAAATCCTTCTGAAGATAAGGACATGATGCTGTTCAATAAGCTCGGTATTAACAGCCAAGAGGTGTCTCAAAAGCCTGATGAAATCGAAGAAAACGAGTTACTCGATCGCGTCGTAGAGCGCGTTGCTGCCCGTCCGACAAAAGACGACCTTTTCTACGATGCCAGCGTTTAAATCTCGTATCGAGTCCGCCCTTGCTGAGCGTAAAACGCAAGGGTTGAATCGTTCTATGAATGTGGTGTTTGCCGGTAACCAGTCCGTTTTGGAACACGAAGGTAGACGCTACATTAATTTCTCAAGTAATGATTATTTGGGATTGGCTAATGACCAAGCGCTTGTTCGGGCTTGGCAGCAAGGTTTAAGCGTATATGGTAGTGGCAGTGGAGCATCACCGATGGTGACTGGCTTTAGTGCCGCGCACAGCAATTTAGAAGCCGCACTGACCGAATGGTTGGGTTACGACAGAGCAATTCTGTTTGGTTCTGGATTCAGTGCTAATCAAGCCTTGTTGTTCACCTTGTTGGAAAAATCAGACGTATTGATCCAAGACCGTTTGAACCATGCCTCACTGATGGAAGCGGGGGCGTTGTCACCAGCTAAGATGAAGCGCTTCAAACACAATGACATCGAGCACCTAAAGTCGCTGATTAATAGCGAAGACAACCATCTAGTTGTGACTGAAGGGGTATTCAGCATGGACGGCGACTGTGCGCCGCTTAGCGATATAGCTGAAGTCACTCGTAGTCATGATGCTTGGTTTGCTGTCGATGACGCTCATGGTATTGGCGTTCTTGGTCAATCCGGTGGTGGTTCTTGCGAGTTGGCAACGGTTAAACCCGAGATACTGATCGTTACTTTCGGCAAAGCGTTTGGTATGTCTGGCGCGGCTATTTTATGTGACCACGCAACGGGAGACTTTTTGACTCAGTTTGCTCGTCACCATGTGTATTCCACAGCGATGCCTCCGGCACAAGCCTACGCGCTCACGCATGCGGTTTCTATGGTTCAAGAGCAGTCTTGGCGACGTGAAAAGCTCTCTGAGCTTAGTGAAGTGTATCGAGATAGCCTTAGCGACCTTGAGGGGTTTGTTGAGACTCAAACTTCGATTAAGCCCTTTTTGATTGGTGAATCTGAATTGGCTTTGCGAGTAGCAGGTGCTTGTCGCCAAAACGGTATTTGGGTGACTGCTATTCGCCCTCCGACGGTGCCTAAAGGAACGTCTCGTCTTCGAATCACACTCACTGCCAATCACACTAATGAACAAGTTAAAACGCTTTCAATCGCATTGAAGCAAGCATTAGGAGCGCTGTAATGGATAATGCAACTACCGCATTAGCGCAAACGCTCGCGTTAGAGAGTTTCCATCAAGATAAAGACGCGATTGCCTCTTCGTTTGGTAAAGCAGCAGAAACATACGATAAACATGCGGCTTTTCAACGTGATGTCGGGCATCAGCTGCTTGATAAACTTCCTGAAAACTTGACGCGAAAACGTGTATTGGATTTAGGTTGTGGCACGGGTTATTTCTCCCAACTACTTCAACAACGCGGTGCGGAAGTAGTCTGCGGCGATATCTCTCAAGCCATGTTAGATAAAGCAGAGCAGCGTTGTGGTGCAGTACGAATGCATTACCAAGTTGCTGATGCTGAAAACTTACCATTTGACGATGATAGCTTCGATTACGTGTTTTCAAGTTTAGCGCTGCAATGGTGTACAGATTTAAGTTACCCACTAAAAGAAGTGCGCCGCGTGCTAAAAAATGGTGGGAAAGCGTGGTTCTCTACACTGGTTGATGGATCACTGTATGAGCTGCGTGCATCATGGGAAAAAATTGATGCATATCAACACGTCAATAACTTTCTAACGCTCAATCAGGTAAAAATTGCGTTAGCGCAATCTCGATGTGACAGCCATCAACTAGACTTGACCACCATCACAGTTTGGTACGACTCTGCATTTTCAGTTATGCGTGACCTCAAAGGTATAGGTGCAAATCACGTAAGCGGGCGCTCACACGGTTTAACTAGTCGCGAGACTTTGTTAAAAGTTGAGCATGCGTACCAAGCGTTTAAAAACGATCAAGGTCTTCTACCTGCAAGTTATCAGGTTTGTTTTGGAGTAATACATCTATGATTGATGCTTTTTTTATTGCTGGTACGGATACTGATGTTGGAAAGACGGTAGCGTCTAAAGCCATTTTGCAAGCGATCGCTGCAAAAGGACTAAACACTATTGGTTATAAGCCAGTGGCAGCAGGGAGTGACAAGACTGAAGCCGGATGGCGTAACTCTGATGCTTTACACTTACAAGACGCCGCAACACTCGATGTGGCCTATGATGATGTGAACCCATACGCTTTAGAGTTGCCTGCTTCTCCCCACATTGCAGCGAAGCATGAACATGTCGAAATAAGCTACGATGTTCTGAGTCAAAAACTGGCTCAACATAAGCAGCAAGCCGATGTTGTTCTCGTTGAAGGTGCTGGAGGCTGGCGTGTGCCAGTATCCGATACGGACTGTTTATCTACATGGGTAAAAGAAGAGCAGTTACCTGTTGTACTGGTGGTTGGCATTAAATTAGGCTGTTTGAGCCACGCTTTACTCACAGCGGAGAGTATTAAAGCGGATGGTTTGAATCTTGTTGGCTGGGTGGCAAACCGCGTCAACCCTGGCACAGAGCACTACGCTGACATTATCGAGATGCTAGAAGCACGTATCGATGCACCTAAGCTTGGGGAAATTCCATATATTCCAAGTGCTAAACGCAAAGAGTTGGGCAAGTACATTAATGTAGAGCCGTTGCTAAACACTGACTAATGGTGTTTAGGATAAAAGACTAAAAAACCCAAAGGGCTGCGCAATGCAGCCCTTTCTTGTTGGTGTAACCTAAAAAGTCAGATTACTTATCTTGGCTGAGCCCCATCAATGCTTGTTGTGTTTCAGCAACACGCTGAGACATATGATGATCGGTTGAAATACCAAGTTGTTGCTTTGCCTCGTCCTCTGAGATGCCTAGGTGACAACGCAGTAAATCAATAGCCATTTGATAGTCGTTAGTTTCTACCATGGTTTTTCCCTCAATACATGGAGTTTTTGAGCTCACCCAATGCACTTTTTGCAATGTACTTAGAGTGGCTCTGTTTTGTTCATCTCATTCGAATTTAGCATGTCCATGTGGCCGCACAATAAGACCAAAGTCTATAGCAGAGCTAACGTACTGTTTTTGGTCTATTAAAAAATTTCTAGCTAAGTTGCGAAGAGGTGATAGATTTAACACCAAGATCATCTATCAATAGATGATGGGTAGCTCAGAGCTTATTTTATCATTTTGATAAATGTATATGAACGGAGGTTCCAGCTCCTACCAAAGTATGTTTTGAAATCGCTTGAATCAAATATTTCAGTCCCGAAAACAAATGTTGCAATTTATTGCTTAACCTTGTTTTTATCGCGGATAGACTATATCTATAACGTACGGAACATGAAAATCAACGGAATTGGCTTTTATAGCGATTACCATTTGTTCCTTATAACAATCCGTTTTAAAAAAACGATAAGCTTCCTCGGAGAAAAGTAATGAAGCGAATTATGTTATTCCTAGCAAC